>NZ_JBHYPZ010000060.1:51270-56337 GCF_042746485.1 Streptomyces sp. NPDC058751 | reverse complement strand
TGGACCTTCGACCCCGTCCGCAAGCAGTACTACTGGCACCGCTTCTTCTCCCACCAGCCCGACCTCAACTACGAGAACCCGGCCGTCCAGGAGGACATCCTGGCGGCCCTCAGGTTCTGGCTGGACCTGGGCATCGACGGGTTCCGGCTCGACGCGGTGCCGTACCTGTACCAGGCGGAGGGCACGAACTGCGAGAACCTCCCGGCCACCCATCAGTTCCTCAAGCGGCTCCGGGTCGACATCGACACGCACTATCCGGACACGGTGCTGCTGGCCGAGGCGAACCAGTGGCCCGAGGACGTCGTCGACTACTTCGGCGACTTCCCCTCCGGCGGCGACGAGTGCCACATGGCCTTCCACTTCCCCGTCATGCCCCGCATCTTCATGGCCGTCCGCCGCGAGTCCCGCTACCCCGTCTCCGAGATCCTCGCCAAGACCCCCGCCATCCCCGCGAACTGCCAGTGGGGCATCTTCCTGCGCAACCACGACGAGCTCACCCTCGAAATGGTCACCGACGAGGAACGCGACTACATGTACGCCGAGTACGCGAAAGACCCGCGTATGCGCGCCAACATCGGCATCCGCCGCCGCCTCGCCCCCCTCCTGGACAACGACCGCAACCAGATCGAACTCTTCACCGCACTGCTGCTCTCCCTGCCCGGCAGCCCGATCCTCTACTACGGCGACGAGATCGGCATGGGCGACAACATCTGGCTCGGCGACCGCGACGCCGTGCGCACCCCCATGCAGTGGACCCCCGACCGCAACGCCGGCTTCTCCTCCAGCGACCCCGGCAGGCTCTACCTGCCGACCATCATGGACCCGGTCTACGGCTACCAGGTCACCAACGTCGAGGCGTCCATGTCCTCCCCCTCGTCACTGCTGCACTGGACCCGCCGCATGATCGAGATCCGCAAACAGAACAAGGCCTTCGGACTCGGCTCCTACACCGAACTCCCCTCCACCAACCCCGCCGTCCTCGCCTTCCTGCGGGAATACAAGGACGACCTGGTGCTGTGCGTGCACAACTTCTCGCGCTTCGCCCAGCCCACCGAGCTCGACCTGCGCGCGTTCGACGGCAGGCACCCCGTAGAACTGATCGGCGGCGTCCGGTTCCCCGCCATCGGCGAACTGCCCTACCTGCTCACCCTCGCCGGCCACGGCTTCTACTGGTTCCGCCTGCGCCCCGCGGTCGGGCCCGGCACCGCGAGGCGCGTGTGAACGCGTACCCCTCGACAGCCCGCCCGCCCCTGAAAGGACGTGCCGTCATGACGCACACCGCTCTGCATCGTCCGAGCGGCCCCGACACCGCTCCGCTGCTCACCTCGCTGACCGAACTGCTGTGCGCCTGGCTGCCGCGACAGCGCTGGTTCGCGGGCAAGGGCAGACCCGTGACGGATCTGACGCTGCTGTCGACCACCGAGCTGTACCCGGGGTGTCTGCACCTGCTGGTCCGCACCGAGCACCTCGGCCCGCCCGCCCACGACGCGACCGGCGCCCCCGCGGCCGAGGACTGCTACCAACTGCTGCTCGGTGTGCGGGAGGTCCTGCCGCCGCGGCTCGCCCACGCCTTCATCGGCCGGGCGAGCGCCGGCCCGCTGGCCCACCTGACCGTGTACGACGCCTTCCACGACCCGAAGGCCGCGGGACTGCTCCTCGAACGGCTGCGCCGTTCGGGTACGGCGGGACCGCTGCGGTTCGAGCGCGACCCCCGGGTGACGGTGCCGTCCGGCCTCACGCCGCGCCTCCTCGACGCCGAGCAGTCCAACACCTCACTGGTCTACGGGGACGCGTTCATACTGAAGGTCTTCCGGCGCGTCCAGCCCGGCATCAACCCGGACCTGGAGGTGCCGCGCGCGCTGGCCGGACAGGGCTGCACCCGCGTCCCGGCGCCGGCCGCGTGGTTCAGGACCTCGGAGCCGCAGGAGGCGACCCTCGGCGTGCTCCAGCCGTACCTGCGCGACGCCGCCGACGGCTGGACGCTGGCCCTCGAATCCCTCGGCTCGCGGCAGGACTTCACGGGCGAGGCGTACGAACTGGGCCGGGCCACCGCCGAGGTGCACCTGGCCCTGGCCACGGCCTTCCCGGTGGACGCGCCGAGTCCGTACCGGAACCGGCGGCTCGCGGAGGCGATGGGCGGGCGTCTCGACGCCGCGGTCCGCTCGGTCCCCGAACTCCGCCCGCACGCGCCGGGTCTGCGGTCGGCGTTCGACGCGCTCGCCGCCCTGGACGCCGCGGTCCGCCCCGCCCAGCGCATCCACGGCGATCTCCACCTCGGCCAGGTCCTGCGGGCCGGGCAGCGGTGGTCGGTGATCGACTTCGAGGGTGAACCGGCCCGCCCGATCAGCGAACGTCGGCGTGTCCAGTCGCCCGTACGCGATGTCGCGGGCATGCTGCGGTCCTTCGACTACGCGGCCCGCTCCCGGCAGCCCTGGCGTCCGAAGTGGGCGGAGCGCTGCCGCGAGGCCTTCTGCGCGGGCTACGCCGCCGCGGCGGCCTGGGACCCGCGCGAGGAACCCGAGCTGCTGCGCGCGTACGAGACGGACCGCGCCGTGTACGAAGTCCTCTACGAGGCACGGCACCGGCCGGACTGGCTGCCCGTGCCCATGGCGGCGGTCGGACGGCTCGCCGACCTCCCCTGACCACCGGCCGCCGTCGGTGACCGGTCACCCGGCTCCCGACCACCGACCACCGACCACCGACCACCGACCACCGACCAGCCTGAGCACTCCCGCCGAGCACCCCGCCATCCCCACTTCGAGAGGCCCAAGCCGTGACCCGCACCGCATCCTCCCGCGTACGACGGGCCAAGCCCGTCGCCCCGTCCGCGCAGCACGCCGCGCTGGACCCCACGGACCGGGGGCGGCTGCTGTCCGGCACCCATCACGATCCGCACGCGCTGCTGGGTGCCCATCCGGTGCCGGGCGGAGTGGTGTTCCGGGCGCTGCGGCCGTGTGCCCGGGGGGTGGCGGTGGTCGTGGACGGGCACCGCACCGCTCTGGACGACCTGGGCGACGGGCTCTTCGGCTCCGCCCTGCCGTTCGACGGGATTCCCGCGTACACCCTGGTGGTGACGTACGACGAGGCCGAGTTCGAGACGCAGGACCCCTACCGGTTCCCGCCCGCGCTCGGTGAGCTGGACCTGCATCTGATCTCCGAGGGCCGGCACGAGGAACTGTGGCGGGCGCTCGGCGCCGAGCCGATGACCCACGGCGGTGTGGAGGGCACGCGCTTCACCGTGTGGGCCCCCAACGCCCGAGGGGTCCGGGTCTGCGGGGACTTCTGCCACTGGGACGGCGCCGCCGGGTTCCCGATGCGCTCGCTCGGATCGTCCGGTGTGTGGGAGCTGTTCCTGCCCGGCATGGGCGAGGGGACGCTCTACAAGTTCGACATCACGCGCCCCGACGGGTCCCGCACCCTGCGCGCCGACCCGATGGCCCGCCGCACCGAGGTGCCTCCGGCGACCTCGTCGGTCGTGACGCGGTCGTCGTACACCTGGCAGGACTCGACGTGGATGAGGGAACGGGCGGAGCGCCGCCCGCTGCACGAGGCGCCGTTCTCCGCGTACGAGGTCCATCTGCCTTCCTGGCGGCCGGGCCTGACCTACCGTCAGCTCGCCGACCAGCTCCCCGCCTACGTCAACGACCTCGGCTTCACCCACGTCCAGCTGATGCCCGTCGCCGAGCACCCCTTCGGCGGCTCCTGGGGCTACCAGGTCACCGGCTTCTACGCGCCCACCGCGCGCCTGGGCACCCCCGACGACTTCAAGCACCTCGTCGACTCCCTGCACCGGGCCGGCATCGGTGTCCTCATGGACTGGGTACCCGCCCACTTCCCCCGCGACGACTGGGCCCTCGCCGAGTTCGACGGCCGCCCGCTCTACGAACACGCCGACCCCCGGCGCTCCCACCACCCCGACTGGGGCACCCTGGAGTTCGACTACGGCCGCCGCGAGGTCCGCAACTTCCTCGTCGCCAACGCCACCTACTGGTGCGAGGAGTTCCACATCGACGGCCTGCGCGTCGACGCCGTCGCCTCCATGCTCTACCTCGACTACTCCCGCGAAGAGGGCCAGTGGGTCCCCAACGAGTTCGGCGGGCGGGACAATCCCGACGCGGTGGCGTTCCTCCAGGAGATGAACGCCACCGTCTACCGCCGCAACCCCGGCGTCGTCACGATCGCCGAGGAGTCCACCGCCTGGGACGGCGTCACGCGTCCGACGTCCGACGGGGGACTCGGCTTCGGGTTCAAGTGGAACATGGGCTGGATGCACGACTCCCTGGTGTACATGCAGCACGAGCCGATCCACCGCAAGTACCACCACGACGAGATGTCCTTCTCGATGGTGTACGCCTACAGCGAGAACTACGTCCTGCCGATCTCCCACGACGAGGTCGTGCACGGCAAGCAGGCACTCGTCTCCAAGATGCCCGGCGACTGGTGGCAGCGGCGCGCCAACGCGCGTGCCTACCTCGGCTTCATGTGGGCCCACCCGGGCAAGCAACTCCTCTTCATGGGACAGGAGTTCGCCCAGGGCGGGGAGTGGAAGGAGGCCGAGGGCCCCGAGTGGTGGCTCCTCGACCCGGAGTACTGCGCCGAGGGCGACCACCGCGGGGTCCAGGACCTCGTCCGCGACCTCAACGCCCTCTACCGCGGCGAACCCGCGCTGTGGGAACGCGACACGGACCCGTCCGGCTTCACGTGGGTCGTCGGCGACGCCGCCGACGACAACGTCTTCGCCTTCCTGCGGTACGCCGCCGACGGCACCCCGCTCCTCGCCGTCTCCCACTTCTCCCCCGCCGTCCGCCACGACTACCGCCTCGGCGTCCCCGAGCACGTCCCCGCCTGGCGGGAGGTCCTCAACACCGACAGCCTCCGCTACGGCGGAAGCGACGTCGTCCACACCGAGCCCGTAAAGGCCGAGGCGATCGGCATGCACGGCCGTCCGACCAGCATCGAGCTGACGCTGCCGCCGCTGGCGACGGTGTGGCTGCGGCCGGCCTGAGCCCGACCGCAGCCACGGCCGGGGAACCCCGCGCAGGGCGAGGCCGGGGGACCCGCCCGGAA
>NZ_JBHYPZ010000060.1:0-51260 GCF_042746485.1 Streptomyces sp. NPDC058751 | reverse complement strand
GGGGGGCGCCCGCCGCCCCCCCCCCCCCCCCCCGGGCCGGGAACCCCGCCTCAGGCCGAGGCGGGCTTCCCGGCCGTGAACAGCCAGGTGTGGAAGAGAGCGGTCAGGTCCTTGCCGGACTCCCGCTCGGCGAGCCGGACGAACTGCGCCGTCGTGCCGTGCCCGCCGCGGTGGCCGGTGGCCCAGGAGCGCAGGATGCGGAAGAACGCGGGATCGCCGACGGTCGTGCGCAGCTCGTGCAGGACCATGGCGCCCCGGGCGTAGACCGGGGTCTCGAAGATGTGCTCGCCGCTGCCGGGGTCACCGGGCGGGAAGGCCCAGAGGTCCTTGCCCGCGGGGGTGGCGTACAGCTCGTCGAAGGCCTTCTGCGCGCTCCTGCCGCCGTGCTGCTCGGCGTACAGCCATTCGGCGTAGGTGGCGAAGCCCTCGTTGAGCCAGATGTCCTTCCACCGGGTCACGGTGACGGAGTCGCCGAACCACTGGTGGGCGCTCTCATGGACGAGGGTGTCCAGGTCGGGCGCGGAGTCGTACACGGGACGGGTCTGGGTCTCCAGGGCGTAGCCGACCTCCGGGGCCCGGTCGACGATGGCTCCGGCCGCCTTGAAGGGGTAGGGGCCGAAGAGCTTGCTCTCCCAGGCCAGGACGGACGGCAGCTTCTTGACCACCGGCGCGGCGGCGGCCGCCTCGCGGGGGTCGACGGCGTTGTAGATCTTCAGGCCGTCGCGGGTGGTGTACTGCTCGACCTTGAACGTGCCGACGGTCGCCGTGGCGAGGTAGGCCGCCATCGGCTCGGACTGGCGCCAGCGGAAGGTGGTCCTGCCGTTCGCGGTGCGCTGCCCGAGCAGGACGCCGTTGGCGACGGCGGTGCGCCCCTTCGGGACGGTCAGGGTGAAGTCGTACGACGCCTTGTCCCTGGGGTGGCTGTTGGCGGGGAACCAGGTCATCGCGCCCTGGGGTTCGCCGGCCACGAACGCCCCGTCGTCCGTGGGGATCCAGCCGTCGGTGGAGCCGTCGGGGTCGGTGACCGGCTTCGGGGTGCCGGAGTAGGTGACGGTGACGCGGAACTCCTGGCCCTTGCGCAGGGTGTCCCGGGGGGTGACGACGAGTTCCCGTCCGTCGCGCCGGAAGGCCGCCTTGGCGTGGTCGACGGCGACTCCGGTGACCTTCAGCCCGCTGAGGTCGAGGTCGAACCGGGTCAGCCGCTGGGTGGCCCTGGCGGTGATGACCGCCTTGCCGTCGAGGTGGCGGCCGTGCGGGTCGTAGCCGAGCGTCAGGTCGTAGTGGCGGACGTCGTAGCCGCCGTTGCCCGCGAGGGGGAAGTACGGGTCTCCCGCGCCGGCGGAGCCCACGGTCCCGGCCGCCGTGGCGGGGCCCGCCGCGGTGAGCAGCGCGGCGAGCGCGACGGGGACGGCCGCGACGACGGCCTCGCGGCGAAGGACGGTCGTGCGTCGTGCGGCCTCGTGCGGGCGTGCCTCGTGCGGGCGTGGTGTCACGTTCGCTCCTCGGTTCGTTGGTGATCACTCCCGCACAGCCTATGAGTCCCGTCCCTCCCAGGCCCCCACGATCAGGTCAAATCGCCGCCGCCCGCGGGGGCTTGGGGACCACTTGTGTTCACACCCAGGGCGGCGGACCGTCCGGGGCGAGCTGGTGGACGTCGAAGAGGACGGCGGACTCGACGCCCAGCGCCGCTCCGCCCATGCCGGCCGCCCAGGTGAGGAACGGCCGCGGTTCGAAGGCGCCCGCGCCCAGGCCCTTGGTGTACTCGGCGTGCGCCTCCAGCGAGGCGATGCCGCGTTCGAGGGGTTCGCCGGTGACGTCGACGCCGTGGGTGGGCCGTTCCGCTCCGGCGAAGCACACCATCCGGACGCCGCTCCAGGGTTCGAGGCCCTCGTCGGCGAGTTCGGGGAAGATCCAGCGGTTTCCCGCGTCGCGGGCCGCGTCGAGGGCGGCCAGGCCCACCGCCCGGTGGTCCGCCTGGTTGGTCATGCCGCCGACCATCCGTACCGTGAACGCGCCGGACACCACGATCTCGGGCCGGTGGCGGCGCATCGCGCGCACGATGTCCCGGCGCAGCCCGGTCCCGTACTCGACGACGCCGTCGCGGTGGTCGAGGAACTCGACGGTCTCGACGCCGACCTGCCGTGCGCCGGCCCGTTCCTCGGCCTCGCGCAGCGGCGCCGCCCGGTCCGGGTGCAGGCCGTCGATGCCGGCCTCTCCCCTGGTCGCCAGCAGATAGGTCACCTGTTTGCCCCGCGCGGTCCAGCGTGCGACGGCGCAGGCCGTGCCGTACTCGATGTCGTCCGGGTGGGCGGCCACGGCGAGACACCGCTCCCAGTCCTCGGGCAGCGCGGGCAGGTCCGTACCGCCCCCGAAGCCTGCTTTGTCCTGTGTGGGATCCATGTCCGGCATGATGGCGTGCGGCGGGCGGGGGCCGACAGAGGCGCGCTCTCCGGGTTCGCGCGCCGCGTCTCCACGCCCCTGCACACCCTCCGGGACGCCGGGGTACGGGCGCGGGGCCGGCCCTCCGGCCGAACGCCGGGATGCCGTGGTGCCGAACGCCGGGATGCCGTGGTGGAGTCTGTCCACACGTCCGAGGACCGAACCCGCCGCCTCGGTCCGTCGCCGGTCCCGCCGTCCGACGGGGCGTCAGGCGGCGCACACCGCAGAGGAGACGCCATGACCACCGACTCACCCGCCTGGAACCGTGCCCCCGTCAGGGTGGGGCTCGTCGGCGCGGGGCCCTGGGCGCGGGGAGTGCACGCCCGGGTGCTCGCCGCCGGGCCCGAGACGGCGCTGACGTCGGTGTGGGCCCGCCGGCCGGAGGCCGCCCGCGAGACGGCGGCCCCGTACGGCGCGGAGGTCGCCGCGACCTTCGGGGAACTGCTCGACGACTGCGAGGCGGTGGCCTTCTCGGTTCCGCCCTCCGTGCAGGCCGAGCTGGCCGTACGGGCCGCCGAGGCGGGCAAGGCCCTGCTCCTGGAGAAGCCGCTCGCGCTCGACCTGGCCTCGGCGAGGCGGCTCGTGGACGCGGTCGACGCCTCGGGCGTGGTCTCGCAGCTCGTCCTGACGAACCGTTACCACCCGGCGACCCGGCGGTTCCTCGCGACGGCGCGGACCCTGGACGTGTCGGGCGCGCGGTCCTGCGGTCTCAGCGGCGCCTTCCTGGGCGGTGACTTCGCGACCCCGTGGCGCCTCGAACACGGGGCGCTCCTGGACCTCGGACCGCATCTGCTCGATCTGCTGGACGCGGCTCTGGGGCCGGTCGTCCAGGTGCGCGGCGCCGGGGACCCGCGCCGCTGGATCGAGCTCACCTGCGAGCACGAGAGCGGCGCCGTGAGCCAGGCGTCCCTGTCGGGCTCGGTCGAGGTCGAGCACGGGATCACCCGTGTCGAACTGTTCGGCCGGCATCCCGCGCTGGTGTTCGACTCCGGGGCCCTCGACCACGAGGAGTCCTGGCCCGTGCTGCGCCGGGAGTTCGCCGAGGCCGTCCGCTCGGGCCGCCCGGCGGACCTCGACGCCCACCGCGGGCTGTACCTGCAGACCCTGATCGCCCAGGCACTGGACGGCTGAGGACCGCGCTCCCGGTCACCGCTCCCGGCCCGCGCCGCCGGTCACCGCCCCGCCCCTGCGCACCGGGCGGGCGAGCGCCACGCGCGCAGGCGGCCGGCCCCCGGCGAGGGGTGGCCGCCGGGACCGCCCGGCGCCGCGCCCGTGGGCCGGCGCGACACGGGGAGGCCGCGCCGCGCCGGGAGGCCGTGCCGTGCCGGGAGGCCGTGCCGTGCCGGGAGCGTGGGCACCGGCCGGAGCTCGGCCGGTGCGCGCGCAGAAGGAACCGGCCGCTCGCGGCGGCCGGCTCTTCGCGCCCCGGTCAGGTCCTGCCGGGTCCGCCGCTGCCGAAGGACCCGCTGGACCCTGGTTGCCAGCGCTTCCGGTGCTGGTCGTCGGCGTGTTTCGTGCCCGCGGAGTGCATGTTGTACGGCATCAGCCGTTCACTCTCGTCCGCGGCGTGCGGGACCTCGTCGGGCTCTCGCATCTCGCGCTCCTCGTGCACCGCCCCGGAGTCGGGCAGTCTGGGCTGCTCATCGGGAGCGGGCGGGCGCGATTCCAGGTTCCGCACCCGGATGCCCATCCGGACGGCCCAGACTAGGGCACCGGCGATGAAGAGGCCCCCGATGAAGGCGGCCCCCGCGTTCAGCGATGAGCTTGCTGTGATCAGGTCTTGGCTCGCGGTGTACATGGTGTTCGCGTACCCCCAATACCAGGGGAAATCTGCGTACTGGCCCGTCAGCGACGGCCATTCCATTGTATTCCGGATCAATCCGGGCGCTACGCCATGAACCCTGCACCGGTCATTCCGGCCGGTGCGCCACGGCCCCGAACATCGTCACGGACATGTGCAGACCGCCCTGGCGCGCGGCTTCCGTGAGGTCCTCGTACAGGCGGTCGCGCTGCGCCTCACCGATGAGCCCGCGGCCCACCGCCGAGTCGCCCAGCATGCGGATGAGCGGCCAGGCGACCGACTTGTGGTCCTGGAGAAGGGCCTGCGACCCACGGTCGTCGATGACCAGCCCGGCGGCCGTGAGCCGCCCGACCAGCTTGCGTCCGGAGTACGGGTCGGCGGCCGCGGACAGCGCGCCGGTGGTGAGCGCGGCAATCGTCTCGGGGTCCCCGGGGTGCAGGATCGTGGTCGCCCAGTCGGTGTCCAGCAGGGCGACCCGTCCGCCGGGGCGCAGCACGCGCGCTATCTCGAAGACGGCCTTCTCCGGCTCCGCGAGGTGCTGGAGCACCCGCTCGCACCACACGACGTCGACGGTGGCGTCGGGCAGCGGCAGCGCGAGGGCGTCGGCGTCGGCGAAACGCGCGGCGCTGCGCTCGTCGGTCCCCCGCTGTTCGGCCACGGCGCGCAGTCCGGGGTTGGGTTCGATGCCGAGCACCCTGCCGCGGGGACCCACGGCCGCCGCGAGACGGCGGGTCTGCGATCCGGTGCCCGAGCCGATGTCGAGCGCCCGCTCTCCGGGCCGTACGGCCAGTGCCGCGTGCGCCCACGAACGAAGGCGCTGCACACCGTCGTTGACGTCCTGGGCATCCAGGGCGCCCACCAGACGGGAGGTGCTGTCCGCGCTGATGTTCTGCGCATGGAAAGCCGACGTCGGCCGCGTGTCCACCATGGCGGTCACTCTAGAACCACCATGGTCGTTTTTTGTATTCAGATTGTGTAACGCCTCAACGCCGGTGTGACAAAAGCGAGCACAAGCACCGCCATGATCACCAGGAGGCCTCCGCCGGCGACCGCGGCGGGCGCTCCGAAGGCCGAACCGGCCGTGCCGTGAAGGACGTCGGCGACGCGCGGGCCGCCCACGACGACGACGGTGAAGACGCCCTGGAGCCGTCCGCGCATCTCGTCGGTGGCGGCGGACAGCAGGATCGCGCCGCGGAAGACCATGGAGACCATGTCGGCGACGCCGGCCACCGCCAGGAAGACCACGGCGAGCCACAGACTGGTGCTGAGGCCGGCCCCGGCGACGGCCGCGCCCCAGGCCGCGACGGAGGCGATGACCATCAGGCCGTGCCTGCGGGCGCGGGAGAAGGTGCCCGACATCAGTCCGCCCACGACCGCGCCGGCGGGGACCGCCGCGAACAGCAGGCCGAGCGCGAGTCCTTCGCCCCAGGAGGCGTACGTCTCGGCGGCGAGCTGCGGGAACAGGGCGCGCGGCATGCCGAGGACCATGGCGATGATGTCGGCGAGGAAGGACAGCAGGAGCACCTTGTGCAGGGCGATGTAGCGGAAACCGGCCACCACTTCGCGCAGGCCCGCGCGCCGGGAGGCCGTTCTCGTGAGGGGCGGCAGCGCGGGGAGCCGCAGGACGGCCCACACGGTGACGCACAGGGCGAGGGCGTCGATCAGATAGAGCTCGGGCAGCCCGACGAGGGGGATGAGCGCGCCGGCGAGCATCGGGCCGGCCACCGAACCGGTCTGCATGACCGTCGCGCCGAGCGCGTTGGCGGCGGGGAGTTCGTCCGCCGGGACGAGCCGGGCGATGGACGCGCTGCGGGCCGGGGAGTTGAGTCCGAAGAACGCCTGCTGGAGGGCGAGCAGGACCATCAGGACGGGCACCGAGTCCAGCCTGGTGACCGCCTGGACCCAGAAGAGCAGGGAGGTGACGGCTATGCCGGTGTTGGTGACGAGGAGCAGCTTGCGGCGGTCCGTGCTGTCGGCGATCGCGCCGCCCCACAGGGCGAAGAGCACGAGGGGCAGCAGGCCCGCGAGGCTCGCGTAACCGACCCAGGCCGAGGAGCCGGTGATGTCGTAGATCTGCTTGGGCACGGCGACGGCGGTGAGCTGGCTGCCCACGGCCGTGACGGCGGTCGACGACCACAGCCGGCGGTAGGCGGGGCGGCGCAGCGGCCGGGTGTCCATGGCCCACCGGCGCCATCCGGAGCGGTCCGGCCGCTCGCTCCCCGTGCTCCCGTCCGGCTCCGCGGCGCCGCTGTCCGTACTGCTCCGGCTCGTGTCCACGCCCATCCTGATTGCTCGATACATCTTTCTGTTCGGGATCACTATGGCCGAGCGTGGACGGCCCGTGTCCCCCGGGGGCACGAGGAGTGCGCGAGGCGGCCGTCCCGGCCCCGCGGCGCGGCGCGTACGGCGGCTCAGGCGCCGGCGATCAGTGCCGCGCCCATGGCGATCATCGTCGTGGCGACGAGCCCGTCCAGCACGCGCCAGGACGCGGGCCGGGCGAGGAGGCGGCCGAGGAGGCGCGCGCCGAAGCCGAGGGCCGCGAACCAGCACAGGCTGGCGAGCGCCGCGCCCAGCCCGAACGTCCAGCGCAGCGATCCGTGCCCGGCCGCCAGCGAGCCGAGCAGGAACACGGTGTCCAGGTACACGTGCGGGTTGAGCCACGTCAGGGCGAGGCAGGTGAGGACGGCGCGGCGCACGGAGCCCGGGGATCCGGCGGCCGCCCGGAGGGCCGAGGGCCTCAGGACCCGCCGGGCGGCGAGGACCCCGTAGACGACGAGGAAGCAGCCGCCGGTCAGCCCGACCGCGGTGAGCGCCGCGGGCCAGGCCACCACCACCGCTCCGACCCCGACGGTCCCCAGCGCGATGAGCAGCGCGTCGGACAGGGCGCAGACGGCCACCACGGCGAGGACCGCGTCCCTGCGGGCGCCCTGGCGCAGGACGAAGGCGTTCTGCGCGCCGATGGCGACGATGAGGGAGAGACCGGCGCCGAATCCGGCGGCCGCTGTGGTGAGGGCGTCTGTCATGCCTCGACGCTAGGAAGCGGACCGCCGGGAGTACAGCTAAAGATTCTTACGTATCGTTAGCGCTCGTGATGGCGGAACTCCCCCTCGACCAGGTGCGCACCCTGCTCGCGGTGGTCGACGGGGGCACCTTCGACGCGGCGGCCACGGCCCTGCACGTGACGCCCTCGGCGGTGAGCCAGCGGATCAAGTCGCTCGAACAGCGCACCGGCAGGGTCCTGCTGACGCGGTCGAAGCCGGTGCGGCCGACGGAGTCCGGCGAGATCGTGGTGCGTTTCGCGCGCCGGCTCGCCCTCCTGGAGCGGGACGCCCACGCCGAGCTGGGCATGGCCGGATCCGGTGGGCCCACCCGGCTGTCGATCGCGGTGAACGCCGACTCGCTGGCGACCTGGTTCCTGCCGGCGCTCGCCCGGGTGCCGGAGGCACTGCGGCTGTGCTTCGAACTGCGCCGCGAGGACCAGGACCACACCGCCGCGCTGCTGCGCGAGGGAACGGTGATGGCGGCGGTCACCTCGGCGCCCGAGCCGGTGGCCGGCTGTTCCGTCCGCGCCCTCGGGATCATGCGCTACCTGCCGGTCGCGAGCCCCGGCTGCGCCGGGCGGTGGCTCGGCACCACGACCGGCACGCCCCTGCGCGAGCTGATCGGCTCCGCCCCGGTCGTGGCCTTCGACCGCGACGACGACCTCCAGGACGACTTCGTCCGCGCCCTCACGGGCGGTCCCGGAGCGGGCGCCCTGCGCCATTTCGTCCCCACCTCGGAGGGGTTCGTCGACGCCGTGGTGGCCGGAATGGGCTGGGGCATGCTGCCCGAGGTCCAGGCCGGACCGCTGCTGCGCGCCGGGAGGCTGGTCGCCCTCACGGCGGGCCGGGGCATCGACGTCCCCCTGTTCTGGCAGCAGTGGAAGCTCGACTTCCCCGCGCTCGGCGCGGTGGCCGAGGCCGTGTCGGCCACCGCCGCCGAGGCACTGCGGCCCGGACCGGCGTCCTGAAACCGGCGTCCCGGACCGGCGGCTCGCCGACAGTTCCCGGACCGGACCCGGCCGGTGCGTCCGCGCCGGGCGCGTCCGGGCACGGCCGGGAAGAATGGTCTCGCCTCCTGGTGCCATGGAGGACGCCGAGGTGCGGTCAGCGGCCCGAGAGGCGCATTCTTGCTGTGTCACCCCCCTGGTGGCGGGCGGACGAGGGCAGATCGATGAGAGGGAGCGCCGAGCGTGAGGGCCGGGCACCGGACAGCCTGACCTCTCTGCTCAGTGACGCGGTGACGGACGCGATCCGGGCCGCCCGCGGCTTCGCGGGGGGCGTCTATCTGCGCTCCGGCACGCCCGGCCTGCTGCGTATGGCCGTGCTCGCGGGGCTGCCGGGACCGCTCTTCCGCCCCTGGTCGCGCATGCACGTGGACCGGCCGTTCCCGGTCGCGGACGCCCATCGGCTCGGCGTGGAGGTGCTGCTCGCCGATCCGACGGAGACGATGCGCCGCTATCCGCAGCTCGCGGCGGGGCTGCCGTTCCAGTTCGGGTCGCTCTACGTGCCGGTCGTGAGCGACTCGACCCCGTACGGCGTCCTGACGGTGCTGCGCCCGCCGGCCTCCGACGCCACCGAGGTCCTGCCGGACCGCGACCGGATGACGGCGGTGGCGGCGGAGCTCGGAGCGGGCCTGGCGAAGCTGGACGGGGAGGGTGCCTCGGTCCTGTGGGACGGCGAACCCGTCGGGACCCGGCCGCCGGTCGACGGCCCGTCCACCCGGTGCGTCGGGGGCTTCACCTGGGATCCGGAGGACGGCAGGCTGAACGCGGACGACGCGCTGTGGGCGCTGCTGGGGATCCCCCAGGAGGATTTCGCGGGGACCCCCGAGGCCTTCGCGGACGCGCTGGCCCACGACGAGCCCCGGCTGCTGCTGGCCGCCCTGCGCGAGACCGCCGCCGGCCGGCCGCCGCCCCATCCCCTGCCGGTACGCACCGGGAGCGGTGGACTGCGGCTCCTCGAACTGTGGACCGCGGGAGGGGCGGACGCCCCGCCGTACCGGGTCAGCGGCGCCCTCGTCGACCCGGGGCCGGGACCGGCGGCGGACGGGGCGGCCGACCAGCTCCCGGACGGCGTCTTCGCGATCGACCGGATCGGTCTGATCACGTACGCCAACCCGCGCGCCGCCGACCTGCTCGGCCGCCCGCGCGAAGAGCTGCTGGGACGGATGCTGTGGGACGTGGTGCCCTGGATGGACCAGCCCGCCTACGAGGACCACCTGCGCAGCGCCCTGCTCTCGCCGGACCCGGTGCACTTCAGGGCCCGCAGCCCGCTGGGAAAGGGCTCCGAGACGACTCCGGGACATCTGACGGGAACCTGGCTGAGCTTCTCCGTCTATCCCGGCCCGCGCGGGGTGACCTGCAAGATCACGCCCCTGGCGCGGGCCTCGGAGGCCACCGGGAACGCGCCGCTCGACGTGGAGGCGACGCAGGCCGTACGGGCCGGGGCCGAGGATCCCGGCACCGGTGCCCCGGGCACGGCACCGCAGTACCGGCCCATCGTCCTCGCGATCGCGCTGACCGAGGCGGTGACCGCGCGGCAGGTGTCCGAGGTGGTGATGCGCGAGCTGCTGCCCGCCTTCGGCAGCCGCCGCCTGGCCATCTACCTGCTCCAGGACCGACGGCTCTACCTGGCCTGGGAGACCGGTTTCCCGCAGGGGTTCCTCGCCCCGTTCGACGGGGTGGGCCTGGACGCCAAACTGCCCGGGGTCGAGGCGCTGACCAGCGGCCGGGCGCTGTTCTTCGAGTCGATGCAACAGCTCGCCGCGGCCTATCCGGGCATCTCCATGGACACGACCGTCGGAGCCCGCGCCTTCCTTCCGCTGATCGCCTCCGGACGCCCGGTCGGCTCGTGCATCCTCGGGTTCGACCGGCCCCGCGGGTTCAGCACCGAGGAGCGCACGGTCCTCACCGCGCTCGCCGGGCTGATCGCGCAGTCCCTGGAACGGGCGAGGCGCTACGACAACGAGGCGGCCCTCGCCCGCGGGCTCCAGGAGGCCCTGCTGCCGCACCGGCTCTCGGCGCACCCCCTCGTGCGGACTGCGGGCCGCTACCTGCCCGGCACCGTCGGCATGGACGTGGGCGGCGACTGGTACGACGTCGTCGAGGCCGGCGACGGGCTCGCCCTCGTCATCGGGGACGTCCAGGGCCACGGCGTCCAGGCCGCCGCCACCATGGGCCAGCTCCGCAGCGCGGTGAGGGCGTTCGCCCTCGGGGACCATTCGCCGGACGAGGTGATGAGCGGCACCAACCGGCTGCTCATCGACCTCGACCCGGGCCAGTTCGCGAGTTGCTGCTACGTCCGGGTCGACCCGGTCACCGGGGTCGCCCAGGCGGCGCGGGCCGGGCATCCGCAGCCGCTGCTGCGCCACCCCGGCGGCCACACCGAGGTCCTGGACCTGCCGGGCGGTGTGGTGCTCGGCGTGGACCCGGACGCCGACTACCCCGTGACGGACCTGGTGCTGGAGCCCGACGCCGTGCTGGCCCTGTACACCGACGGGCTGGTCGAGCGGCCCGGCACGGACATCGACGAGGGGATCGAGGCCCTCCGCTCGACGCTGGCCGACGCGGGCCCCCCGCAGCACCGCGGCGCGGGCGGTCCGTCCCTGTCCCGTGCCGCCGACCTGCTCACCGCCGAGGCCCGGCAGGCCGACGAGCGCCCCGACGACATCGCGCTGCTGCTCACCACCCGCCGGCCGCCCAGCGAGGGCGAACGCCCTTAGCCGAGGCCGTCCGGAGACCGCGGGGACGCGGCCCCGGCAGGTGTCAGTGGGCCGCGTCCAGGCGCGCTCGCTGGTCCGGGGTGAGTTCCAGGTCCACGGCGGCCAGGTTCTCCTCCAACTGGGCCACCGAGGAGGCGCCGGCCAGCGGGATCACCGGCAGCCCGCCGCCGATCTGCCAGGCCAGCACGACCTGGTTGAGGGTCGCCCCCGTCTCCTTCGCCACGTCCCGGAGCACGGCGAGCCGGGCGGTGTTCCCCGGGTGGTCGTAGTCGGACGGCAGCGGCTTGTCCCGCCGCCCGTAGGCGCCGCCCAGCAGCGGCGAGTAGGCGACCAGGGCCAGCCCGGGCTCCGCCCCCAGGTAGCTGAGGAGTTCTCCGGTCGCGGCGCCGAGGTTCCCCTCGGGGAAGAGCCCGCTCGGTACGTCGGAGCGCGGGCGCAGCAGACTGTGGTGGTACTGGAGGACCTCGTAGCCCGGCAGTCCGGCCGCGGCGGCCAGGGCGCGGGCCCGCTCCACGCGCCAGACGGCGTGGTTGCTCACGCCGAGGAGTCCGACGCCGCCCTCCTGGACGAGTTCGCCGAACGCCCGGACGGTCTCGCCCGGTTCGACGGTGCGGTCCTCTATGTGCGCGTAGAGGAGGTCGATCCTCTCCACGCCGAGGCGTTCCCGGCTGCGCTCGAAGGCCTCGCGGACCACCTTGGCGGACAAGCCCTCGGGGTTGTCGACGAAGCCGGTCCCCGGAGCCAGCGGGCGCGCGCCGAGCTTGGTCGCGATGACGATCTCGTCGCCGACGCCCCGGCTGCGCCGCCAGCGTCCGAGCAGTTCCTCGCTCTGGCCGCCCTGGCCGCCGTCGATCCAGAAGGCGTAGTTGTCGGACGTGTCGATGAAGTTGCCGCCGGCCTCGACGTAGCGGTCCAGCACGGCGAACGACGTCTTCTCGTCGGTCAGCGAGCCGAACAGCATCGCGCCGAGCGCGAGCACACTCACCTCACGACGCGTGGCCGGGTCCGTGCCGATCGTGCGGTAACGCATGGTGTTCCCTCCCTCTCGGGCCCGAAGTCCCCGGGCCCGAACGGGAGTCTGCTCGTTGGAGTGCTCTTGAGGTCAAGCCTTGGCGAAGGGCCCTTCCAGGGCGGCCCACTGCAACAGCATGATCGTCTTGGCGTCGGCGATCTCCCCGGTGCGGATCATCGACAGGGCCTCGCGGAAGGGCAGTTCGACTGTCTCGATGTCCTCTCCCTCCTCGTCGAGTCCGCCGCCCTCGTGGGTGCGGGTGGACGGGCCGTAGGAGGCGGCGTAGAAGCTCACCCGTTCGGTGACCGAGCCCGGGCTCATGTAGACGTCGAAGACGTGCTCGACCTCGCCGACGGTGTGCCCGGTCTCCTCGACGACCTCGCGCCGTACGGCGTTCTCGGGGTGCTCGTCGTCCTCGTCGAGGAGGCCACCGGGCGTCTCGACCAGCATGCCGTCCGGGTGCCCGTTGACATAGGCGGGGTAGCGGAACTGCCTGGTCAGCAGCACGGTTTCGCGTTCGGCGTCGTAGAGCAGGAGGGTGGCTCCGTTGCCGCGGTCGTGGGTCTCGCGCTCCTGGGTGCTCCAGGTTCCGTCGGCGAGCCGGAGATCGAAGGTGGTGGTGCGCTCCACGTACCAGTGGCAGGACAGGAGTCGCACGTCGCGGATCCTGACGCGCGGGTTGCCGGTCAGGTCGCGGCCCGTGCGGTCGAGTCCGGTGCGGCCCCGGCGGTCGGGGGTGTCGATGCCGGCGGTCATCGCGCGCGGGCCCTGCGGGCGCGGGAGTTGTCGTTCATGCGCCCTGTCTACCATTCCGAGACCAAGATCCCGGTCACGGAGGGGCTTCGCCCGTTTAGGCTCACGGCATGGAACAGACGGAGATCATCCTGCGCGCCATCGGCGTGCTCACCGAGACCAACGCCATGGTGCGCAGGATCGCCCAGGACGAGGAGGACGGGGTCGAGTCCGCCGAGAACAACCTGGGCGCTCTCGTCACCGAGGTGTTCCCCCGGGTCGAGGTGCCCGGTGACGCCGGCCCCGCGGAGGCGGGGCAGGCGGTCGCGGACGCCTATCTCCCCGCCGCCATCTCGCTGGTGGGCGCCTTCGCTTTCCTCTTCTCCGAGCTCGCCGACCTCCACGACTCCGGGCGGACCGACGTCTCGACGGCCGATCTGCTCCAGGACCTCGCCCTGCGGATGTCCCGGGCCGACAACGCGTGACGCGGCGGCCGGCCCGGGGTCCGTCGGGGCGGCCCCGGGTCAGGAGTGCGGGACGACCGCCACCGGGCAGGGCGCGTGGTGCATGACCGCGTGGGCCACCGAACCGATCCGGGTGCCCACCGCGGAGCGGTCGGCCCTGCGGCCGACGACCACCAGCTGGGCCCGGCCGGAGAGGGACAGCAGCACCTGGCCCGCGCTGCCCATCTCGATGTGCTGGGTGACGGGCACCTGGGGAAAGCGTTCGCGCCACGGCTGGAGCGCCTCGGCCAGCACCTTCCTCTCGTACGGCTCCAGACCGCCGGCCTCGTCGAGCATCTTCAGCGAACCGGGGCTGTAGGCGAACACCGGCGGCAGACTCCACGCCCGTACGGCCCGTACCGCGGCGCCGCGGGCCGCCGCGGTCTCGAACGCGAAACGGAGACCGGCGTCGTCCTCGGGACCGCCCTGGTGGCCCACGACGATCTCCCGGCCGGCCGCCTCGTCCTCGGGCCGGTCCTCCGAACGCACCAGCACCACCGGGCAGGGTGCCTCGGCTATCACCCGCTGTCCGACGGAACCGAGCAGGAAGCCGACGAACGCGCCGTGGCCGCGCGACCCGAGGACCAGGGTCCCCGTGCCGGCCGCGACACCGAGCAGCGCCTCCACCACGTCGCCCTCGGCGGAGTCGATCACGTCGACCGTCACCGGCAGGCCCGCGTGCCGGTCGGTGACCGTGCGGGCCGCCTCCTCGATCATGCCGTGGGCCCAGCGCGCCTGGTCCTCCCGGTCGCCCCCGCCGACCATGCCGTGCGGCGGCCAGTGCCAGGCGTACACCACCCTCAGGGCCACGTCCCGGCGGACGGCCTCGCGGCCGGCCCAGGCCAGCGCCGCCATGCTCTCGGGAGATCCGTCCACGCCCACGGTGATCGGGTGGGTCATCCGCCTGCCTTCCGTCGCCGGCCCGTCTGTCCGGCCGGGTGCTCGATCCTGACCGGTCAAGTGTCCGGCATCGAAGAGCACGGCGGACCCGGCGGCGTCACGCGCCGGGCGGGGCGGGGCGGTTCCTGGGGGCGGAGCACGGGTTCGGCACTCGTCCGCGAAACCCGTGTCAGTAACGCTGGGCCTTGGCGAGCACGGCGGTGAGCTGGGGCTCCACGGGCTGGCGGCTGATCACGATCGGCGTCACCTTCTTCCCCGGCTCCAGGTTCTCCTCGCCGACGAACTTCGTCTCCACGACCTTGCCGTCGGGGTTCTTGAAGTCGATCTGCACGGCGTACGAGGCGGTCTCGTCGGTCGTGTTGGTGATGGTGACGAGGACGGCCCGCAGCCCGCCGGTCTCCGCCGTGGGCACGCCCTTCATGCTGACCTCGGACGTCGCGTTGCCGCTGCCCTGGACGTCCTTCAGCTGTTTCTCGGCGGTGGCGGCGGCGCGGGCGGTGTCGGCGGAGACCGAGGCCGCGAACTCCGAGGCCCTGGCCTCCAGGGAGGCGGCGGCCGACTCCGCCCGTTCACTGGCCGACGCGATGATCGAGGAGGCCGCCGACGCGATGGCGGAGGGCGGCGTCCCCGTGAAGTTCGACGTGTTCGGCGGGGTGGGCCTCGGGGTGACGGAGGCCGTGCTGCTGCCTCCCCCGTCGTCGTCCGAACTGCACGAGACGAGAACGGAGCCGCACGCGATCGCGGACAACAGGGCAGCGACACGCCGTGATCCGCTCCGGCCGCGGAGAACACGTCTGCTCATGGGGGCTCGCCTCTTCCTGCCGTACGGGGCACGGGGGCGCGTCCTCTTCCTGCCGTACGGACTCCCTCATGCTCCGCGCCGCGCCCGGCCACGGCGAACCACGGGGGCCCATTGGGGTGGCCCACGCCGGGTCAGCCCCCGCGCCCCGCTCCGGCGAGCCAGGCGTCCGTGACCGCCAGGGCCGCCGCCATGATGCTGAGCTGCGGGTTGACCTCAGGACAGCCCGGCAGGACCGAACCGTCCGCGACGAGGACCCCGTGGACACCGCGGAGCCTGCCTTCGGGGTCCGCGGGCGCTGCCTGCGGATCGCCGCCCGCGGCCGCCGTGCCGGTCGGGTGGAACGCGGAGACGTGGAGATCGCGGGCGCCGACCTGGGCGAGCAGTTCGTCGAGGGCGTCGAGCGAGCGGGCGCGTGGTGCGCGGGGGACTCCGGTGAGGACCTCCGTCGCCCCGGCGGCGAAGAGCAGGCGGCCCATGGCGCGTACGGCGGTCATCAGGCGGTCGCCGTCGCGGGTGTCGAGGCCGTAGCGGACGAGCGTCCGGTCCCGGCCCGTCACCTGCCCCGAGGGGCGGTCGGCGATCATGGCGCCGAGGGTGGCCAGACGGTCCGACTCCTCCAGTTCGCGCCGCAGCTCCCGGCCGAGGCCGGGCAGGACGAAGCTGCTCATGCCGGGTGGGCTCGCGGTCGCCTCGACGAGGATCCCCCGTGCGTGCAGTTCCTCCACGCCGACGCTCTGCAGTACGCCGCGCCAGGCCGTCACCGGCTCGGCGAAGCGTCCGGCGACGCTGGTGGCCGGGTGCACGCTGAGGTTGCGGCCCAGGCGGGGGTGTCCGTCGAGGCCCGAGCGGCGCAGCAGGGGCGGGGTCTGGAGGGTGCCGGCCGCTGCCACGACGAGGGGGCTGAGGATCTCCAGTTCGCCGCCGTCGGGGCGGCGGGCCCGGACTCCCGCGGCGCGGGGCGGGCCCGGGAGGTCGTGGTCCAGCAGGATGCGGTGGACCCGCGCGCCGGTGACGATCCGGGCGCCGGCGGCGCAGGCGGCGGGCAGGACGGACAGCTGCACGCTCTGTTTGGCTCCGGTGGGACAGCCCACCACGCACTGGCAGGAGCCCTTGCAGCCGGGGGCGTTGCGGCGCAGCGGGGCGGCCCGCCAGCCGAGCCGTTCGGCGCCCGTGAGGGTGAGCAGCCCGTTGTTGCCGAGGACGTCGAGGGGCTGGGGTGCCACGCGCAGGGTTCGCTCGGCCTCGTCGAGGAGGGGTCCGAAGCGCTCGGCGAGGGCGAACCCGAACGTGCTCCGCCAGCGGGCGAGCACATGGTCCGGAGTTCGGTAGCAGGTGCCGGAGTTGACCACGGTGGTGCCGCCGACGGCGCGGCCGACGGGCAGCAGGACCGGCGGTCTGCCGACGGCCACGGTGGCTCCGCCGTCCCGGTACAGCTCGGTGAACCGGTCGAGGGGCGCCCGGCGGCCGAAGGAGGCCGTCGGGTGGTGCTCGCCCTCCTCCAGGACGACGACGCCCAGTCCGGCGCGGGCGAGGGTCCGCGCGGCCATGGCGCCGCCCGCGCCGGAGCCGACGACGACCGCGTCGGCGGTGGTGCGGGCCGGCCATTCCCCGGCCGGCGTGCAGTCGAGGGGCGGATCCGCCGGGGCGGGTACGGGAGCGGGCGCGGCCGGCGTCCGTTCGGTGCCCGCGGCCAGCAGGACGGGGACCTTGAGGAGGTCGAGGAGCGGGGCGAGCCGGGGGCGCAGGGCCAGCGAGCGGAGCACGTCCTCGCGTTCGTCGGGGCGCAGGGCGGCCAGGCGTCTGCCGGTGCGCGCCAGGGCGTACGTCTCGACTGCGGCGACGGCGGTGCGCATCCCGGCGCGGGCGGGGAGGGGCAGTGCGGCGAGGACCGCGTCGAGGCGGTGCGGGACGCGGGCGGGCCAGTCGGTGCCGCCCGCGTCGGCGAGGAGCGCGGCGACGAGCCCGTCGGCGGTCATCGTGTCCCCGTCTCGGCGTGCGCGGTGCCGTCCAGGGTCCAGGTGGCTTCCGGGCGCCAGTGGCCCCACCAGCGTTCCAGGACGATCCGGGCGTCGGCGGACTCGCTGTTGCGGCACACCGCCCGGGAGCCGTCCGGGTCGCGGTACTCGAGGGTGAGGGTGCGCTCCGGGGGCTGGTTCACCTCGACGCGGATGCGGCGCAGGGCGGTCCGGCCGGTGACCGTCCACTCGGGCAGTCCGATGGCGGCCCGGAAGCGTCCGGGTCCCGGCCCGCCGATCGCCGGGCGTTCCGGGCGCCGCGGCCAGGTGCGGCCGTTTCGGCGCAGGCGCAGGAAGACGAGCGGGGGCAGCCGGCGCAGGGCGGGCCGGGTGGACACGGCGGCGACGACCTCCAGGACGTCTCCGGAGCCGAGGTCCGCGTGCAGCCAGGCCCAGCGGTGGGCGTTGCCGTGCCCGTAGATCCGGGCGGAGGCTCCGGGTGCGCCGCGCAGGTTCAGCGTCGTCTCCCCGTAGGAGAGTTCCCCCTCGTAGGCGGCCCGTGCGGCCGGCAGCATCTGGGCTGCGGGCAGCACGGGGTGGCGCCAGGCCCAGCGGGGGAAGGTGAACAGCGGCTGCCCCTGGGGCTGTTCGGTGAGCTTCCAGCGCAAGTCGCCCGCGCTGCCGGTCAGTCGTCCGCCGGAGCAGGTCACGTCCTCGGCCGTGAATCCGTCGGCCGGCCGGGTCCAGGGGACGGGTCCGAAGCGGGCGTGCCGCACCTCGCCCTCGCGGGGGAAGACCGCGGCCCAGCCGTGGGCGAAGGGTGCGGATCCGTCGGCGGGCGCGGTGAGTTCGTGGTGCAGCCAGACCCCGGTGCCGCTCTCGGGGTCGGTGAGGGTGGTGTACCAGACCTCGGTGCGGCCCGGGGCGCCGTTCCACCGCGGGGCCGTGTGCCGCGCGGGGTCCTCGCGGCGCGGGAAGCGGAAACCGAGCAGGAAGGGCAGGAGGCCGGTGGCGAGGGGGAAGCGCAGGACGCCCTCGCCCACCCGCGTCCGGCCCTCGTGGACGGTGAAGGGCAGGACGGTCATCGACGCGAGGGGGCGGCGGGGGGTCACCGACTTCCAGCCGTCCAGGGTGAGGCGGCGTCCGTCGGCGGTGAAGGCGAGCCGGTAGCGGATGCGCCGCCGGGCGATCGGCGACACCTCCAGCTCGCCCTCGGCGCACGGGTCGTCGGCGCGTCCGGAGATGCGCACCCGGCCGGTCAGCCGGGCCGGGGTGGTCCGGTGCGGGAGCAGGACGCGGTCGGCGTCGGCCCGCAGATCGAGCCGGACGCGCCGCTCCCCCGGCTCTCCGTCGAGGCGGACGGTGCCGAGCATCGTCTCCGTGAACACCGTGCCCCTCACGCGAGGCCCTCCAGCATGATGCGTTCGGTCTCCCGCAGATAGGTGTCGGCCGCCTCGCGCGCCCGCCGGGCGTCTTCGGCGACGACGGCCTCCACGACCGGCGCCAGCCTCCGGTGGGCGGCCTCCGGGTCGGTGAAGGGGCCCTGGAGCAGGGAGCGGACCGGCAGGTAGGCGTTGAAGAGCGTGTTCGTGAGCAGGACGTACACGCGGTTGCCGGTGGCGCGGGCCAGCGCGCGGTGCACCTCCACGTCGGCGAGCTGGACCGCGTCGACGCCTTCGGCGCGCAGCACGGCGTCGAGAAGCGCGCTCAGTTCGGCCCGCTGCGGGCGGGTACCGCGCTCGGCGGCCCGCTCGGCGATCGACGCGCCGACCCCGCGCCGCACCTCGAACACCTCGCGCACCCAGCCGGAGTCGTGCCGGACGAGCACGGGCAGGAGATCCGCTCCGCCGAGCCGGGCGTAGTCCCGCACCCGGGTGCCCACTCCGTGCCGGGTCTCCAGCAGTCCGGCCTGCGCGAGCCGCCCGAAGGCGTGCTTGAGCGTGGTGCGGGTGACGCCGTACCCGTCGGCCAGCCGCCGTTCCGGGGGAAGGTAGCTCCCCGCCGGGTGACGGCCGTCGAGTATGTCCGTGCGCAGCCGGTCCTCCAGGACGTCCACGATGGTCTCGCGGGGCAGTGCCTCCACGTTTCCCCCTCCGGGCAAGTGGCTGAGTGGATGAGCCACTGAACCAGTGGCCGTTCCCGGGAGTCAACCCCTCGCACTCGCCCGACTCCGTTCACGGGCAAGCGAATTGGACCGGACCAACCGTGTGCGAATCGTTGACATGTACGCCACCTGGCTCGATTCTGAGAGCGCTCTCAGAAGGAAGCGGACGAGCCGCGTCCGCGTGAATCCACCTCGCTGAACCCCACATCAAGGAGGCAGAGAGTGCGCGTACACACCAGATGGCCGGCCTGGGCGCTGGCCTCGGCCACGCTCACCACGGCGCTGCTCGCCTTCGGCGCCCCCACCCGCGCCGAGGCCGCGGTCCCGGCGACGATCCCGCTCACCTTCACGAACAACTCCGGTCGCGGCGAGCAGGTCTACATCTACGACCTCGGCACCCAGCTGTCGACGGGACGGCAGGGCTGGGCCGACGCGAACGGCACCTTCCACGCGTGGCCCGCGGGCGGCAACCCGCCCACCCCCGCGCCCGACGCGTCCATCCCGGGACCGGCGAACGGCCAGTCGAAGACGATCCGGATCCCCAAGTTCTCCGGCCGGCTCTACTTCTCCTTCGGACAGAAGATCGACTTCCGGGTGACCACCGGCGGTCTCGTGCAGCCCGCCGTCCAGAATCCGAGCGACCCCAACCGCAACATCCTCTTCAACTGGTCCGAGTACACGCTCAACGACTCCGGCCTGTGGATCAACAGCACCCAGGTCGACATGTTCTCCGCCCCGTACGCCGTCGGGGTCAAGGGCGCCGACGGGGTCACCAGGAACACCGGGCACCTCAAGGCCGGTGGCTACAACGGCTTCTTCAACGCGCTGCGCGCTCAGCCGGGCGGCTGGGCCGGGCTCGTCCAGACCCGGCCCGACGGCACGGTGCTGCGGGCGCTCGCCCCGGGACACGGCATCGAGGCGGGCGCGCTCCCGGCCGGCGTCATGGACGACTACATCAACCGCGTCTGGCAGAAGTACGGTTCGTCGACGCTGACGGTGACCCCGTTCGCCGACCAGCCGAACACCAGGTACTTCGGGCGCGTCTCCGGCGGAGTCATGAACTTCACCAACGGCTCCGGAGCGGTCGTCACCAGCTTCCAGAAGCCCGACTCGGACAGCGTCTTCGGCTGCTACAAGCGGCTCGACGCGCCCAACGACCTGGTGCGCGGGCCCATTTCACGCACCCTGTGCGCGGGCTTCAACCGCACCACGCTGCTGACCAACCCCAACCAGCCGGACACGGGTTCCGGGAACTTCTACAAGGACGCGGTGACCAACCAGTACGCCCGCGCCATCCACGCGCAGATGGCCGACGGCAAGGCCTACGCGTTCGCCTTCGACGACGTCGGGAACCACGAGTCCCTCGTCCACGACGGCAATCCGCAGCAGGCCTACGTCACGCTGGATCCGTTCAGCTGACCGAAGCCGCGGCTCCGGGCCGCCGAAGGCGTCACTCGCCCTCGGCGGCCTCACCCGTCGTCGCCGGGATCCAGGCAGTGGACGGGGACGCGTTGGACGAGGTTGTTCGCGAAGCCGCCGCGGTTCCACGGCTGGTCGAGCGGCTGGGTGTGCCCCTCGGCGTCGGTGGCGCGCGCGCCGAGGACATGGCGGCCGGGGGTCGCCGTCCAGGTGAAGTGCCACGCGCGCCAGGCCCACCGGTGGGCGTTCGGCGGGTCCAGCTCCGCAGGGTTCCAGGAGCGCCCCTCGTCCGCGCTGACCTCGACGCCGGTCACGGGGGCGCGCCCCGACCAGGCCCGTCCGGTCAGGGTGACGGCGCCCGGCGGGACCACCCGCGCCCGCGACATGAAGTCGGGGAAGCCCGGCGGGACCAGCAGGGCGCGCGGGGCGATACGGGTGACCGGCTCGCCCTCGTCGGCGGCCTCCTGCCGCAGCCGGTACGCCACGGTCTGCTGGAATCCGCGGAACGGCGCGTCCGTCACCGTGATGTCCCGGAGCCACTTGACGTGCGCCATGCCGTACCAGCCCGGCACCACGAGCCGCAGGGGATGCCCGTGCTGCGGCGGCAGCGGGGCGCCGTTCATCGCGTAGGCGACCAGGACCTCCGGTTCCTCGCCGAGTGCCACGTCCAGGGAAAGGGCGCGCCGGTAGTCCTGCTCGACCCCGCGTTCCACGCCGTGGTCGGCTCCGGTGAACACCACGTCCACCGCGTCCGGTTCGACCCCGGCCTCGGTGAGCAGCACGCGCAGCGGCACACCCGTCCACTCGGCCGTCCCGACCGCCTCCACCAGCCACGGCTGACTCACCGGCCGGGGTGTCAGCAGCGCACGCCCGTTGCCCGCGCACTCCATGGTCACCCGCTGCCTGACCGCGGGGTACGCCTTCAGCTCGTCGACTCCGAGCAGCAGCGGACACCGCACCCGCCCGCCGAGGACGAGCCGCCAGTCGGACTCTTCCGTGTACGGGATGTCGTAGTGCGTCAGCACGTAGTGCAGGCCCGGCGGTGTGACCTCGTACCGCAGGGCCTCCAGCGGCAGTCCGTGGTTCCGGGCGGCGAGGGCCAGCTCCTGTGCGCTGATGCCCTCGTCCGGGCCGGCCAGCCGGGCGGGTGCGCTCATGTCCTCGAGGCGTGGCCCCATGGATCCATTGTCCGCCCGCCCCCGGCGGAGACGCTAGACGGCGGAACGCGGACCGACGCTCCGGTCGACCAGGTCACGCCAGCCGGCCTCCAGGCGCTCCGGCGGCATACCGCGCTGGCGGGTCAGATGACCGATCAGCGCGGGGTCGAGGTATCCCATCAGGGTCTGGGCGACGAGTTCGATGTCCGCGTCCGGCCCCGAGCCGGTCTGCCGCAGCAGCATGCACACGTGCATGAGGCGGACCCGGTACGGCGCGGAGGTGAAGCGGCGGGTGGCCTCGGGTTCGGCGGCGAGGTACAGGTCGAGCTGCTCTGAGGTCTGGCGGAGGGCGTGGCATCCGAAGGCGTGCAGGCGCTCCACCGGCGACGCGCCGGGGCCGAGCGGGGCCGGGCCGCTGATGAAGGCGGTCTGGAAGCGCTGCTCCGTGTGGTCGAGCAGCGCCATGAGCAGGCCGGTGCGGTCGCCGAAGCGCCGGAAGACGGTGCCCTTGCCCACCGCCGCCGCGCAGGCGACGCCCTCCATCGTGAGCCTGGCCACTCCCTGCTCCTCGACCAGCCGCGCCGCGGCCTCCAGCAGGCGCGCGCGGTTGCGGGCGGCGTCGGCGCGCAGCGGGACGGCCTCGGGCGCGGTGAGCTGCATGAGGACGGGCTCGTCGGGCGGTTCCGGTCGCTTCGGGAACGGCGGAAGTGGCTGGGACATGGAGCCAGCGTAACGGCATCCGGGGACAACTGGACTGCGGTCCGCTTCGGTGGTACACCTTTAAGCGGACCTCGGTCCGTTTTGTTGCGGCAGTGTTTCAGCGATTTCCATCCCCGGGAGATATCCATGTCCGTACGCATCCTCGCGCTCGTCGGCAGCCTGCGCGCCGGTTCCCACAACCGTCAGCTCGCCGAGGCGGCCGTGAAGCTCGCTCCGGAGGGTGCCGAGGTCGAGCTCTTCGAGGGCTTGGCCGAGATCCCCTTCTACAACGAGGACATCGACGTCGAGGGCGCCGTGCCCGCCGAGGCCGCGCGGCTGCGCGCCGCGGCCGGCGGGGCCGACGCGTTCCTGCTGTTCTCGCCCGAGTACAACGGCACCATCCCGGCGGTCCTCAAGAACGCCATCGACTGGCTGTCCCGGCCGTACGGCGCCGGCGCCTTCACCGGCAAGCCGGTCGTCGTGGTCGGCACCGCGTACGGCCAGTTCGGCGGCGTCTGGGCGCAG
Source organism: Streptomyces sp. NPDC058751 (assembly GCF_042746485.1). NCBI lineage: Bacteria > Bacillati > Actinomycetota > Actinomycetes > Kitasatosporales > Streptomycetaceae > Streptomyces > Streptomyces sp. NPDC058751. Next base: position 28,450 of record NZ_JBHYPZ010000060.1, on the reverse strand, counting down.
GACGAGGCCCGCAAGGCCGTGGGCATCGCCGGCGGCACCGTGCTGGAGGACGTCAAGCTCTCCGTCCCCGGCTCCGTGGTCCGCTTCGCCGAGACGCACCCCGCCGACGACGCCGAGGTCGCGGCGCAGCTCTCCGAGGTGCTGGACCGTCTGCACGGCCACGTCTCGGCGCCCACCGCCGCCTGACGACTCCCCCGAAGGCCGGTCCGCTCGCCCCGGACCGGCCTTCGGCATGTCGTGACTCGGTCACCGTTCGTCCCAAGATCGCCACGACCCTGGCGGAGCGTCACCCTCCGCGACAGGATGCCCGCATGAAGAGCGACCTCTTTTCCAGCGACCACATGGTGCAGCCGGCCGTCACGGCGGGCATGAGCGTCCAGAACGCCAAGTCCATCAAGTACGCAGTCCAGGGCGAGATGTTCGCGCGTCAGGGCGCGATGGTCGCCTACCGGGGCAGTCTCCAGTTCGAGCGCAAGGGCCAGGGCGTGGGCGGCATGCTCAAGCGCGCGGTCACCGGTGAGGGGCTTCCGCTGATGGCCGTCCGCGGGCAGGGCGAGGTCTGGTTCGCGCACGAGGCGCAGAACTGTTTCATCGTCGGCATCGAGCCCGGCGACGTCTTCACGGTCAACGGCCGCAACGTCCTGTGCTTCGACGCCTCGCTGTCGTACGAGATCAAGACGGTGAAGGGCGCCGGCATCACCGGCGGCGGGCTGTTCAACAGCGTCTTCACCGGCCACGGCAGCCTGGGGCTGATATGCGAGGGCAATCCGCTCGTCATACCCGTCTCGCGCCAGCAGCCGGTGTTCGTCGACACCGACGCGGTCGTCGGCTGGACGGCGCACCTGAACACCTCGCTGCACCGCTCGCAGTCGATCGGCTCGATGATCCGAGGGGGCTCGGGCGAGGCCGTGCAGCTGAAGCTGGAGGGCGAGGGCCACGTCGTCGTCCGTCCCAGTGAGGCGACCCCGCAGAAGACGCAGCAGCACTGATCCGGGACGGACCGAGGGGACCCGCCGGCCGGCGGGTCCCCTCGGTCCGTCTGCCGGAGTCCTCCGTCAGTGCCGGGCGGCCGGGGTGTTGGCGGCCGTGACGTTGACGGCGGCCCACGCCTTGCCCACCGCCTTGTACTCGGCGCTGTTCGCGCCGTACATGTCGGCGGCGGCCTTCAGCGTGGCCTTGCGCGCGTCGTGGAAGTCGGTCGTGGAGACCATGTACCGGGTGAGCGCGCGGTAGAAGACGGCGGTGGCCTTGGTGCGGCCGATGCCGGTCACCCGGGAGCCGTGGTACGTCGGCGAGTCGTACGTCACGCCGTTGACCGTCTTGCGGCCGCTGCCCTCGGCGAGCAGGTAGAACGCGTGCGAGGAGATGCCGGAACCGGCGTGCACCTCGGTGTCGTACGCGGCGGGCGACCAGTAGTCGACCGCCTCCTCCAGCAGGTCGAGGGACGGGCGGTCGAGGCGGCGCAGGAACTTCTGGTCGAGCCCCAGCTTCTCCCCCACCAGGTAGTTCGGCGGGTTCTTCGGGTTGTTCGCGAAGAACTCGACGCCGGAGCCGAAGATGTCGGCGAGCGACTCGTTGAGGGAGCCGGCCTCTCCGTACTGGTTGCCGTCGTCGTCGACCCGGGTGGGTTCGAGGGCGGCGGTCGCGTCGACGACCCCGTGGGTCAGCTCGTGGCCGGTGACGTCGAGGACGACGAGCGGCTTCTTGAACCAACGGCCGTCGCCGTCGCCGTAGGCCATGCAGCCGCAGTACGAGTCCCAGAAGGCGTTGCCGACCTTGTTGCCGAAGTGGACCAGTGCGCGGGCACCGGCGCTGTTGTTCTTGATGCCCTTGCGGCCGAAGGTCTTCTTGTAGAAGTCCAGGGTCCGGGTGATGCCGTACTGGGCGTCGACGGCGGCGGTCGTCCGGGCCGAGGTGGTGCCGTTGCCCCACTTGTTGTCGCCGTCGGTGAACGCCTTGCCCCGCGCGAAGGACTCCAGCTCCTGGCCCCTGGCGTCCCGGGTCTCGGTGTTCCACCGGGTCGGGTCCTTCAGCACGTAGCTGGTCCGCGCGGTGCGGGTGGTGGTCAGGGACACCTTGCCGGCGAACAGGGAGGACCCGCTGCCCGTGGCCGTGGCCGGGTAGCGGCCCGCCGCGGCGACGCCCGTGAGGCCGGACGGCCCGGCGGCGGCCGCGATACCGGTCTGCGGGTTCACGCTCTCGCCGCGCTCGCGCAGCGCGGCGGCCAGGGCCGGCGACACGAACTCTTCGCTGTTCGGGGTGTTGCTGCGGATCCGGCCGGTACGGGCGTCCACGACGACCGTGCTCGAACCGCCGGCCTCCGTGGTGCCGCTGTCCGTGACGAGCACCTGGTAGGCGAGGGCGGCGGCGCCCTCGCGGGCGTCCACGACGAGCGTCGCGGTGCTCGCGTCGCCCTTCGTGGCGGCCTCGGCCTTGCGCACCGCCTGCTCGGGCGTCAGCTCCGCCTCGACGGTGGACGGCTTCACCAGGTGGTCGGCGGCCCGGGTCACGCCCAGGTACTCGCCCCGCGCGCCGAGGTGGACGACCAGGTCGCCGCCGAGGAGCGGAAGGCCCTGGTGGGTACGGACGAAGCGGACGTGCCGCTTTCCGTCCGGGTCCGTCATCACGTCCTTGGCCCGGAGGGTGTCGCCGCTGGTGACACCGGTGGCCGAGGCGTGCGCGAACGCGGCCGCCCTCGCGGCGGCCACCGGCGACGGGGCCGAGGCCGCCGCACGGGCGGGCCCGTTCGGCGCGGAGGCGAAGGCGGGGCCGGGGAGCGTGGCGGCCGTCGTCACGGCGACGGCGATCGCCACGCGGCGTATGTGGGGTCTACGCACTGAGTTCCTTCGTGCGGGGCGGCCGGGAGACCAACCGCCCTACGGCGCGGCGCCGTTGCGCACCGCGGGGACTGTCGGGCCCTGACCGGACAGATGTACGAGGGAACGAGGTGGTTGCCCTGCCGGAACGATCGGCGTCCGTATGTGACCGATGTCGCACGCCCCCGGCCCCGGACGGGCAGGCCCCGGGGACCAGGCGGGGGCCGGGAGCGCGGAGGGCTCAGATCGCGCGGTCGGCGAGGGCGGACAGCAGGGTGCCGAGTTCCGCCGCGGGCTCCTGGTCGAGGGGAAGCCCGGAAAGGAGCGCGTCCGCCGCGGCGAGTCGGCGGCGTGCCGCGCGCACGGCCGCCGCGCGGCCCCCGGCCCGCTCGACGAGGGCCGTCGCACGGCGCACTCCGGCGCCGTCCAGGGACCCCGGCTCCGCGAGGAGTTCGCCGAGTTCGCCGCGGCCGTCCCCACCGAGCGCCGCGAGCACCGGCAGGGTCTTCTTCCCCTGCCGCAGGTCGCTGTGGACCGGCTTGCCGGTGACCGACGGATCGCCCCAGATGCCCAGCACGTCGTCGGCGATCTGGAACGCGACGCCGAGGTGGCGTCCGGCGCGGTCCAGCACGGCCACGGTCCGGTCCGGCGCTCCGGCCAGCCGGGCGCCGAGCGCCAGCGCGCAGCCGAGCAGCGCACCGGTCTTGCGCTCGGCCATCACCTCGTACTCCCGGACACCGACCGCGTCGGGCCCGGTCCAGGGCCGGCCGGCGAACAGCAGGTCGTCGGCCTGGCCGTGGACCAGGTCGCCGAGCGCGGTGGTCAACTGGCTCACGGCGGAACCGGACCGGGGGGTGCGGGCCAGGGTCTCGACGGCCAGCGCGAACAGCGCGTCACCCGCGAGGACGGCGGGACCGGTGCCGTACGCCTTCCACACGGCCGGGCGGCCGCGGCGCAGCGCGTCGCCGTCCATGATGTCGTCGTGGAGCAGCGAGAAGACGTGCACGAGCTCCACCGCGACGGCCCCCGGCACGCCCGCCTCGGCCGGGCCGGAGACGATCCGCGCCCCGAGGACGGCCAGCGCCTGCCGTACCCCCTTGCCCTGGCTGTGCTCGGCGGGGGCGCCGCCGACCTCGCAGCGGCCGAGCGCGTACCGGGCCATCTCCGCGACCCAGGGGTGCAGCGTGCCGATCGCCTCGGCCAGCGCGGGGGCGGCGAGTTCGCGGCAGCGGTCCAGCACCTGCGCGGCGGAGGGCGACGGCTGGGAGGCCGGGGCCGCCGAAGCCGGGACCGCGCAGGCCACAAGAGGGCCTGCTGCGGTTGCGGTTGCGGGAATCTTCGCGGCCGGCGGGTTCGCCGAGCCCCGCGGGACCGGCGGAACGGTCGAACCGTCCAGGGCCGTCGAGGTCATCACACGGTCTCCGTCTCGCCGGTCCCGGCCGTCAACCCGAGTTCGGTCCGCGCCCGTTCGACCATCCGGTGGGCGTGCCGCAGCCCGATGCCCTCCAGGGTCACGGCCAACTCGTCCAGCTCGGCGGTGGTCTCGGCGCCGTCGCGGCCGAGGCGGGCGAGCGACTTGACCAGTCCGAGACGGGACAGGGCCGTGCCGCGCGGCTCGCTCATCGCCTCGAACTCCGCCAGGGCCCCCGCGTACACGTCACGGGCCTCCTCGTAACGCCCGGCGCGGTAGAGGACGTTGCCGCGCATCTTGTGGTTGTAGGCGAGCGCGCCGGACAGTTTCATCGCGCGGCAGGAGGCCTCGGCCTCGCCCAGCAGCCCCAGTGCCCGGTCCGTGTCGCCGTCGCGCACGGAGACGATGTCCGCGAGTCCTCGCAGCGCCCACGCGTGGCCGCGCCGGTCCTCGGCACCGGCGGCTATCTCCGCCGCCTCCTCGAACATCGCGTAGGCGGTGTCGTACGCGCCGGTGTTGCGGTGGATCTGGGCGATGCCCTCCAGGGCCCACACGGTGTGGCGGGCCTCGCCGCGCTTGCGGGCCTCGGCCAGCAGCTGCTCGTGCAGCGCCGTCACGGCCGCGTAGTCGCCCTGGATGCGGCCGGTCTCCGCCATTCCGGCCAGCGAGTAGCCGCGCACCACGACGTCCCCCGCCCGTCCGCCGAGTTCGGCGGCGAGCCGCAGCAGCCGCCACGCCAGGGGGAACGCTCCGCGCTGGCGGGCCAGGGTGCCGCCGCTCCACAGCGCCCACGCCATCGCGGCACCGTCCCCGGCCTCCCGGGCCGTGCGGTAACTCGCCTTCCACGCCCGGTCGGCGTCCGCCACCTGTCCGAGCCGCCGGTGCGCCTCGGCGACCGCGAGGCCGGACCGCGCCGCCTCGGCGCGGGCGCCGGCCCGTTCGGCGGCGCGCAGTTGCTCGGTGCCCGCCGCGAGGACGTCGGTCAGCGAGGAGTTCACCGACAGGCTGGTCAAGGCGCCCTGGTATTCCGGGGCGAAGGCTTTGCCGTACATGAGTGCCTTTCCGTCCGCCACCGTCCGTCCGCAGACGGGATCGGCCGGTGGTGATGCTGTTGTCGACTCCTTCAAGGCGGTGACGTGCGGCGATCCAGCTATGCACGCAGCGTATACACGGCATGTATACGCTAGACGTATAGTGCACCGGCTTTCCGTCCGTGAAGGAGTTCCGGGAAGGGTCGCGTGCCACGCGCCTGTTGCCCCTCAAGACGACGATCACGTCCGGGAGGTTGCCCGGCCGCCCCAAAACACGTTGCGCGGCGGTCCGGGCGGTCACAGGATGGCGGCGTCAGAGCCCCCACCGGAAGCAGGCCACCGTTGCCCACGGCCCCGATGCACGCAGGTGAGACACGGATCGGTGGTTCGCTCGTACGGCGCCTGCTGGCCGAGCAGTTCCCGCGGTGGGCCCGACTGCCACTGAGCCGCGTGCGGTCGGCCGGCACCGTCAACGCCCTCTTCCGTCTCGGCGACGACATGGCCGTGCGCCTCCCGCGCATCGCCGACGGCTCCGGCGACGCGGTCAAGGAGCACGCGTGGCTGCCGCGGCTCGCCCCGGTGCTCCCGTTCCCGGTCCCCGAGGTCCTCGGCCTCGGCCGCCCCACCGCGGACTACCCCTGGCACTGGTCCGTGCTGCGCTGGCTCGACGGCGAGCCCCCGGTGCCCGGCGCCCTGACCGACGCGCGGCGACTGGCCGCCGACCTCGGGGAGTTCGTCGCCGCCCTGCGCTCGGTCGGCCTCCCGGACGGGCCGGGTGCCTACCGCGGCACCCCGCTGGCCGCGGTGGACGCCGAGACGCGCGAGGCGATCGGCCTCCTCCGCGGCACCGTCGACACCGGGGCCGCGACGGCGGCCTGGGAGGAGGCGCTGACGGCCCCGGTGTGGACGGGCGCGCCGCGCTGGCTCCACTCGGACCTGATGCCGATGAACCTCCTGGTCCGCGGGGGCCGTCTCGCGGCCGTCCTCGACTTCGGCACCCTCGGCACCGGCGATCCGTCCTGCGACTTCATCCCGGCCTGGAACCTCCTGCCCGCCACGGCGCGGCCCGTCTTCCGGGAGGCGGCCGGTGCCGACGACTCCGGCTGGACGCGCGGACGCGGCTGGGCCCTGTCCATGGCCCTCGTCCAACTCCCGTACTACCGCGCCACGAACCCGGTGATCGCGGGCAACGCCGAGCACGTGATCCGCGAGGTGCTGGCCGAGCAGCGGGTGTCGTAGCCGGGCACCACCGCGGGGTCACTCCACGAGGGCCTGCGTTCCGAGCACGCCGAGGAGGGCGACGCGTTCGGCGTCCTCCGTGCCGGGCTCGGCCGTGTAGACCATGATCCGCAGGTCGCCGCCCGCGACGCTGAGCACGTCGCAGTCCAGCGTCACGGCTCCGACCTGGGGATGGTCGATGGTCTTGCGGGCCGCGTCGTGGCGGGCGACGGCACCGGACTCCCACAGCTCCGCGAACCGCACGCTGCCGGCGCACAGGTCCTCGATCAGCTGCCCGAGGCGCCGGTCCGTCGGGTACCGGCTCGCGGTCGCGCGCAGGTCGGCGACGAGCGTCGCCTCGAAGGCGCGCCGCTCCCTGGGGGTGTGCCGCACCCGGCTGCCGGGGCCGACGAAGGTGCGCCACACCCCGTTGCGTTCGTTGCCGCTCCACCCGGAGGGATCACCGAGCAGGGCCGCGTACAACGGGTTGGCCAGCAGCAGGGTCCAGGCCGCGTCGTACACCGCCACGGGTGTCCCGCTCAGCCGGTCGAGCAGCCGGTGGACGCCCGGGGTGATGTGGGCCGGCACCGTGCCCCGGCCGGGCGGCACCAGTCCGGCCACCTGGAAGAGGTGCTCGCGTTCGGCCCCGGACAGCCGCAGCGCCCGGCCCAGTGCCTCGACGACCTGCTCCGAGGGATGGGCCGCCCGCCCCTGTTCGAGGCGGGTGACGTAGTCGACCGAGATGCCGGCCAGCAGGGCCAGCTCCTCACGACGCAGTCCGGCCGCGCGCCGCGTCCCGCCGCCGGGCAGCCCGACGGCCTCCGGCGTGACCCTGTCACGCCAGCGTCGTACCGTCCGCCCGAACTCCGTGTTCGCCATGCCACCCACTGTGCACCCGCCCGGGCGGACCCGCCTGGTACCGGCGGTCCCAGGAAGAGCGGACTCCTGGCTGTCCGCGGCGCACGGCCGGACTCTGGGCGCATGACCACCACACTCGTCACCGGAGCGAACAAGGGTCTCGGCCTCGAGACCGCCCGCCGGCTCGTCGCGGCCGGCCACACCGTCTACGTGGGCAGCCGGGACCCGGAGCGCGGCCGGCGCGCGGCCGCGGGGATCGGGGCTCGCGCGGTCGTCGTCGACGTCACGGACGACGCGTCCGTGACCGCCGCGGCCAGGACCATCGAGGCCGAGGGCGGTCTGGACGTCCTCGTCAACAACGCGGGCGTCGAGGGGCGCGGCGAGGGGAACGGCGTGACCGGCGCCGCGGAGGTGACCGCGGGGGCGATGCGCGAGCTGTTCGAGACGAACGTCTTCGGTGTCGTCCGGGTCCTCCACGCCTTCGTGCCCCTGCTCCGGCGCTCCGCCTCGCCGGTCGTGGTGAACGTCAGCAGCGGACTGGCCTCGCTGGCCGGGATCACCGACCCCGCGAGTCCCGCCCACGCCTATCCCGGTGTCGCCTACCCGGCGTCCAAGACCGCCGTCAACATGATCACCGTGCAGTACGCGAAGGCGTTCCCCGGGATGCGGGTCAACGCCGTGGAGCCGGGCTTCACCGCCACCGACCTGAACGGCAACACCGGGACGCAGACCGTTCAGGAGGGCGCCGAGATCATCGTGCGCATGGCCCTGATCGGAGGGGACGGGCCGACCGGCGGTTTCTTCGACGCGGCGGGCCCCGTCCCCTGGTGACCGCGGCCCCCGCCCGCCCCTGGGAGCGCGTACGGTCCGGATCTCAGGGCGTGAGCTGGGCCTGCACCGCGGGCGCGTACCGGTCGACGATGTCGTCGACCGGGGTCGCGCGCAGGTGCGGGCCCCGCGCGATCCCGTACATCACGCCGAGGCCGAGCAGGGTGCCCACGGCGAGTTCGGCGCGCAGGCCCGCGTCCCGCCCGCTCAGCCGCCGGGCGAGGCGTTCGCTGACCTGGGCGCGGAAGTTGGCCCGGAGCGTCTCGCCCTGCTCACCCTGGACGGGGGCGAAGACGATCCGCAGGACGGGGTCGGCGCCGCGCCGGGTCTGGCCCTCGACGACATGGCGGACCATGTGCCGGCCGAGCTCTTCCAGCGGGGCGTCCAGCAGGGCGTCGGCGTCGGACTCGAAGGACATGACACGGGCGAACAGCGCGTCCTTGTTGCCGAAGTACTTCAGGATCAGCGGCGCGCTCACCCCGGCCCGGTCGGCGACCGCCTTGAGCGTGATGTCCGCGTGCGCGTGCCGGGCCAGCAGGTACCGGGCCGCGCGCAGGATCTCCGCCTTGCTCGCCTCGGCGTCGCGGCGGGGTGCGGGGGCGGTCTCCGGCTCCCGGTCCGGGGCGGGCGCGGCTTCCGGTTCCCCGTGCGGCGGAGCGGCGGCCTGCCGCTCGCCGTGCCCTGGGTCGGCCGGGGACGCCGCGATACCGGAGTGCGGGGTGGTCACGGTGCTCAAGCTCCTTCGAGGGCCTCGTCGCGGGATGCGCCGGTGGGGCGGCCGGTTCGCGGGGTCTCGCGGGAGGCGGGGTCGGTGGGTATCGACAGTGCGGCGGCACAGGCCACCAGTGCGACGGTACCCGCCATGGCGAAGGCCAGCAGATAACCGTGCAGGGTGGGCACCCGGGCACCCGCGACCAGGCTCGTGTGGTGCACGAGCACGGCGGCCACGGCGGCACTGCACACGGCCTGCCCGATGGTGCGCATCAGGACGTTGACGCCGTTGGCGGACGCGGTCTGCCCGGCGGGCACGGCGCGCAGGATCAGGGTGGGCAGGGCGGAGTAGGCGAGGGTCGTGCCGATCGAGCAGACCGTGGCGCCCAGGATGATCGCCCACAGGTCACGGCTGTCGGCAATCCGCAGCACGTAGCCGGAGGCGATGACCACCGTGCCGAGGGCCAGGGTGGTCCGGGGGCCGCGGGCCGCCGAGATGCGCGCCGAGACGGGTGACAGCAGCAGCATCGTCACCCCGCCGGGCAGCAGGCACAGACCGGTCGCCACGATGGACAGGCCGAGCCCGTAGCCGGTGGCCTCGGGAGCCTGCACCAGCTGCGCCGTGACCAGCGAGTTGCCGTAGAAGGCGAAGCCGGTCAGCAGTGCGGCGACGTGCGGCAGGGCCACGCGCGGACGGGCGGCCAGCCTCAGGTCGACGAGGGGGCTCTCGGTGTGCAGCTGCTGCCACCACCACAGCGCGAGGATCACCGCGCAGCCGGCGAACAGGCCGAGGATCCCGGTGCTGGTCCAGCCCCAGGTGCCGCCCTGGGACACGGCGAGCAGCAGGCACACCAGTCCGGCGGCCAGGCCCAGCGCGCCCGGTGTGTCGAAGCGGCCCGGCTCCCGGACGGGCGACTCGCGCACCGCCCACCAGGCCAGTGCCGTCCCGACGGCGCCGAGCACGGTCGTCGCCCAGAACATGGCGTGCCAGTCGGCGTACTGCACCACGAGGGCGGCGAGCGGCAGGCCGAGGGCGGCGCCGATGCCCACGGTGGAACTCATCAGGGCGACGGCGGAACCCGTGCGCTCCGGCGGCAGCTCGTCGCGCAGGATGCTGATCGACAGCGGGACCACGGCGGCGGCGGCGCCCTGCAGCGCCCGCGCCACGATCAGGAGGCCGATGTGGGAGGTGAGCGCGCACATCAGTGAGCCGGCCGTCATCGTCCCGAGGGCCATGAGCAGCACGCGCCGCTTGCCGTACATGTCTCCCGCGCGGCCGAGGACCGGGGTGAGCACCGCTCCGGCCAGGAGGGTCGCGGTCACCATCCAGGAGACCGCGCCCGCCGAGGCGCCGGTCAGCCGGGGCAGGTCGGGCAGCAGGGGCACGACCACCGTCTGCATGACGGCCATGAGGATCCCGCCGAACGCCAGGACGGGTATCGCGAGCCGCTCGCGCAGGGTCGCCATCTGCACTCCAGAAGTAGACGCGAAAAGAGGTGAATGACAATTCACCATATCGGTGAATTGTCATTCACCCCAAGTGGGGCCCACTCCTCGGGACGGCTGCCGCTACCGCTGCGCGCGGGCCTGTACGCCCCGGGCGATCCTGGGTCCGAGCCAGCGCTTGAGGCGGCGCAGCGCCTCCAGCCGCCCGGCCGCGCGGTCGATCCGGTAGTAGAGCTGCGGCGGGACGTACGGCAGCAGCGGCGAGTGGCGCTGCCCGAGCAGGGCGAACATCTGCGCCGGCGGGAGACCGATGTAGCGCGGCAGGTCCTCGTACCACCGGGCGCTGTGGCGGGCCGCGCTCTGCACCGGCAGGAGCTCCGCCCTGCGCTCCCGCCCGTAGCGGGTGAGGGCGGTCTCCAGGTCCGCGTGCTCGCGCAGCGCCCGGGCCAGACAGATGGCGTCCTCCAGGGCGAGGGTGGTGCCGGCGCCGATCGAGTAGTGCGTGGTGTGGGCGGCGTCGCCGATCAGGACGAGGTTGCCCCGGTGCCACGTCCGGTTGGTCAGGGTGCGGAAGGTGAGCCATCGGGCGGCACCGTCGGACTGCGCCCGGCCGATCAGCCCGTGCCCGTCCAGCAGTCCCGCGAAGAGCCGCTCCAGCAGCGCGAGGCCGTCGGCCTCGCCCGCGCCGTCGAGCCCGAGGCCGGTCCAGGTCCGCGGGGAGCACTCGATGACCAGGGTGCTCATGTCGTCGCCGAACCGGTACGCGTAGCACCAGATCCAGCCGTGGTCCGTCTCCACGAAGGAGAAGGTGAACGAGTCGAAGACCTTGGTCGTGCCGAGCCAGATGTAACGGTTGCGGCCGTGGCCGATCTCGCTGCCGAAGTGGCCGGCGTGACACTCGCGCAGGGCGCTGTTGACTCCGTCCCCGGCGACGACGAGGTCGGCCTCGGGCAGCCGGTCGGCCGCGATCTCGCTCTCGTACTCGACGCGGACCCCCAGGGAGCGGGCCCGCTCCGCGAGCAGGTCGAGCATCAGGCGGCGGCCGATGCCGAACCCCTCGTCCCCCGGGGCCACGGTCGTACGGGTGCCGACATGGGCGACACCGTCGCTCCAGCTCACCGAGTTCTCGCCGACGGCGAGCGCGGACGCCGGGTCGCCCTCGCGCAGTTTGTCGAGCAGGCCCGCCCAGTAGGTCACGCCCCAGCCGTACGTCGATCCGGCCGGGTTCCTCTCGTGGACGGTGATGTCGTGGGACGGGTCCTGGAGCTTCATCAGGATCGAGAAGTACAGGCTCGCGGGGCCGCCGCCGACGCACGCGATCTTCACGCGCACTCTCCTGTGTTGCACATCGCGGTCAAGTGAACACGAAGAGTAGCAGGGGCGTCATACCGGCGGTTTGCGCCAGATCGCGGGCGTGAGCCACGCCACGAGCGGACGGCTCCGGCCGCAAGATCATCGACACGACGTCCTTCGGCCGGAGGATTTCCGCCAGTGACCGCATCCCGGACACCCCGGACGGCAAGATCATTTTTGTTCAACCCTGCATGACATATCCGTGATTGTCCGGATCGGAGCCAACCGACATTCGGCGATTTCTCCTGTTGTTTGACGACCCGATAGGCATATCGGGTCATCGACACCGCTGATCACAGGAGGTCTCCGCATGCCGGAGCTCACTCGTCGCCGTGCCCTCGGGGCCGCCGCCGCGCTCGCCGCGGGCGCGGGCGCCCAGACCCTCGCCGCACCCTCCGCGTCCGCGTCGCCGGACGGGCCGGCCGCCTCACGGGGATCCATGGCCGGCCACCACCACGGCGGCCCCGAACCCTTCGACGAGGTCTTCCGGGGGCGCCGCATAGAAGGCCGCCCGGTCACCGGGGGCGGCCACCACCACGGCGGCGGATACGCCGTGTTCGTCGACGGCGTGGAACTGCACGTCATGAGCAACGCCGACGGGAGCTGGATCAGCGTCGTCAGCCACTACGACCCCGTGCCCACCCCGCGCGACGCGGCCCGCGCCGCCGTCGTGGAGCTGCAGGGGGCGCCGCTCGTGCCCTTCGCCGCCAACTGAACCGCCCCGCAAGCAGATCGTGGAGTCCCGCACATGACCGTACGCAAGAACCAGGCGAGCCTGACCGCCGACGAGAAGCGGCGATTCGTCGACGCGCTGCTGCAGCTCAAGCGCAGCGGAAAGTACGACACCTTCGTCACCACGCACAACGCGTTCATCCTCGGCGACACCGACAACGGCGAGCGGACGGGCCACCGTTCACCGTCGTTCCTGCCCTGGCACCGCAGATTCCTCCTGGAGTTCGAGCGGGCGCTGCAGGCCGTCGACCCCTCGGTGGCGCTGCCCTACTGGGACTGGAGCACCGACCGCACCGCGCGGGCGTCCCTGTGGGCGCCGGACTTCCTCGGCGGCACCGGGCGCAGCCTGGACGGCCGCGTGACGGACGGCCCGTTCGCCGCCTCCACGGGCAACTGGCCGATCAACGTCCGCGTCGACAGCCGCACTTACCTGCGCAGGTCGCTGGGCGGCGGGGTGCGGGAACTGCCGACCCGCGCCGAGGTGGAGTCCGTGCTCGCCATGCCGACGTACGACATGGCGCCCTGGAACAGCGCCTCGGACGGCTTCCGCAATCACCTCGAGGGCTGGCGGGGCGTCAACCTCCACAACCGGGTGCACGTCTGGGTGGGCGGCCAGATGTCCACGGGCGTCTCCCCCAACGACCCGGTGTTCTGGCTCCACCACGCCTTCATCGACAGGCTGTGGGCCCAGTGGCAGCGCCGGCACCCGGGCTCCGGCTACCTCCCGCTCAAGGACACCCCGAACGTGATCGACCTCGGCGAGACCATGAAGCCGTGGAACGACACCCGGCCGGCCGATCTGCTCGACCACTCCGCGTTCTACACGTTCGACACCGTCTGATCCCGGCCGCGCCCGCGTCACGGGGAACGGACGACAGGGAACGGGCGACGCCGCCGGGCCGGGCTCCGTCCCGCGCCCCGACGCTCCGCCCTACGCCTCGGACCGGCACTCCGGGTGGCCCCAGCCCTGGGCGTTCTTGGCGATGGACTCGCCCGCCGCGTAGGAACGGCCGCACACGCAACGGCCGTTGAACTTGGCCTTGATGGTGCGGCCGGCCGTGCCCTGCCGGGAGGTCCTGGCCGCGGGGCGGCGACGGGCGGCCCCCGCGGCCGGGGTGTCGGGAGAGGCGGGCGGCTCCGGGGACCCGAGCTCGCTGCCCGCGGGCCGCTGCACCACCGCGGCCTGGCTGGCGGCGCGGTCGGCGAAGTCGTTCAGACGGTCGCCGTCAACCTGGTGGGCGGGGACGTAGCGGAACTCCACCGTGCGGCCGGTGAGCAGTTCGTCGATCCGGGCGACCAGTTCCTGGTTGGCGACGGGCTTGCCGGCGGCCGTCTTCCAGCCCTTGCGCTTCCAGCCCGGCAGCCAGGTCGTGACGGCCTTCATCGCGTACTGGGAGTCCATCCGGACCTCCAGCGGCACATCGGGGGCGACGGCGGTCAACAGGCGTTCCAGCGCTGTCAGTTCGGCGACGTTGTTCGTCGCCGTGCCCAGCGGGCCCGCCTCCCAGCGGGCCGGGGTCTCGTCCCCGTCGGCGACGACCCAGGCCCATCCGGCGGGTCCCGGGTTTCCCTTCGAAGCCCCGTCACAGGCGGCCACAACGCGTTCAGGCATGACCCCGATCATGCCACGCCCGGCGAGGGACCCTCGCACGGGCGCGGACCCGGGCACCCCGACGGGGCCCGGTGCGGTCCGTGCGGTTCCTGTGCGTCCCCGCCCCGCCGGTCACCGGCGGGGCGGGGACACCGGGCGTCAGGACACGTCCGTCATCTCCGGCATCTCGCCCAGGGTCGTCTTCATGTCGATGACGGAGAACGCCGCTCCCTGCGGGTCGCTGAGCGCGGCGAAGCGGCCGAACGGGCTGTCCACCGGCCCGAAGCGCAGGACGGCACCGCGCTCGGTCGCCTTGGACACCGCCTCGTCGCAGTCCTCGACGGCGAAGTAGACGTTGACGTACGACGGCACCTCGGGCGGGAAGTCCTCCGTCATCCTCATCCGGCCGAGAACGGGGTCCTCGCCGATGCTGAAGACGCGGAAGTCGACGGCGTCGTCGCGCACCTGCTGGGCCCTGAAGGGGAAGACGGCCGGGAAGAACGCGTCGGACTTCTCCGGCTCACGGGTGAAGACCTCGGCCCAGGCGTACGCGCCGGGCTCACCGACCGACTCGAAGCCCTCGTGGGCGCCCGCCTGCCAGACGCCGAAGACGGCCCCGCCGGGTTCCCGGGCGAGGGCCATGGTGCCGAACTCGCCGACCTGCATCGGCTCCATCAGCACCTCGCCGCCCCTGTCCCTGATCTTCGCGGCCGTCGTGGCGGCGTCGGGCGAGGCGAGGTACAGACACCAGGCGGACTGGCCCTCCTGTCCCGGCATCGGCGGCACGACGGCGGCCACCGCCTTGCCGCCCGAGTAGGCCTGGGTGTAGTTCCCGTACTGCGAGGACGACTCGCCGAACGTCCAGCCGAGGACGTCCCCGTAGAAGCTCTTGGCCCCTTCCACATCGGTGAACATCGCGTCCGCCCAGCAGGGCGTTCCTTCAGGCTGTACGGCCATGACCCGACCTTCTCCTGTCAGATGAACGATTGCGCTGTTCACGCTAGCCAGCCTTCACCCGGGCCGCGCGCCGAACCGCCGGTCCCGCACGACACTGGAGGTGGGCCGACCTGACCGTCGACGGGACGGGGCGCGGGATGATGCGGGCATGGGAAGTGGTCCGGCCGGGACCGGTCGAGGGGGAACCGCTGCGCCTCACCGGGAGACCGGTGCCGGTGCCGGAACCCGGCGAACTGCTGGTGCACGTGCGCGCCTGCGGGGTGTGCCGCACCGACCTGCACGTCACCGAGGGTGACCTGCCCGTGCACCGCCCCCGTGTGACACCGGGCCACGAGGCCGTCGGAGTGGTGGCGGCGACGGGCGGCGCGGTGAGCGGCTTCGCCCCGGGCGACCGGGTGGGGGTCGCCTGGCTGCGCCGTACGGACGGCACCTGCGCGTACTGTCTGCGCGGGTCCGAGAACCTCTGCCCCGCTTCCGAGTACACCGGCTGGGACGCCGACGGCGGTTACGCGGAGTACACGACCGTACCGGCCGCCTTCGCCTACCGGCTGCCCGAGGGCGTCGACGACATCGCGCTGGCCCCGCTGCTGTGCGCGGGCATCATCGGCTACCGGGCGCTGCGCAGGGCCGCGCTGCCGCCGGGCGGCCGGCTCGGCCTGTACGGCTTCGGCGGCAGCGCCCACCTCTGCGCGCAGCTCGCGCTCGCCGAGGGCGCCACCGTCCACGTGCTGACCCGCGATCCGGCCGCGCGACGGCTGGCGCTCGGGCTCGGGGCGGCGTCCGCCGGCGGGGCGTACGACGAGCCGCCCGAACCGCTGGACAGCGCGATCCTCTTCGCGCCGGCCGGTGACCTGGTCCCGGTCGCCCTGCGGGCACTCGGCCGGGGAGGTGTCCTGTCCGTCGCCGGCATCCATCTGAGCGACATCCCGCCGCTCCACTACGAGAGCGACCTGTTCCAGGAGAAGGAGCTGCGCAGCGTCACCGCCAACACGCGTGAGGACGGCCGGGAGTTCCTGGCGCTCGCGGCCCGCCACGGCATCCGCGCGACGACGCACGCCTATCCGCTGGACCGGGCGCTCCAGGCCCTGCGGGACCTCCGGGCGGGCCGCTTCGACGGTGCGGCCGTACTGGTGAACGACCGACCGCCGCGGGGCTGAGCGTGCGGGCGGGCCGCCCCCGTGCGTGGATGGACCCGGGGCGTGCTGCGGTGGAGGTGCGATGACGGGCCGGGGCGGTGACGGGACGGCGGGCGCGGAGGTGCCGTCCGACGTCCCGGACGACGCCGTCGAGTCGGTCGGCACGACGCTCGACGAACGGACGACCTGCGAGGAACTCGTGGCGTTCCTGTGCCGGCACGTGTGCGAGGCCGCCGCGGTGGACCTGCTGCCGAAGGACGTGGCGGCCGGCCGTCGCGCCCCGGACGCGGAGCTCACCCGCGTGGCCGCGGCCGGCCGTACCCCGCTGCTCGACCCGCCGAAGGGCCCGCGTCCGCTGTCCCTCCGGGCGCTGGACGAGGGCCGTCCGATCACCGCCTCGATCGACCTGTCCGGCCGGACTCCCCGGCAGGTCATGGCCGTTCCCCTGCTCGCGCACGGACGCCTGTACGGGGTGGTGCCCGCCGTCCGGCGGGGGGCGCCGTTCTCCGGTGCCGAGGTGGCCGGCGCGCACCGCGCGGCGCGTCTCGCGGCCGTGCACCTCGGCCACTCCCGAAGGCACGCGGCCCTCCGCGACACGGTCCTGGACCTTCAGCGGGCGCTGCTCGCCGCACCGGGGCGGCCGCATCCGAACCTGGAGGTCGCCACCCGCTATCTTCCGGCGGGCGGCGGTTCCCTGGTGGGCGGGGACTGGTTCGAGACCGTACGACTGCACTTCGGGCGGACCCTGCTGGTCGTCGGCGACGTGATGGGGCACGGCCTGGACGCCGCGGTGGACATGAACGCGTACCGCTCGATGCTGCGCTACGTCGCCTCCACGGACCTTCCGCCGCACCGGGTGCTGAGCCGTCTGGACACCGCGGTCGCCGAGGACGGCACCCGGCGCCCGGCCACCTGTCTGCTCGTCCGCGTCGATCCGGCGCGCGGGATCGCGGTGGTCGCGGGCGCCGGGCACCTGCCGCCGGTGGTGTTCGCCGGTGACGGCTCGGGCGAGCTGCTGCCGCTGCCGGTGGGTCCGCCGCTGGGCACGGGGGTGGGCGGCTACCAGCAGGTGGTCCGCGGGCTCTCCCCGGACGACACCCTGGTGATGTTCACCGACGGTCTCGTGGAGCGCCGCGGCGAGGACATCGACGAGTCGCTCGCACGGCTGGCCGCGCTGCGGCTCCCGCCGGGTGCCGGGGTCGGCGACCTGCTCGACGAGGCGCTGGCCGCGCTCGACGCCGGGCACGCGGAGGACGACGTGGCGGTGCTGGCGGCCCGGATCCGCCCGCGTGGCCATCCGACCTGAGGCGCCTCGGCCCCCTCGCGCCCGGCGTCCCGGTTCCTCCGGCCGGGACGGGGACCCCGTCCCGGCCGGAGGGCGGCGGTCGCCGGTCACTCGCCCGCGTGCGCCTTCTCCAGGGCCGCCATGTCCAGCTTGGTCATCCTGTACATCGCCTGGGCCGTGCGGGCGGCCTTCTCCGTGTCCGCGTCGCCGAGCAGGTCGATGAGTCCGTCCGGAACGACCTGCCAGGACAGTCCGTACTTGTCCTTCAGCCAGCCGCAGGGACCCGCCTCGCCCCCGTCCTCGACGAACCTGTTCCAGTAGTGGTCCACCTCCTCCTGGCCGTAGCAGTGGATCTGGAACGAGATCGCCTCGTCGAACGTGAACTGCGGGCCTCCGTTGACCGCGACGAACTTCTGGCCGTTGGCCACGAACTCGACGGCCAGCACGGAACCGGGGGTCCCGGGCCCGGCCTCGGTGTAGCGGCCGACCCGGCCGAGCCGGGAGTTCTTGAAGATCGAGACGTAGTAGTGGGCGGCCTCCTCGGCCTGGCCGTCGAACCACAGACAGGTGGTGAAACCGTCGGCGGGCATGTGTACCTCCTCGGGCGGAAAACGTCGTCACCTCTGTCGACCGATCCTCGTCCGAAAACTCATCGGCCGCGCGCTCACGAACCCGCCGTCCCAAGCCCCGCGGGAACACGGCCGCGGGTGCTTTCCGGCTCTGCCGGCAGCGAATCTGCCACGGGCCGAGAAATCCGCTCCGGCACCGGCGCCGGGCCGAGAGTGGGGTCAGCGGCGACATCCGCCGCACCACGTCCAGGAGGAACCATGACTCCCCTCACCACCGGCTGGCACCCGGCCCACGCACCCCGGGCCGAGGAGGGCGACACCCGGGCGACCCGCTACGACGACCACCTCGCCGCGCAGTTGCTCGGCCGGCGGATCGTCTTCCTGGGCACCCAGGTCGACGAGGTCTCGGCGAACCGGGTGTGCGCGCAACTGCTCCTGCTGTCCGCCGAGGACCCGCGAGCCGACATCAGCCTCTACATCAACAGCCCGGGCGGTTCGGTGACCGCCGGGCTCGCCGTCTACGACACCATGCGGCTGATCCCCAACGACGTCTCCACCCTCGCGATGGGATTCGCCGCGAGCATGGGGCAGTTCCTGCTCACCGTGGGCACGCGCGGCAAGCGCTTCGCGCTGCCGAACGCGCGGATCATGATGCACCAGCCGTCCGCCGGCATCGGCGGCACCACCGCCGACATCGAGATCCAGGCGCAGAACCTCGAGTTCACCAAGCGGGCCGTCGAGCGGATCACCGCGGAGCACACCGGCCAGAGCGAGGAGACGATCTCCAGGGACGGTGACCGCGACCGCTGGTTCACCGCGGAACAGGCCAGGGAGTACGGCATGGTGGACCGGGTGGTGGAGTCGCTCGACGACGTCCGCCCGGCCGCGTCACGGCGACGGGCGGGGCTCTGACATGGGTACGTACACGATTCCGAACGTCGTCGAGCGGACCCCGCAGGGCGAGCGCTCGTACGACGTCTTCAGCCGGCTGCTCTCCGAACGGATCATCTTCCTCGGCACGGAGATCGACGACGGCGTCGCCAACGTCGTCATCGCGCAGCTCCTCCATCTGGAGTCGGCGGGCCCGGAGAGCGAGATCTCGATCTACATCAACTCGCCCGGCGGCTCGTTCACCTCGCTGATGGCCATCTACGACACGATGACCTTCGTGCAGGCGCCGATCTCGACGTTCTGCGTCGGGCAGGCCGCCTCCACCGCCGCGGTGCTGCTCGCCGGGGGCGATCCCGGGCGGCGGTTCGTCCTGGAACACGCGCGCGTGCTGCTCGGCCAGCCGGCCAGCGGGGGCCGTCAGGGCACGGTGTCGGACCTCAGCCTCCAGGCCAAGGAGATGATGCGGATCCGCTCGCAGGTCGAGGAGGTGCTGTCCCGGCACACCCGTCACGACGTCACCACCCTGCGCGCGGACATGGACCGCGACAAGGTCTTCACCGCGCGGGAAGCGGTGGAGTACGGGCTCGCGGACGAGATCCTGAGCCGTCGGCTCGCCGTGCTCTGACCCGGCCCGCCCGGGGGGGCGGGCCGGGGCCGGACGGTGATGCCCCGTGCGCGCCCCCGTCAGGCGGCGAGACACATGCCGTCGTACCGCGAGGCCGACGACGGGGCCGAGGCCGAGCGGCTCCGGACGGACTCGGCACGGGTGTGCCGGGTCAGTTCCCGCTGGGCGAGCGACAGCAGTTCGGTCAGACCGAGACCGAGGGCGCGCGCGGCTGCGGCGAGGACCTCGGAGGATGCCTCCTTGCGCCCCCGCTCCACCTCGGAGAGGTAGGGCATGGAGATCCTGGCGGCGTCGGCCACGTCCTTGAGCGTGCGTTCCTGGGCCAGTCGCTCGCGCCGCAGGACATCGCCGACCAGGTCGCGCCACAGCGGTTCCCTGGCCGCGGGGCCGGGAGGGGCGGGGGCCGCGGGTGCCCGGCGCGGCACGAGGACCGGTGGGCGCCCGGCCCGGGCCGGGGCGTCGGCCACCGGTGGCGTCCGGGACTGCTCAGGCGCCGCCGGGCGCAGGGGGATGACGCGGGCTTCGTTCGTCACGTGGTCGCTCACCCCTTCAGCCTAGGAGCGCGGGGCCGTACGGGAAGGGAACGGCGTTCCGCTCTCGGTGAAGCGGCCGGACCGGCCGGACCGGCTCACCGCTCCTCGCCCGCCGGCACGGTGACGCCCCCTCAGAGTCCGGGGGAACCTGCGGAGGAGGCCGCCGACTGCGACGTCAGGTCCGCGGAGGCCGAACCGGACGACGGGGGCGCCACCGACTCGGACGACGGGGGTTCGTTGGAGGAACTCTCCGGTTCGGAGGACGGCGGCGGCGGGGAGGAGGGCGGTTCGGAGGAGGACGGTTCGGAGGAGGACGACGGGGACGAGCTCTCGGACGACGGCGAGGTCGAGGACGAGGACGAGGACGAGGTCGAGGGGCACGGGCTCTCCGAGCCCGGCCGCTTCTCGCCGGGCGAGGCGCACGGCGACGCGGAGCCCGATTCGCTGACCGACGGCGAGGGCTTCACCGGCGGGCGCGTCTTCTTGTCCTTGTCCACGTCGTCGCCCCGGTGCCGGGCGATCCACTCGTCGCTCTCGGGGTCGTACAGGACGAACACCTCGACGACCGTCGTCGAGGGCGCGACGGCCACGACGTTCTGCGGACGGTACGAGGGCCACGAGTCGCCCGTCGGCTGGGGGGTGCCCTTCTGCGGCACCGGTTCGAGCAGCGGGTTGCCGCAGGCGCAGCGCACCCGGGGCACGCCCCGGGAGTCCACGAGGACGGCGGTACCGGCCTGGAGGACCGCCTGGTAGCTGGTGGCGGCGCCGTTGCGGTAGCCGTGGTTGGTGACGCGGGTGTCCAGACGCAGCTGTACGGGGGTCAGGGAGCGCAGATAGGCGGGGACCGCGTTCGGCTGGACGCCCTCGACCGAGGCGAAGGCCTTGTTCTTCGCGGGGTCCGCCTTGAGCGCGCTGATCTGCTTCTCGACGTCGCAGCTCGACACGTTGCGGGTGCCGCCGTAGAGGCCGGGGGCGTTGCCGCTGAAGGCGCGGGTCTCGTTGGCGGGCGCCGAGGAGGCCGGTGCCGCGGGGGTCTGCGGCTCGATGGAACTGTCGTTGGCGGTCGACTCGGTGAACGGGTCGGGCCCCGTCTTGTCCGCGGCCTGCAGGAAGACCTCGCTGCCGGTGTTCTTGGCCCCGCCGCCGGTGTTGGTGAAGACCAGCCCCAGGATCACCGCCGCCGCCACGACCCCGGTGATCAGCGCGACCCGCGGCGCCGACCGCCACCAGGGCCGCTCGGGTCCGCCGCCCGGACCGCCGGCTCCGCCGCCGGGTCCCTCGGGACCCGTGCCACCTCCGCCCCCGACACCCCAGCGCGGACCGCCGCTCCCCGGTCCGCCGGCTCCGCTCCCCTCCCCGGACGCGCCACTGGGCGGTCCGGCGGGCGGGCGGCCGACGGGCTGGGTCGGGCTCGGCCGGGTCGGGCCCGACAGCGGGCCCGAAGGCGGTCCGGTGGGGCGGTCGGAGGACGGCGGTTCGACGCTCACGAGCTCTTCTCCCGGTGGAGGGATGCGGCGGCGTCCGAGTGGCTTTCGCGCCGCTTTGTTCCAGGATCAACCCATTGTGTGCCCCGCTCCGCGGGTGCCCGCAAGCCGACGCGTCCGCCTCTCCCCGAGGGGCGGACGGCGCCGGCGCTGCTTAGCGTGGCAGCGTGAGTCCCCAGACACCGTCCGCCCGGCCGCCCCACAGCAGCGGTGCGCGTCCGGCCGCCCGTCACGGCTGGCTCCAGGCGGTCGCGGCCGTACTGGCCGGTCTGGTCCTCATGACGGTGGTCGCCGCTCTCGGCCTGTGGGCCTCGGGCGCCACCGACCTCCCCGACAACGCCTATCCGCGGGTGGTCGCGGCCACCCTGGTCACGGCGGTCGGCGGGACCGTCGAGTTCACCGGCGACGCGGGGGCCATCGCCGAGACGAAGGCGGGCCTCACGGTGATCCCGCTGTCGGTGACCCTGACCGGAGCGCTGGTGCTCGGGGCGGGATTCCTGCGGCCGCTGCGGCACCGCGCGGTAGCCGGGGCGGCCGAACTGGCCGGCTGGGCCGGACGGCTCGCCGTGCTGTGGCTGCTCGTGCTGATCGGGCTGGCGCTCGCGGCCCGCCAGAACTTCACGGTCGACCTCGGGGACGGCACCATCGGCGCCATCGGCGACCTGTTCGGCGCAACGCCCGAGGTCGGTTTCGAGGCTTCCATGGCACCGACCCTGTTCTTCGGAGTGCTGTGGCTCGCGGGCGTGTTCGTGATCGCGCTGCTGGTCTCGCGCGGCGCGCCGCTCCCCGCCCGGCTGCTGCCCTTCCAGGAGTCGGTGCGGCCCGCGGCGCACGCCATGGTGGTCCTGCTGCTCGCCTGTGTCGGCCTCGGCGTGGTCATCGGCCTGGTGGTGGCGGCGACCCGCGGGCATCCGGCCGAGACCTTCGCCGTGATGCTCCTCGGTCTTCCCAACGTCGTCTGGCTCGCGTTCACGATCGGCCTCGGCGCCACCTGGAACGGACGGGTGGACGGGCCCTTCGGTCTGCCGATGCCCCATGTGCTCGACGAGGTGCTGCGCACTCCGGACGTGTCCGCGCTCAACCTCGGGTCCCTCGCCGACTACGACGGCAGGATCTGGTGGCTGGTGGCCGTCGACGCCGTACTGCTGCTCGGGGCGGCGTTCTTGATGGCGGTCCGCTCACCGGCCCGGACGCGGGCCTGGCAGCACGCCGTCCGCATGGCGGTCGCGCTGGCGCTGACGGTGCTCATGATCTGCCTGCTCGGCCGGGTCTCGGCGAACTACGGCCTGTCGATCCTCGGTCTCGGTGACATCGGCGGAGGTCTGAAGGGGGAACTCTTCCTGAAGCCCCAGGTGTGGGGTGCTCTCGGTCTGGCCGTGCTGTGGGGGCTGGTCACCGGTTTCGCGGGCGCCCTCCTGGCCCGGGGCGTCCGGCGCGGGGGCGAGGCCGGTCCCGCACGCTGACGGCCGGCGGCGGCGCCTCAGTGGCGGAACACCGGCCGGGCCCAGGCGGGCGGCTCCGGCACGGGCCCCGGGCCGCCCGGGACGGCCCCGGCCCCGCTGTCCGGCCCGGTGCCGCTCCCGCTCGCCGGTCCGCGCGCCGCGATCCGCAGCGCGCTGACGAAGGCCAGGCACGAGTCGTACCGGTCGTCGGGGCTCTTGGAGAGCGCCTTCGCGAGAACGGCGTCGACCCCGTCCGGGATACCGGGGCGGACGCTGGTCAGGGCCGGGGGCTGGTCGTACTGGTGGGCCCACAGCAGTGCCATGTCGTCGTCGCGCTGGAAGGGCGGGCGGCCGGCCATCGTCTCGTAGACGACACAGCCGAGGCTGTAGACGTCGCAGCGCCCGTCGACCGGCTTGCCGGAGATCTGCTCCGGCGCCACGTAGTCGAGGGTGCCCACGAACTGTCCGACGCTCGTGAACCCTGTCAGCGACAGGGACTTCTTGGTCAGTCCGAAGTCCGTGAGGTAGACGTGTTCGGGATGGTCGCTGTCGGTGCCCTGGGCCACCAGGATGTTGCCGGGCTTCACGTCCCGGTGCACCAGGCCGTGGTCGTGGGCCGCGTCGAGCGCGGAGGCGACCTGGATGCCGATCCGGGCGGCCACGGTGACCGTCAGCGGGCCCTCGCGGTCGAGGAGATGGCGCAGGTCGCGGCCGGCGACGTACCGCATGGCGATGTAGAGGACGCCGTCCGTCTCCCCCGCCTCGAACACGGGCACGATGTGCGGGTGGTCGATCGCGGCGGCGACCCGTGACTCGTGGGTGAAGCGGCCGCGGAAGGTGTCGTTGCGGGCGAGTTCCGGGGCGAGCAGTTTGAGGGCGACCGTGCGGTCCAGACGCAGGTCCTTGGCCTGGTAGACGACGGCCATCCCGCCCCGGCCGATCTCCCGCTCGATCCGGTAGCCGGCGATCTGCCGTCCGATCAGGTCGGAGGGCCGCCCCGAGAACAGGCTGGTGTCCCGCCCGGACGTCCCGTCCATCAGCCGTCACCCCCGCCGCGCCCCGTGCCGTGCATCAGTCCTCGCCCCGGTCCTCGTCCTCGAAGGTGACCAGGCGGGTGGGCTCGTGTCCGCCGGGAGGCCCCGCGGGGGGCCCGCCGGGGGCGGATTCCCGCACGATCCGCGTCGGTTCCGTCCCGCGGCCGCGCTCCCTGTCCGGCTCCTGCGGCCGGTCCGGGGGCCCGGACCGGCCCGGCACCCCGGACTCCTCCCGCTCCGGGCCCGGCTCCCACGACGGGGCCGGTTCCGGGGGCCGGTACGTCGTCCCGCGGGGCGTGGCCGAGGGGGTGCGCTCGGCCGCGAAGGTGCTCAGCCGCGTTCCGTCGCAGTACACCCACCGCTCGTGCCCGCCGTCGTACAGCCACAGCGACTCGCCGTCGACGACCACACCGATCCTGCTGCCCTGCGTCCGGGCCCGGAAGGCCTCGGACTCCAGCCGTCCGGACGCCAGTTCCTCGGCCGCCCGCCGGTACTCGGTGAGTGCCTGCTCGACGCGGGCCAGCAGGGGGCGCGGATCGGCCGTGCGGGCGAGCGGACGGGTCGCCGCGGGCGGTACCTGCGGCACGGCGACCAGCAGGCGGCCGTCGACCCAGGCCGACCAGCCGTTCGCGCACACGACCCGCCCCCAGTCCCCGAGCCGGTCGACGAGTTCGACCGGCAGGAGCGCGTCCAGGGGCACGGTCGGCCGGGACGGGTCCGGCGACTCCCACGCGGGCAGCCCGTCCTGCGGAACGACGTGCGTCGGGCGGAAACCGGGGCTCGTCATCGGCGGCTACTTCCGCATGACCGCGGGCTCGTGCCGTCGCAGCAGCCGGGCCACCAGCCAGCCGAAGACGACGGAGAGCACGACGAGCATGCCCATGTTGATCAGCCACGCACTGGTGGAATGCCGGAACATAGGGTCGCCGGTCAGTTCGCCGGGCACGATCCGGGCGAGCCCGATGGTCCCGGCCATCGCGCCGAGGGCCCAGCGGGAGGGCACCAGCCAGGAGAGCTGTTCGAGGCCGGGCACACCGTGCAGTTTCAGCAGGGCCCCGCAGAACACCACCTGGACGATGGCCAGCAGCACCAGCAGCGGCATCGTCACCTCCTCCTTGCGCACCAGGGCGGAGACGAGGAGGCCGAGCATCATCGCGGTGAAGGCCAGCAGGGCCACGGCCAGGGTGATCTCCAGCAGCGGTGGCATGAGGACGCCTTCGCCGCCCGGGGCGTTGAGGTCGACGCCGAACAGGGCGACGAGGGTGAGCACGACGGCCTGGAGCACGGTGATCGTGCCGAGGACGACGACCTTGGACATCAGGTACGCCGATCTGGACAGGCCGACCGCCCGTTCCCGCTGGTAGATCGTCCGTTCCTTGACGAGTTCGCGCACGGCGTTGGCCGCTCCGGTCAGCACGCCGCCGACGCACAGGATGAGCAGCGCGTTCATCGCCGTCTCCTGGGTCAGTTCGCCGCCCGCCAGCGCCCGCGCCATCACGCCCATCACGAACGGCAGGGCGATCATGATGGCGAGGAAGGTCCGGTCCGCCCCGAGCGCGGCCGCGTAGCGGCGGACCAGGGTGCGGAGCTGGGAGCCCCAGCTCTGGGCCTTCGGGGGCGGCCCGACGAGGGCTCCGGTGGCCGCGTCCGGCATCCTCGGCTGCGAGGTCGACTTGTCGATGTACTGACGGTGGAACGGCGAGTCCGCGTACTCCCCCGCCCAGTCGCGGTCCTTGTCGCGCTCGAACGCCTCGAACGCCTCGGGCCACTGCCGGTACCCGAAGAAGGGCAGGGTGTCGTCGGGCGGTCCGTAGTAGGCGACCTTGCCGCCGGGTGCGAGGACGAGGAGCCGGTCGCAGACGTCCAGGCTGAGCACGCTGTGGGTGACCACGATGACGGTGCGGCCGTCGTCGGCGAGGCCGCGCAGCATGTGCATCACCGAGCGGTCCATGCCCGGGTCGAGTCCGGAGGTCGGCTCGTCCAGGAAGAGCAGGGACGGTTTGGTGAGCAGTTCCAGGGCCACGCTGACGCGCTTGCGCTGTCCGCCGGACAGGCTGTGGATGGGCTGGTCGGCGCGCTGCTCCAGGCCCAGTTCGCCGATCACCTCGTCCACCCGCGCCCGGCGCTCCGCCTTGGCGGTGTCCTGCGGGAAGCGCAGTTCGGCGGCGTAGGTGAGCGCCCGGCGGACGGTGAGCTGGGCGTGCAGGATGTCGTCCTGCGGGACGAGGCCGATGCGCTGGCGCAGCTCGGCGTAGTCGCGGTAGAGGTCGCGGCCGTCGTAGAGCACCGTGCCGTGGTCGGCGGGCCGCTGTCCGGTGAGGGCGTTCAGGAGCGTGGACTTCCCCGCGCCGCTCGGGCCGACGACGGCGAGCAGACATTTCTCGCCGACGGGAAACGACACCTCGTCCAGCAGCCGCTTGCGGCCGCGGTCGACCTCGACGGTGAGGTCCTGCACGTCGAGGGAGACCTCGCCGCTGTCCACGTACTCCTGGAGCTGGTCGCCGACGAGGCAGAACGCGGAGTGCCCGATGCCGACGATGTCACCCGGTGTGACCAGGGCCCGTTCGACGGGCTGGCCGTTGAGGAACGTGCCGTTGTGGCTGCCGAGGTCGACGATCTCGTACGTCCCGTCGGGCCTGGCCAGCAGTTCGGCGTGGTTGCGGGAGACGATCAGGTCGTCGACGACGAGGTCGTTGTCGGGGGCGCGGCCGATGCGGACGGTGCGCGAGGGCAGCGGCCGTACGGTGGTCGGCTGTCTGAAGGTGCCGGTGGCGGCCGGCGCGGAGACGGCCGAGGGGCGCTCCGCGGCGGGCGGCGGACGGCGGACGAGGACGGCGCGCGGGCCGTCGGCGGGGCTCCCGAAGCGGATCACGCTGCCGGGTCCGACCCCCCATTCGTGGACGCGGCGGCCGTCGGCGTACGTGCCGTTCGTGCTGTTCTCGTCCTCGAGCGTCCAGTGGTCGGTATGGGGCCGCAGCACCGCGTGGTGCCACGAGACCCGGACGTCGTCGATCACGATGTCGCACAGCGGATCGCGCCCGACGTGGTAATCGTGGTTCGGACTCATGACCGTCGAGCCCGTCTCGGTTTCGAGGACGAGCTCGGGTGCAGTCGCCGCGACCGGCCTGTCTGCCATGCCAGAATTCTAACGATTCGCCCCTTCGCGCGCCTGAGCAGCGCCCGGCGGCCGGAGCGCGTGCGAGCGGTCAGGCGGCGGAGGTCCCCAGCACCGCGGCGGTGCGGTGCATGCGCAGCGCGTCAACGGATTCCGCGAGCAGCTCGTACTCGGTGGTGTCGTCACTGGTGGAGACGCGGACGAGTTTGCCCGCCGCCAACTCCTCGGCCACCAGCTCCTGTTGCTCGGAGTCACCGCACCACGCGCGCAGCATCGCCGGGACGTCGGGAACACCGTCGCCCACGGGCGCGATGGAGTTGGGCGGGAAGACGGGGTCCTCGGGCTGCGGATCGAGCCGCTCCGCCATCCAGGCGGCACGGTCGCGCATCCACCACAGGGCCAGCGCCAGGGTCGGCGCGCGATAGGTGCCGAGGGGCACGCCGACCCGCCGGCCGCCGCACATCCCGTACGCGGTGACATGGCACAGGAATTCGTCGTGCACGATCTTCCCCCATTGGCGTCGCTCGTCGCCGGTCCGGCCTCGCTTTCCCTGCGGCTCTTGGGCGATGCTCCGTGCAATTGCACGGGCTTGGCTGAATTGCCCTACTGATTGAGTATCGCCACTACTGACACACTGTCACCATGTGAATTCAGCCAGTCTCCTGGCATATTCATCGCCGCGTGTGGCCGAAACGGCACGAACGGCTTCCCCGTTCGCCGGCCCGCCCCGGATCCCGCATTACCCGCGGGGTAATCGACGCTCCGCACGGCTCCCGGCAGGGTTGGCGTATCGCGTCCCGGAGCCGGACACCGGCCCGGGACACGGGCCTTGACCATGGATACGTTTCCCGATGGAGGCTGGTTCACCATGTCCGAGAACACCGACCGCTACGAGACCGCCGTCGCCCGCTACTTCGAGGCCTGGAACGCGGGCGGGCCGGACACGCTGACGAAAGCGGTGGCCGCCGCCTGGACCCCGGACTGCACGTTCACCGACCCGTTCACCGACGCCCGCGGGCACGAGCAGGTCGCGGCCATGATCGCCTCGGTCCACGAGCGGTTCCCCGGCTTCACCGTCCGCCCGCTCGGCACGGTCGACGGCCACCACGACACCGCCCGCTTCGGCTGGGAGATGGTCGCCGAGGCGGACGGCTCGGCGCCCGTCGCGGGCTTCGACGTGATCGTCCTGGACGACGAGGGCCGGATCCGGAGCGTGTACGGATTCCTGGACCGCGTCCCGGCCTGACGACACCCCGGGGTCCCCGGCGCGGGGGCCCCCCCCCCGGGGCCCCGCGTTCGCGGCCCGGCCCCGCCCGGCGGGCAGGCCGACGGGCCAGGCCGCCCCGCAGCGCCGGGCGCGGTGGGGCGCCGTGACTGGCCAGGT
>NZ_JBHYPZ010000059.1:55751-56412 GCF_042746485.1 Streptomyces sp. NPDC058751 | reverse complement strand
GGGGCGGGGCTACCCGGGGCCCGCCCCCCCGGCGGCGCCCACGGTCCTGCCGCCGGTGGGCGGTCTCCCGGGGGGCGGTGCGGCGGCGGTGATGCGGCACGACACCGGATCGGCCGACACGGTGACCATGCCCCTCCCGGCCCCGAGCACCACGGCGACCGCCCCGGCGAGGGGGACGGACACCGAGGCGGGGCAGGACGAAGCCGACACGAAGACGCTGGAAGTCGTGACCAGGGCCGAGGAGACCGGAACGACCGCCCGGGACACCGGGCCGGCGGGACGGGACGCCGGGGCGGCGACTTCGGAGACCGGGGCGACGACCCCGGAAGCCGGGGCGGCGGAGCAGAACGCCGCGGCGGCGGCCCCGGAGACCGAGACGGCGGCCCCTGGAGCCGGAGCTGCGGGACAGGGCGCCAGGGCTGCGGGGCAGGACACCGAGGCAGCGGTCCCGGAAGCCGGAGCGACCGCCCGGGAAACCGGGATGACGGGGCAGGACACCGGGGCGACGGCCCCGGAAGCCGGGGCGGCGGGACAGAACGCCGCGGCGGCGGCCCCGGAGACCGAGACGGCGGCTCCTGAAGCCGAAGCTGCGGGGCAGGACGCCGGAGCTGCGGGACGGGTCTCCGGGGTGACGGCGTCGGAAACCGGAGCGGTCGCCCGA
>NZ_JBHYPZ010000059.1:0-55652 GCF_042746485.1 Streptomyces sp. NPDC058751 | reverse complement strand
AGGAGGCGTCGCCGCTGGGCAGAACGCCGAGGCCGCAGGGCGGAACTCCAGGGGGACGGCGTCGGAAACCGGAGCGGTCGCCCGAGGAGGCGTCGCCGCTGGGCAGAACGCCGAGGCCGCAGGGCGGAACTCCAGGGGGACGGCGTCGGAAACCGGAACGGTCGCCCGAGGAGGCGTCGCTGCGGGGCGGGACGCCGGAGCAGCGGGGCGGGACGCCGGAGCAGCGGGGCGGGACGCCGGAGCAGCGGGGCGGGACGCCGGAGCAGCGGGGCGGGAAGCCGGAGCAGCGGGGCGGGAAGCCGGAGCAGCGGGGCGGGAAGCCGGAGCAGCGGGGCGGGAAGCCGGGGGTGCCGCAGGGGATGTGGGGGCGGGCGGTGCCGGTCGGGGGTGCGGGATCGTTCCGGCGGCGCGTTCGGCCGGTGTGCGCCGACCCGCGCACACCCCGCACACCCCCGGACACGACGAGCCCGCGCCCGTCCGGCTCCGTGCCGTCCGCGGCCGGCACCGCAAGCCCCGCCGGCGCCGGATCCTCTTCGCCGCGGGAGGGCTCGCCCTCGCCGCCGGGGTGCTGAGCCTCGCCCGGATGACCCCGGACGCGGTGACCGGGGGCGCGGACGGGAGGAACACGGAGGCCGAACCGGCCGTGACGGCCCCGGACAGCGGCACGGCGGACGACGCCGTCCCCACCGTCGCGGCCATGCCCACGCCCACGCACTCCGGAGCCGCGCCGGCGAGCCCCGCGATGGGCGGGGCGAGCCCGGCACCCACCTCGGACACGAGCCTGACCCCGGCACGGGTCCGGACGCCGGCCACCACGGCCCCGGCCGTCCCGGCGGCCCGCGGCGAGGCCCCCGCCACCCCGGCACCGGCCACCACCGGCATCCCCACGGCCCCCGTGGCGACCCCGCCGGCCCCGCGACCGACACCGAGGGCCACCCCGCCCGCCGAGACACCGCGGCACACCCCGGCCCCGACCACCCCGGCACCGTCGCACCGGCCGCCGGGCGTGTGCGTACCGATCGTGGGGATCTGCGTGGACGGGCTGCTGTCGCCCGACCGGGACGGTCAGGAGGGCCAGGACGACTGAGAAGCCGGGACGGCCGAGGAGCCCGGCGGCCAGAGCGACCGGTGACCGGGACGACCGGTGACCGGTGAAGCGCTACGCGCCGTCGGACCGCCGGGCCAGCAGCCACGGCTCGATGACACCGAGACCCCGGACGGGCCGCTGCCACATCGGCTGGAGCGCGAAGCGGTACGAGGGGGGCTCCTCGCCCTCCTTCTCCGCGGCGGCCGCGGCCTCGGCGGCCTCCGCCTCGGAGGCGGGCGAGGCACCGGTGCGGGTCAGCTCCTCGGCGAAGGCGCCGTCGACGAGGACGGCGTCACGCGGCGCTATGGACGTGAGCCGGCTCGCCAGGTTCACGGTCGTACCGAACACGTCGCCCATCCGGGTGGTCACCGTGCCGAAGGCGATGCCGACGCGCAGCTCCGGCATCGTCTCGTCGTTGGCCATCGTCTCGATGAGCCGCAGCGCGATCTCGGCGGCGACACCGGCGTCGTCCGCGGCGTAGAGCACCTCGTCGCCGAGGGTCTTGATGAGCCGGCCGCCGTGCGCCGCGACCAGGTCCGCCGCGGTGGTCTCGAAGGCCTCGACGAGTTCGCCGAGCTCCTCCTCCTCCATGCGGCGCGTCAGCCGGGTGAAGCCGACCAGGTCGGCGAAGCCGACGGCGAGACGGCGGTCGACCATCTCCTCGTCGTCCGCCGCCTGCACCACACGGCCGGTGGCCGCGGCGAGCTGGCGGCGCCAGACGTAGACGAGGAACTCCTCCAGCTCGGGCAGGAGCAGCTCGATCAGGGGGTACGTGACCTCGGTGCGGGTCATCCCCGGCTCCGGGGGCTCGGTCAGGCCCTCCAGGAAGGAATCGATCTGCCATTCGGCCAGACGGGCGGTGGTCTGCCCGGTGGACCGGGCGACCTGGACGGCCATGGCCTCGCTCAGCAGGCCCGCCTCGACGAGACCGGCGAGGCGGCGCAGGGCGAGCACGTCCGCCTCGGTCAGCGCCTTGGCCTGGCCGATGTCCGCGAAGCCCATCGCCCGCCAGAAGCGGGAGGCCAGCTCCATGGAGACGCCCGCGCTGCGGGCCGCCTGGAAGGGGGTGTACCGCCGCTCGGCGCCGAGGATCAGCCCTTCCAGGCGCAGCGCGAGCGGGTTCTCCCCGGAGTCCGGCTCGCCCTGCGGGTCCACGCGGCCGTTCGCCTCGTACCGTGCGTCGGGCCGGACGTCCGGCCGCGCGTCGGCGCCGTGGCCGCCGCCCCGGGGGTCGCTCCCCGTGGCGTAGCGGTCATCGCCGCGGGGTCCGTTCCCCTGGTCCGGGAGGTCGTCCGGGCGGTGGCCGGGACGGTCCGGGCGGGTGCCGGTCCCGGCGCCGGGACCGGCGTCCTGCCGGGCCTCGCCGTCCCCGGCGGCCCGTGCGGGTGTCCCGTCCGTGACCGGCCCGGCGGTGCGGCCCGGCTCGCCGCCGGGAGCGGGGTGGGCGCCCGTGCCGGAGCCGGTGTCGTCGACGGTCACTCCTGCTGCCCTTCCGATCTGCCGTGGTCAGGTTCGACCGCGCTCAACTCTACGGCAGGTGTGCGCTGGCTCACTCCCGATGGCGAAACCCGAGGCCGGGGACGGTGCCGGCGGCCCTCGTCGCGCACGGACCCGGTCACACGCCCCGCCGGGCGGCCCGGCTGGCTCCCCTCGGTCCCTCGTCTCACGCGGGTCGCAGGTGCACCACGTCCCCGGCGCCCACCGGCTCCTGCACGCCGTCCGCCGTCGCGATGACGAGCCGTCCGTCCCCGTCCAGGGCCACCGCCTCCCCGACGAGCGCCCGGCCGCCGGGCAGCTCGGCCCGCACCGTGCGCCCGAGCGTCGCGCAGCCGGCCGCGTACGTCTCCTGGAGGCCGGACGCGACGGGGTCGCCGCCCGCGTCCCGCCAGCGCGCGTACCACTCCTCGAAGGAACGCAGCACGGCCCGCAGCACGGTGTCACGGTCCGTGGTCGTCGCGCCCGCGATCGCGAGCGATCCGGCGCCGGGCACGGGCAGTTCGTCCGTGCGCAGCGAGACGTTGACGCCGATGCCGACGACGACCGCGTCGTCGCCGGCGCGCTCGGCGAGGATGCCGCCGACCTTGCGTTCCTCTCCGTCCACGGTGACGAGCAGGTCGTTGGGCCACTTGAGCGCGGTGTCGACCCCGGCGGAGCGGGAGAGCGCCGTCGCGGCGGCGACGCCGGTGAGCAACGGCAGCCACCCCCAGCGTTCGACGGGTACCGGGCCGGGTTTCAGCACCACGGAGAAGAAGAGGCCGGAGCGGGCCGGAGCGGTCCACCGGCGGTCCAGGCGCCCGCGTCCGGCGTCCTGTTCCTCGGCGACGAGGACGGTGCCCTCGTCGGCCCCTTTCCCTCCGGTGACGGCTGCGGCCAGGTCGGTGTTGGTCGACCCGGTCCTCTCCACCACCTCCACGTCGCGCCACAGGCCGCCGTCGCGGACCAGCGCCCTGCGCAGGGCGGCTCCGTTCAGCGGCGGACGGTCCAGGTCGGACCACCGGTTGTCGTTCGCGTCTGCTGCATCTCGCGGCGTCATGCAACCCAGCCTAGGTGTGGTAAACGCCGCACTGCCGATCGGTAGGGCCGCCACTACGCTACGGATGAGTAGCAAGCCCCCCTTCTGAGCACCGCTTCCGAGCACCGCTGAGCACCGCTTCTGAGCACCGCGTTTTCCGAGCAGTCACCCTCACGTCCCCTTTAGATCAGGCAGGGAGCCGCAACCCGATGTCCGAGCCGGAAGAGCTGCACCACCCCGACATCCACACCACCGCGGGCAAGCTCGCGGATCTGCAGCGCCGCATCCAGGAAGCGACGCACGCCGGCTCGGAGCGCGCCGTCGAAAAGCAGCACGCCAAGGGCAAGTTGACGGCTCGTGAGCGCATCGAACTGCTGATGGACGAGGGCTCCTTCGTCGAGTTCGACGAGTTCGCGCGGCACCGGTCGACCGACTTCGGGCTGGAGAAGAACCGCCCGTACGGCGACGGCGTGGTCACCGGCTACGGCATGGTCGACGGCCGCCCCGTCGCCGTGTTCTCCCAGGACTTCACCGTTTTCGGCGGCGCCCTCGGCGAGGTCTTCGGGCAGAAGATCATGAAGGTGATGGACTTCGCGCTGAAGACCGGCTGCCCGGTCATCGGCATCAACGACTCGGGCGGCGCCCGGATCCAGGAGGGCGTCAGCGCCCTCGGCATGTACGGCGAGATCTTCCGCCGCAACACGCACGCGTCGGGTGTCATCCCGCAGATCAGCCTGGTGGTCGGCCCGTGCGCGGGCGGCGCGGTGTACTCCCCCGCCATCACCGACTTCACGGTGATGGTCGATCAGACCTCGCACATGTTCATCACGGGTCCCGACGTCATCAAGACGGTGACGGGCGAGGACGTCGGCTTCGAGGAGCTGGGCGGCGCCCGGACGCACAACGCCGTGTCGGGCGTGGCCCATCACATGGCGGGCGACGAGAAGGACGCGATCGAGTACGTCAAGCAGCTGCTGTCGTACCTGCCGTCCAACAACCTCAGCGAGCCCCCGGTGTTCCCGGAGGAGGCGGACCTCGCGCTCACGGACGAGGACCGCGAGCTGGACACGATCGTGCCGGACAGCGCGAACCAGCCGTACGACATGCACGCGGTGATCGAACACGTCCTGGACGACGCCGAGTTCTTCGAGACTCAGCCGCTGTTCGCGCCGAACATCCTCACCGGCTTCGGCCGGGTCGAGGGCCACCCGGTCGGCATCGTCGCCAACCAGCCGATGCAGTTCGCCGGCTGCCTGGACATCGACGCGAGCGAGAAGGCCGCGCGGTTCGTGCGGACGTGCGACGCGTTCAACGTGCCCGTCCTGACCTTCGTGGACGTGCCCGGCTTCCTCCCGGGCGTCGGCCAGGAGCACACGGGCATCATCCGCCGCGGCGCCAAGCTGATCTACGCGTACGCCGAGGCGACCGTCCCGCTGATCACGGTCATCACCCGCAAGGCCTTCGGCGGCGCGTACGACGTCATGGGCTCCAAGCACCTGGGCGCCGACCTCAACCTCGCCTGGCCCACCGCGCAGATCGCGGTCATGGGCGCGCAGGGCGCGGTGAACATCCTGCACCGCCGCACCATCGCGGCCGCCGAGGACCAGGAGGCCACCCGGGCCCGGCTGATCCAGGAGTACGAGGACACGCTGCTGAACCCGTACACGGCGGCCGAGCGCGGTTACATCGACGGCGTGATCATGCCGTCGCAGACCCGCTCCCACGTCGTGCGCGGCCTGCGTCAGCTGCGTACGAAGCGGGCGTCGCTGCCGCCGAAGAAGCACGGCAACATCCCGCTCTAGACCCCCCGCAGACCAGGATCCTGGGAGCAGACATGACGATCAAGGTCGTACGGGGCAATCCGACCCCCGAGGAGCTGGCCGCCGCACTGGCGGTGGTCCGGGCACGCGCCGCGGCGGTGGCGTCCGCCCCGTCCGGCGCGTCCGGGCCGCGTGACTCCTGGTCCGACCCCGCCCGCATCGCCGCGCACCGGCTCCCGCGGCCGGGCCCGACGACGTGGGGCCGCACCTACTGGCCGGGCTAGCCCCCTCGGGCCACCGGCCGGGCCGGCCACCTCGGCGAGCGACACCCCGATTCCCCCGCGGACCCCGTCCGCGGGGGAATCTTCGTTTCACAGGACGTCCGCAAGTTGAGTACGCGTACTCAGGCGTCCGGCTCCTTCGTCACCGCACGATCGGGAGCATGCTGTGGTCCGACCCCGAGAACGAACCCCCCGATGAGCTGCGCGACATGCAAGAGATGTTGCGGCGCCTGGGCGTTCTCCTGGCTCTGGC
The DNA here is from genome assembly GCF_042746485.1 of Streptomyces sp. NPDC058751. Classification (NCBI taxonomy): domain Bacteria; kingdom Bacillati; phylum Actinomycetota; class Actinomycetes; order Kitasatosporales; family Streptomycetaceae; genus Streptomyces; species Streptomyces sp. NPDC058751. The sequence goes on along the minus strand of NZ_JBHYPZ010000059.1, from coordinate 49,759 downwards.
CATGGTGGTCGCGATGGTCCTGGTGGGCGTCCGCTGAGCCTCCCGGCAACCGAGGCGCGGGCGGATCGGCGCCGATACCCTGGGCACATGACCGATCAGCCGCGCCGCCGTCTCGTGCTCGCCTCCCAGTCCCCCGCCCGGCTCAATCTGCTGCGGCAGGCCGGACTCTCCCCCGAGGTGATCGTGAGCGGGGTCGACGAGGACGCCGTCACCGCGCCCACCCCCGCCGAGCTGGCCCTCGCGCTGGCCGAGGCGAAAGCCTCCGTCGTGGCGGCGCGGCCCGAGGTGCAGGGCGCGCTGGTGATCGGCTGCGACTCGGTGCTGGACCTGGACGGCCAGGCGCTCGGCAAGCCCGCCGACGCCGAGGAGGCCACCGCGCGCTGGAAGGCGATGCGCGGCCGGGCGGGCACGCTCCAGACGGGGCACTGCGTCTGGGACACGGCCCAGAAGCGGTGGGAGTCGGGGATCGCCTCGACCGTGGTCCGCTTCGGCGAACCGACCGACGACGAGATCGCCGCGTACGTCGCTTCGGGTGAACCCCTGCACGTGGCGGGCGCGTTCACCCTGGACGGCCGCTCGGCGCCGTTCATCGAGGGCATCGACGGCGACCACGGCAACGTCATCGGCATCTCGCTGCCGCTGGTGCGCAGGCTGCTCGCCGAACTGGGTGTCGGCATCACGGAGTTGTGGGCGCCCCGGGAGGCGTGAGGACCACCGCCCCGGGCGCCGGCCGGGACGGCCCGCCGCCCGGGCCCACCCGCCCGTACCCCGCTCAGGCGGGCACCGGCACGCCTGAGCGCCCCTGCACCCGGGTGCCGGGGCACCCGGACACCCGAGGGCGGCAGAGGGCCGGGAGGAAGACCAGGGGGCCGTCAGGGGGCCGGAGCGGCCGCCGCGGCCACGGGTTCCGCCTCGACGGCGCCCGCCGCCTCGGCTCCCTCCGCCAGGTCGGCCTTGGCCAGGTCGCCCTTGGTCAGGTCGGCCTTCGTCAGGTCGGCCTTCGTCAGGTCGGCCTTCGTCAGGTCGGCCTTCGTCAGATCGGCCTTCGTCAGATCGGCCTTGGTCAGATCGGCCTTCGTCAGGTCGGCCTTCGTGAGATCCGCCTTCCCCAGATCCGCCTTCCCCAGATCCGCCTTCCCGAGGTCGACCTTCCCCGCGGTGACGCCGTCGCCCTCGCCCGGGCCCGTGCTCGTCGCGTCGGCGCTCCCGGCGGGGCCGGTGGAACCCTCCTCGGCCGTGTCGCCCTCGCCGCCGCCGGTCCCGCCGGCCTCCGGCTCGGCGTCGACCGGACCGGCCTCCCGGCCGTCGTAGGCCAGAAGGGTGAACACGATCAACGCGAGCACCACCATCATGAAGGTGAACGCTCCCCAGCCCACCAGACCCACCGTGAAGGCGCCGAGCAGCGCGTGCACCACGGCGGCGCTGATCAGCAGGACACGCCCGAGGACACCCGGCGGCCGCTGCCGGAGCGCGACCAGCAGGGCCGTCACGGCGCACGCCAGGAAGTAGAGGCCGAAGACCAGCCCACCGATCTTGGACGACCGCGCCATCACGTCGGAGTCCAGTCCGGCCATGGACATGTCCTGGCGGTCCACGACCGTGCCGAGGAACCAGTTGAGGAGGGCGATACCCACCGCCTCCACGAAGAGCACGATCGCCGCCACCCACACCAGCGGTCTGCGCACCACCGGCCCCACCCACTTCCGCGTGCTGTTACCCCAAGTACGTCTTAGACATCCCGAACGCTACTAACGGGTAAACCCAGGGACAAGGGTTCCGTCGAGGGCAAAGAATCGTTGGGCCATTCGTAGGGACTCGACAAAGAATCGTTGTGGGCCGCAGCACGGAGTCACAGAGACCTTGGCCACACAGGAGGGCTAGGGTTCAGGGAAGGATTCCCGCGTGCCTTGGCACGACAAGGGATTTCGCGGGTAGGGCGAGCCTCGTATCACGCTCCGTGTGGGCAAGCTCACCACTGGGGACAGCTCGAAACGTCGTGTTGGCTGTCCCTAAACTCGGCTTGTTTTCAAGGAGGGAGCCATCGTGCGCAAGGTGCTCATCGCCAACCGTGGCGAAATCGCTGTCCGCGTGGCCCGAGCATGTCGGGATGCCGGGATCGCGAGCGTTGCCGTGTATGCGGAACCGGACCGGGACGCTCTGCATGTCCGTGCGGCGGACGAGGCGTTCGCGCTGGGCGGTGACACTCCGGCCTCCAGTTACCTGGACATCGCCAAGGTGCTGCAGGCCGCCAAGGACTCGGGCGCGGATGCCATCCATCCGGGTTACGGCTTCCTTTCGGAGAACGCGGACTTCGCCCAGGCCGTTCTCGACGCGGGGCTGATCTGGATCGGTCCGCCGCCGCAGGCGATCCGCGACCTGGGCGACAAGGTCGCCGCCCGGCACATCGCGCAGCGCGCGGGCGCGCCGCTGGTGGCCGGCACCCCGGACCCGGTCTCGGGCGCCGAGGAGGTCGTCGCGTTCGCCGAGCAGCACGGTCTGCCGATCGCGATCAAGGCCGCGTTCGGTGGCGGCGGTCGTGGTCTGAAGGTGGCCCGGACGCTGGAGGAGGTTCCGGAGCTGTACGAGTCGGCGGTGCGCGAGGCGGTCGCGGCCTTCGGCCGCGGCGAGTGCTTCGTGGAGCGCTACCTCGACAAGCCCCGGCACGTGGAGACCCAGTGCCTGGCCGACCAGCACGGCAACGTGGTCGTCGTGTCCACGCGTGACTGCTCGCTGCAGCGCCGTCACCAGAAGCTGGTGGAGGAGGCTCCCGCCCCGTTCCTGTCCGAGGCGCAGGTGGCGGAGCTGTACTCGTCCTCCAAGGCGATCCTGAAGGAGGCCGGCTACGTCGGCGCCGGAACGGTCGAGTTCCTGGTCGGCGTGGACGGCACGATCTCCTTCCTGGAGGTCAACACCCGTCTGCAGGTCGAGCACCCGGTCACCGAGGAGGTCGCCGGCATCGACCTGGTCCGCGAGATGTTCCGCATCGCCGACGGCGAGGAGCTGGGCTACGGCGACCCGGAACTGCGCGGCCACTCCATCGAGTTCCGCATCAACGGCGAGGACCCGGGCCGCAACTTCCTGCCCGCTCCCGGCACGGTCACGTCCTTCGTGCCGCCGACCGGCCCCGGTGTCCGGCTGGACGCGGGCGTCGAGTCCGGCAGTGTCATCGGCCCGGCCTGGGACTCCCTGCTCGCCAAGCTGATCGTCACCGGCGCCACCCGCAAGCAGGCCCTCCAGCGCGCCGCCCGCGCGCTCGCCGAGTTCGACGTCGAGGGCATGGCCACCGCTATCCCCTTCCACCGCGCGGTGGTCGAGGACCCGGCGTTCGCCCCGGAGCTCACCGGCTCGCAGGACCCGTTCACGGTCCACACCCGGTGGATCGAGACCGAGTTCGTCAACGAGATCAAGCCGTTCGCCGCCCCGGCGGACGCCGAGACCGAGGACGAGCCCGGCCGCGAGACGGTGGTCGTCGAGGTCGGCGGCAAGCGTCTGGAGGTCTCGCTGCCGGTCTCGCTGGGCATGTCGCTGGCCCGCACCGGTCTGGCCGCGGGCGCCAAGCCCAAGCGCCGCGCCGCGAAGAAGTCCGGCCCGGTCGCCTCGGGCGACACCCTGGCCTCCCCGATGCAGGGCACCATCGTCAAGGTGGCCGTCGAGGAGGGCCAGGAGGTCAAGGAGGGCGACCTGATCGTCGTCCTGGAGGCCATGAAGATGGAACAGCCCCTGAACGCGCACCGCTCCGGCACCGTCAAGGGCCTGAGCGCGGAGGTCGGCGCCTCCGTCACCTCCGGGGCCCCCATCTGCGAGATCAAGGACTGAGCAGCGCGAACGGGTGACGCGCCCGTCCCCTCGCGTCCGAAGCGCCCGGCGACCGCATCTGCGGCCCGCCGGGCGCTTCGCCGTGCGGGGCGGTGGCCGGCCACGGCGGCGCCCGGCCCCCCGTCCGCACAACCCTCCGTGATGCTTCGAGCCGTCCGGCGCGCGGCCCGTGGCGTCCGCCGGGGAACCGCCGGTGGCATCCTGGAGCGCAGCCGTGCGACGGAAGAGGGCGGGTGGAAGCCATGGTGGGCGCGACCACGAGCGAGCGGACCGGGACGCCGGGGCCCGCCCGGAGTCCAGGAGCGCCGCGTGTGATGCGGGCGGACGCCCGGCGCAACCACGGACGGCTGCTCGCCGAGGCACGCTCCGCCTTCGCCGAGCACGGCACGGACACGTCCCTGGAGGACGTGGCCCGGCGCGCGGGCGTCGGAATCGGCACGCTGTACCGGCACTTCCCGAATCGGCACGCCTTGATGAGCGCGGTCTTCGAGGAGGCCGTGAGCGATCTGCTGGCCCGCTCGCGCGAGTTGCTCGACGCCCCGCAGCCGTGCACCGCCCTGGTGGAGTGGCTGCGCGAGATCATCGCGCACGCGGGCGAGTACCGCGGGCTCGCGCGCGCCCTCATGTCGGCCTCGCGGGACGACGGTTCCCACCTCGCCCGGTGCAGCGGCCCGATGCGTGAGGCGGGCGGCGCCCTGCTGCTGCGCGCCCAGGAGTCGGGGGCCGTGCGCCCCGACGTCTCGATCGGTGACCTCCTCCAGCTGACCAACGCGATCGCGCTGGCGGCGGAGGAGACGGCGGACGACCCCGCGCTGGCCGACCGTCTGCTGGGCCTGACACTGCGCGGCCTCAAGCCCTGAGGCCGCTCCGGCTCCCGCCGACGCCGCTCAGCGGCGTCGGAGATCGGCCACCCGTGCCCTTTCGGCCGGGGGCTGGTCCCCCATCACCGTCGCGCTCCGTAGCTGCGGTCCCGAGCCCGGGACCACCTGGCCACGGCGCGGCCCCGGGAGCGGTACCTCCCGGCGCGGCTGTCGCCCGGACGGGAGCGGATCCCCTCCCGCGCCGCCCGACGCCGACGCCCCGGCCACCGCGATCTGGACGCCCTGGTCGGCCAGGGCCTGCAGTTCGGTGGCCGCACGGTCGTCGTGGGCGGGCGGCTCGTCCGTGACGAGCCGGGTGACGAGGTCGGTCGGCACGGTCTGGAACATGGTGTCCGTCCCGAGCTTGGTGTGGTCGGCGAGGACCACGACCTCGGCGGCCGCCTGGACGAGGGCGCGGTCCACGGACGCCGAGAGCATGTTGGACGTGGAGAGTCCGCGCTCGGCGGTCAGACCGCTCCCGGACAGGAACGCCCGGGACACGCGCAGCCCTTGCAGGGACTGCTCGGCGCCCGAGCCGACCAGGGCGTAGTTGGAACCGCGCAGGGTGCCCCCGGTCATCACGACCTCCACGCGGTTGGCGTGGGCCAACGCCTGGGCCACCAGCAGGGAGTTGGTGACGACGGTCAGGCCGGGCACCCGCGCGAGCCGGCGGGCCAGCTCCTGCGTGGTGGTCCCCGCCCCCACCACGATGGCCTCGCCTTCTTCCACGAGGCCCGCGGCGAGATCGGCGATGGCCGTCTTCTCGGCGGTCGCGAGATGCGATTTCTGCGGAAAGCCGGACTCCCGCGTGAACCCGCCCGGCAATACCGCACCGCCGTGCCGGCGGTCGAGGAGTCCTTCTGCCTCCAGAGCGCGCACGTCCCGCCGTACGGTCACTTCGGAGGTCTGGACGACGCGGGCGAGCTCACGGAGCGACACGGCCCCGTTCGCTCGCACCATTTCGAGGATCAATTGGCGACGTTCTGCAGCGAACACGAAACTGACAGTAACCCCAACGACCGTCTGCTTTCAGCAGTTTGCGCCGAATAACAGAAGTTGTTCGCATGGCGGGGTGGTAAGTGGTATACGCGCCCACTCGCACCGCCCCCGCCTCGCGCAGCGTCACCAACTCCCCGTGACCAGCGGGGAGTCGCCGAAAGACGTCAGCCCTCGCCCGAGGTCTTGCGGGTGTGGAGCTGCCGTGCCACCTCGGCGATCGAGCCGGACAGGGAGGGGTACACGGTGAACGCGTTCGCGATCTGTTCGACCGTCAGATTGTTGTCGACCGCGATCGAGATCGGGTGGATGAGCTCCGAGGCGCGGGGGGAGACGACCACGCCGCCGACCACGATGCCGGTGCCGGGGCGGCAGAAGATCTTGACGAAGCCGTCGCGGATGCCCTGCATCTTGGCGCGCGGGTTGCGCAGCAGCGGCAGCTTCACGACCCGGGCCTCGATCTTGCCCGCGTCGATGTCGGCCTGCGTGTAGCCGACGGTGGCGATCTCGGGGTCGGTGAAGACGTTCGAGGAGACCGTCTTCAGGTTCAGCGGGGCCACCGCGTCGCCGAGGAAGTGGTACATGGCGATGCGGCCCTGCATGGCGGCCACGGACGCGAGGGCGAAGACGCCGGTCACGTCACCGGCCGCGTAGACGCCCGGGGCGGTCGTGCGCGAGACCCTGTCGGTCCAGATGTGCCCGGAGTCGCGGAGCCTGACCCCGGCCTCCTCCAGACCCATGCCCGCGCTGTTGGGGATGGCGCCGACGGCCATCAGGCAGTGCGTGCCACTGATGACCCGGCCGTCGGCGAGCGTGACCTCGACCCGGTCGCCGACGCGCTTGGCGGACTCGGCGCGGGAACGGGCCATGACGTTCATGCCGCGGCGGCGGAAGACGTCCTCCAGGACCGCGGCGGCGTCCGGGTCCTCGCCCGGCAGCACCCGGTCGCGGCTGGAGACGAGGGTGACGCGGGAGCCGAGCGCCTGGTAGGCGCCGGCGAACTCGGCGCCGGTGACGCCGGAGCCGACCACGATGAGTTCCTCGGGCAGCTCGTCGAGGTCGTAGACCTGGGTCCAGTTCAGGATGCGCTCGCCGTCGGGCTGCGCGTCGGGCAGCTCGCGCGGGTGCCCGCCGGTGGCGATGAGCACGGCGTCGGCGGTGAGGGTCTCCTCGGCGCCGTCGGCGGCGGTGACCACCACCTTGCGGGAGCCGTCGAGGGCCTGCATGCCCTCCAGCCGTCCGCGGCCGCGCAGCACACGGGCGCCGGCGCGGGTCACCGAGGCGGTGATGTCGTGCGACTGGGCGAGCGCGAGGCGCTTCACACGGCGGTTGACCTTGCCGAGGTCGACGCCGACCACCTTGGCCGCCTGCTCCATCGGCGGGGTGTCGTCGGCGACGATGATCCCCAGCTCCTCGTACGAGGAGTCGAAGGTCGTCATCACCTCGGCCGTGGCGATGAGGGTCTTCGACGGCACGCAGTCGGTGAGCACCGACGCCCCGCCCAGACCGTCGCAGTCGACGACGGTCACCTCCGCGCCGAGCTGCGCGGCCACCAGCGCCGCTTCATATCCGCCGGGTCCGCCACCGATGATCACGATCCGAGTCACGTACTCCATTGTCCCGCACGCTTCAAGGTGCTTCCGCCCAGGGGTCCCGGGTCCGGCACATCCGGGCCACTTTGTTACGCGAGAGACGCACGCGCCGCTGCCGTACCCTCGACCCCATGTCGCTCTACGCCGCGTACGCCGGCAATCTCGACCCGCGGCTCATGACGCGCCGCGCCCCGCATTCGCCGCTGCGCGCGACGGGCTGGCTGAACGGCTGGCGACTGACGTTCGGCGGCGAGCACATGGGCTGGGAGGGGGCGCTCGCCACGATCGTCGAGGCACCCGGGTCCCAGGTCTTCGTGTCGCTGTACGACATCGCACCGCCGGACGAGGACTCCATGGACCGCTGGGAGGGCGTCGGCCTCGACGTCTACCGCCGGATGCGCGTACGGGTGCACACACTGGAGGGTGAGGAGAGCGCGTGGCTCTACGTACTGAACGGGTACGAGGGGGGACTGCCCTCGGCGCGTTATCTGGGCGAGATCGCGGACGCCGCCGAGTCCGCGGGGGCGCCGCACGACTACGTCATGGAGCTCCGCAAGAGGCCCTGCTGAGGTTCGGTCCACCGGGGCGCGCCGCCGCTCCGCGGCGTACCTCCCACCCGCCCGCCCGTCACGACGTGCCCTCGCGGTGTCCTCCCTCTCACCTATTTGTCGGAAACGACAAGACAACGATCGCAAGACCGTGAGCACTGTCATCTACGCGCGTAGGCCCAAACCGGCTACGCTCTTGCGCGTGAACGAATCTCTTCTTCCGGACGACATCCAGGGCGACCCCCACGCCGCCGCCGACGCCGCCGCCACGCGCCTGCGCGAGCTGACGGGCGCCGAGACCCACGACGTCGCCCTCGTGATGGGCTCCGGCTGGGCCCCCGCGGTGGACGCCCTCGGCACCCCCGAGGCCGAGTTCCCGGTCACCGAGCTGCCCGGCTTCCCGCCGCCGGCCGTCGAGGGACACGGCGGCACGATCCGCTCGTACCGGATCGGCGACAAGCGCGCCCTGGTCTTCCTCGGCCGCACCCACTTCTACGAGGGCCGCGGCGTCGCCGCCGTCGCGCACGGTGTCCGCACCGCCGTCGCCGCCGGCTGCAAGACCATCGTCCTCACCAACGGCTGCGGCGGTCTGCGCGAGGGCATGCGCCCCGGTCAGCCCGTGCTGATCAGCGACCACATCAACCTGACGGCCACCTCGCCGATCGTGGGCGCGAACTTCGTGGACCTCACCGACCTGTACTCGCCGCGCCTGCGCGCGCTGTGCAAGGAGGTCGACCCCACGCTGGAGGAGGGCGTCTACGCGCAGTTCCCCGGCCCGCACTACGAGACGCCCGCCGAGATCCGGATGGCCCGTGTCATCGGCGCCGACCTGGTCGGCATGTCCACGACCCTCGAAGCCATCGCCGCGCGTGAGGCGGGCGCCGAGGTGCTCGGCATCTCCCTCGTCACCAACCTCGCCGCCGGCATGACGGGCGAGCCCCTCAACCACGAGGAAGTCCTCCAGGCGGGCCGCGACTCGGCCGCGCGCATGGGAGAACTTCTGACCCAGGTGCTGGATCGTCTGTAGACGACAGGGCGGTCGCCCCCGGCGCCGGGGGCGGGACGACCCGGCACACGGAACCGTACGACCGAAGAGAGGTGCACCCCAGGTGCAGGACGACACCGTCGCGCGGGCCAAGGCGTGGCTGGCCGAGGACCCCGACCCGGAGACCCGTGACGAACTCGCCGAGCTCATCGAGGCGGAGGACGTCACCGAACTGTCCGTCCGCTTCGGCGGGACGCTCCAGTTCGGCACCGCGGGTCTGCGCGGTGAGCTCGGCGCGGGGCCCATGCGGATGAACCGCAGCGTGGTCATCCGGGCCGCGGCCGGACTCGCCGCGTATCTCAAGGCCAAGGGACAGACCGGCGGACTCGTGGTGATCGGCTACGACGCCCGCCACAAGTCCGCGGACTTCGCCCGGGACACGGCGGCCGTGATGACGGGCGCCGGCCTGCGCGCCGCCGTCCTGCCCCGGCCGCTGCCCACCCCCGTCCTCGCCTACGCCATAAGGCACCTCGGCGCCGTCGCGGGCGTGGAGGTCACCGCGAGCCACAACCCGCCCCGGGACAACGGCTACAAGGTCTACCTCGGCGACGGCTCCCAGATCGTCCCGCCGGCCGACGCGGAGATCGCCGCCGAGATCGCCGCGGTCCGCGCGCTCGCCGACGTGCCCCGCCCCGACTCCGGCTGGGAGACCCTCGGCGAGGAGGTCCTGGACGCCTATCTGGCCCGTACGGACGCCGTCCTCGCCGAGGGCTCGCCGCGCACCGCCCGCACCGTCTACACGGCGATGCACGGCGTCGGCAAGGACGTGCTGCTCGCGGCCTTCGCGCGGGCCGGGTTCCCGGAGCCGGTGCTCGTCGCCGAGCAGGCGGAGCCCGACCCGGACTTCCCGACCGTGGCCTTCCCCAACCCGGAGGAGCCCGGCGCGATGGACCTCGCCTTCGCGGCGGCCCGCGCGGCGGAACCCGACCTGGTCGTCGCCAACGACCCGGACGCCGACCGGTGCGCCGTGGCCGTGCGGGCCGGAGCCGACTGGCGCATGCTGCGCGGCGACGAGGTCGGCGCGCTGCTCGCCGAGCACCTGGTGCGGCGCGGCGCGCGCGGCGTCTTCGCCGAGTCGATCGTCTCCTCCTCGCTGCTCGGCCGGATCGCCGAGGGCGCCGGTCTGCCGTACGAGGAGACCCTCACCGGCTTCAAGTGGATCGCCCGCGTCGAGGGCCTGCGGTTCGGGTACGAGGAGGCGCTCGGCTACTGCGTCGACCCCGAGGGCGTACGCGACAAGGACGGCATCACCGCCGCCCTCCTGATCACCGAGCTGGCCTCGGAGCTCAAGGAGCAGGGCCGGACCCTGCTCGACCTCCTCGACGACATCGCCGTCGCGTACGGGCTGCACGCCACCGACCAGCTCTCGGTCCGGGTGCAGGACCTCTCCGTCATCGCGAACGCCATGCGCCGGCTGCGCGAGCAGCCGCCCACGGAGCTCGCGGGCCTCGCCATCACCAGGGCCGAGGACCTGACCCGGGGGACGGACCGGCTGCCGCCCACGGACGGCCTGCGCTACACCCTCGACGGCGCCCGGGTCATCGTCCGCCCGAGCGGCACCGAGCCCAAGCTGAAGTGCTACCTGGAGGTCGTGGTGCCGGTCGACGGCCACGACGCCCTCCCGGCGGCCCACGCGAAGGCGGCCGAGCTGCTGACGGCGATCAAGCGGGACCTGTCGGCCGCGGCCGGCATCTGATCCCACGCTCCGGCTGGAGCGGTGCTCTCCCACCGGAGTAGTGCTCTCCAGCGGGAGCGGCGCTCTCAGACTGGAGCAGCGCTCTCAGACTGGAGCGGCGCTCTCCGACCGAAGCGGCGCTCTCTCCGGCGGGAGGCGGCACTCTGTCGCCTCCCGCCGGGCCATGACATGCACATCCACCCTCCTTACGGGTGATTTCCGCACGGCAGTTGCCGCAGCGCTCCCGTGCGCCGCCGGACGACCGAGGAACGGTTACCGGCAGCGCACCATCGAGCCCCAGGAGCCGCCGCGTGCCCTCGACCGATTCCCGGCCGACGTCCGCCCCGCCCCGGAGCACCCCGGACGCGGCCGCCCACGGCGTCCCCGCCGCCCGGCGCGCGCCCGGCGCGGCCGGTCTCCTCACCCTGGTCCGCGCCGGTCTGCGGCACGCGGCCCCCGCCCTGACGGCCTACGCGGCCGTCCGCCTCACCGGACTGCTCGCCCTCGCGCTCTGGGCGCACCGCAGACATCACGGTGTCTGGCCGATCCTGGCGGCCCAGTGGGACGCGGACTGGTACCTCGGCATCGCCGACCACGGTTACGCACGCCATCTGGGCACCGCGTTCGACGCGAACAACCTGGCCTTCTTCCCGCTCTACCCGGTCCTGGTCAAGGCGGTCGCGGCGGTGACGCCGGGCACGCGCGCCTCGACCGGTCTGGCGGTCTCGGTCGTGTGCTCGTTCCTCGCCGCGTGGGGCGTCCACGCGGTGGGCAGCCATCTGCACGGCCGTCGCGTGGGCGTGCTGCTGACCGTGCTGTGGGCGGCGCTGCCGGTCGGGCTGGTCCAGTGGATGGGTTACACGGAGTCGCTGTTCACCACGTTCGCGGCGTGGGCGCTGTACGCGGTCCTCACCGGCCGGCCGCTGTGGGCCGCCTCGCTGGCGGCGCTGGCGGGGCTGACCCGGCCCACCGGGATCGCGGTGGCCGCCGCCGTGACCGTGGCGGCCCTGCTGTCGCTGCGCCGGGGCTTCACCGTCCGGGCACTCGCCGCGGCCGTCCTGGCCCCGGCGGGCTGGCTCGCGTACGTCGGCTGGGTGGGCCTCAGACTGGGCCGCTGGGACGGCTACCTCGCCGTACAGCGGCTGTGGCACAACGAGTGGGACGGCGGCGCGGAGACCGTGCGCCGGCTGCGGGAGGTGCTGGCGCAGAACTCCTCGCCGGAGCTGTTCCTGGTGATGGTGACCGTGACCCTGCTGGCGGCGGTGGCGCTGTACGCGCTCTCGGCGGCGGACCGCCAGCCCCTTCCCCTCCTCGTCTTCACCGGGGTCCTGCTGCTGATCGTCCTCGGCAGCGGCGGCGTCTACTTCCCGCGGGCCCGCTTCCTGCTTCCGGGCTTCCCGCTGCTGCTCCCCGTGGCCCTGCACCTGGCCCGCGCCTCACGCCGCTCCAGGGCGCTGTTCCTGACGGCCGCGGTCCTCGGGTCGGCGTACTGCGGGGCGTACATGACCCTGGTGTGGCCGAGCGCGCCCTAGGGCGCGCTCGGCCGGGCCCCGGAACGTGTCTGCCGGGCCCGGGGCGCGGCCGTCAGCCGGAGCGTCCGTTCACGTGGTCGGAGGTGCGCCGGTCCCGGGGGAGCCGAACACCGTCCGTCGTCCCGGTGTCGCCGGGAGCGGGCAGGCACGCCGGATCCGCCGGGGCTCCGGAGCCGGGAGCGGGGAACGGGCTGCGGGGATCGGGGAGCGGGGAACGGGCCGCGGTGCCTCAGCCGACGGCCAGCAGGATGGTCAGGAGCACGAGGCCGGCCAGCGCGGGGCCCATCAGCTCGTACGCCCAGCGCACCGTGACCTCTCCCTGCGAGCCCTCCGCGGCGGCCCGGGTCTCGGCCAGCTGGCGCAGCTCGTCCATGATCCGGTCGGTCTCGGGGCGGACCGGCGCGTCGGTGGCGGCGCCCAGGCCGAAGGCGGACGCGCGGCCCGGCGACGGACGCCTGCCGCCTCCACGGTTGGCCTCGGCCCGCGACAACTGTCTGGCCGCCTTCTTGCGGGCGCGCAGTGACACCGGCAGCGCCCACAGCTGGTACTTCGTGCCCGAGGCGTCGACCACCTCGTTCGAGTAGTGCGACCGCAGGGAGGCGACCTTGCTCCAGGGGAGCACGATCACGCGCAGCGGGTTGCGGACGCGCAGCCGGTCCTCGTTGGCGTAGACGGCGGGGCGCAGCGTGAAGGCGGTCACCACGGGGACGACGAGGATCAGTCCGGCGAGCGCCAGCCAAGGGGTGCGGCCGTGCCCGGAGAACAGTGCGTCGATGCCGAGCCAGCCCACGATGAGCAGCAGGAGGACGCCGCCCGCGATACCGGCGGGCGACCGGTAGATCCGGTCCCGGGCCTCGGGTCGCGAGGTGTCCGGAAGGGGTGACTGGTGGTCGGGGGTCGTCATGGTCCCGATTGTGCACGACGTGTGCCGCGCGCTCGGGCTCGGCCGGGTCTCGCTATGGTCGCGAAGGGCCTCGCGACATCCGCCTTCCCGGCGATATCCATATCCGGGTCCGCAGGAGGACGGTGTTGTCCACAGGCCGTACGGGCAACCACAGGAGGCGTGATGGGATCCGATCACGGGGCCGGCGACACGGCGGGCGACGAGCAGGCCGCGCGCTGGAACGGGCCGTCGGGGAACGCCTGGGTCGAGGCCCAGGACATGGTGGACGCGTTGTTCGCGCCGCTGGAGAAGCTGCTCGTCGAGACGTTTCCGGCGGGGCGGGGCGGCCGGGTCCTCGATGTCGGCTGCGGCACGGGCGGCACGACGGTGGCCATCGCGCGCCGGCTCGGGGCCGGGGGCCGGTGCGTCGGCGTCGACATCTCGGAGCCGATGGTGGAGGCCGGGCGGGCCCGGGCGGAGCGGGAGGGTGCGGAGGTCTCGTTCGTTCGTGCCGACGCTCAGGACCACGTCTTCGAGCCCGCCTCCTTCGACGGGGTCGTCTCCCGTTTCGGGGTCATGTTCTTCTCCGATCCGGGGCGGGCCTTCGCCAACCTGCGGCGGGCGGCGAAGGAGAACGCCGGCCTGCGGTTCGTCGTCTGGCGCGACATCGCGGAGAACCCGTTCATGACGACGGCCGAGCGGGCCGCGGCGCCGTTCCTCCCGGATCTGCCCGTGCGCGAGTCCGGCGCGCCGGGGCAGTTCGCCCTGGCGGACGCGGACAGGGCGCGTCGTCTGCTGGAGGGGGCGGGGTGGGCCGGGGTCGGCGTCCGGCCCGTCGACGTGACGTGCGTCATGCCCGAGAAGGAGCTGGTTCCGTACTTCAGCAGGTTCGGGCCGGTCGGTATCGCCCTGCGTGACGCGGACGAGACGACGAGGGGCCGGGTCGTCTCGGCGGTCCGCCCCGCGTTCGACCCGTACGTCCACGACACGGAGGTCCGCTTCACGGCGGCTTGCTGGCAGATCGACGCGCACGCGGGCTAGCCGCGCGGGTGAGTGGGGGCGGCACCGGTCCGGTGGGGGGTCGGGGCCGTGCCGGTGCATCAGCCCGTCGCCGTTGGACGAGCGGTGAACGTTAGTGGCGACGGGCATCGATGTACCGGCACGGCCCCTCCCGCCGGATCCCGGGTGCGGGTGCAAGATCCAGCCCCTCCGGCGTTTGAGGAGCGGGGGTCCGGGGGCGGCGCCCCCGGTACGGGTCGGGTAGGGGCGGAGGGGGCGAAAAACGCCCGTAGCAGGCGGAGGCCGAAAACGGGGGCCCGGGGCGACCCCGAGGGGTCGGCGGACGCGCGCACCGGGCGGGGTGGCCGAAAAAATCCCCCGGACCCCGGGGGCTGTACAAGCCGCTACGCGCGTAGATATGCTCGTCTGGTGACCATGCCCACCTCTGCCCACGCACACGCACTCGGCGACGTGACCGCGTCCGACAGCACGCTGCGCCGCTTCCTCCACGGGCTGCCCGGCGTCGACGCGGTCGGCCTGGAGGCGCGCGCCGCCTCGCTCGGCACCCGTTCCATCAAGACCACCGCGAAGGCGTACGCCATCGACCTCGCCATCTCGATGGTCGACCTGACGACGCTGGAAGGCGCGGACACCCCGGGCAAGGTCCGGGCGCTCGGCGCCAAGGCGGTCCTCCCGGACCCGACCGACCGCACGACGCCCACCACGGCGGCGGTCTGCGTCTATCCCGACATGGTGGCCGTCGCGAAGGAGGCCGTCGCCGGCTCCGGGGTGAAGGTCGCCTCGGTCGCGACCGCGTTCCCGGCCGGCCGCGCCGCGCTCGCCGTGAAGCTGGCCGACGTCCGTGACGCCGTCGCCGCGGGTGCCGACGAGATCGACATGGTCATCGACCGCGGGGCGTTCCTCGCGGGTGACTACATGAAGGTGTACGACGAGATCGTCGCCGTGAAGGAGGCCTCGGGCGCCGCTCGCCTGAAGGTCATCTTCGAGACCGGCGAGCTGTCGACGTACGACAACATCCGGCGGGCGAGCTGGCTCGGCATGCTCGCCGGGGCCGACTTCATCAAGACCTCCACCGGCAAGGTGGCCGTGAACGCGACGCCCGCGAACACGCTGCTGATGCTGGAGGCGGTCCGCGACTTCCGCGCCCAGACCGGCGTGCAGGTCGGCGTGAAGCCGGCCGGCGGCATCCGCACCACGAAGGACGCCGTCAAGTTCCTGGTCCTGGTGAACGAGACCGCGGGCGAGGACTGGCTGGACAACCACTGGTTCCGCTTCGGCGCGTCCTCGCTCCTGAACGACCTGCTGATGCAGCGTCAGAAGCTGGCCACCGGCCGCTACTCCGGCCCCGACTACGTGACGGTGGACTGATCCATCATGGCTTCCGCATTCGAATACGCCCCGGCGCCCGAGTCCCGCTCCGTCGTCGACATCGCCCCCTCCTACGGCCTGTTCATCGACGGTGAGTTCACCGAGGCCGCCGAGGGCAAGGTCTTCAAGACCGTCTCCCCCTCCACCGAGGAGGTCCTCTCCGAGATCGCCCAGGCGGGCGAGGCGGACGTCGACCGCGCGGTGAAGGCGGCCCGCAAGGCGTTCGTGAAGTGGTCCGCGCTGCCGGGCTCCGAGCGCGCCAAGTACCTGTTCCGCATCGCGCGGATCATCCAGGAGCGCAGCCGCGAGCTGGCGGTCCTGGAGACGCTGGACAACGGCAAGCCGATCAAGGAGACCCGGGACGCGGACCTCCCCCTGGTCGCCGCGCACTTCTTCTACTACGCGGGCTGGGCCGACAAGCTCGACCACGCCGGTTTCGGCGCGAACCCGCGTCCGCTGGGCGTCGCGGGCCAGGTCATCCCGTGGAACTTCCCGCTGCTGATGCTGGCGTGGAAGATCGCCCCGGCCCTCGCGACCGGCAACACGGTCGTCCTCAAGCCCGCGGAGACCACGCCCCTGACGGCGCTGTTCTTCGCGGACATCTGCCGCCAGGCGGGCCTGCCCAAGGGTGTCGTCAACATCCTTCCCGGGTACGGCGACGCGGGTGCGGCGCTGGTCGCACACCCGGACGTGGACAAGGTCGCCTTCACCGGCTCCACGGCCGTGGGCAAGGAGATCGCGCGGACGGTCGCGGGCTCGCACAAGAAGGTCACGCTCGAACTGGGCGGCAAGGGCGCGAACATCGTCTTCGACGACGCCCCGATCGACCAGGCCGTCGAGGGCATCGTCAGCGGCATCTTCTTCAACCAGGGCCAGGTCTGCTGCGCGGGTTCGCGGCTGCTGGTCCAGGAGTCGATCCACGACGAGCTGCTCGACTCGCTCAAGCGCCGTCTGTCGACCCTGCGCCTCGGCGACCCGCTGGACAAGAACACGGACATCGGCGCGATCAACTCCTCCGAGCAGCTCGCGCGCATCACCTCGCTCGTCGAGCAGGGCGAGGCGGAGGGCGCCGAGCGCTGGTCCCCGGCCTGCGAACTCCCGTCCGCCGGCTACTGGTTCGCGCCGACGCTCTTCACGAACGTCACCCAGGCGCACACCGTCGCCCGGGACGAGATCTTCGGTCCGGTGCTGTCCGTCCTGACGTTCCGCACCCCGGACGAGGCGGTCGCCAAGGCCAACAACTCCGCGTACGGCCTCTCGGCGGGCGTCTGGTCCGAGAAGGGTTCCCGGATCCTCTCCGTGGCGAACAAGCTCCGCGCGGGTGTCGTCTGGTCCAACACGTTCAACAAGTTCGACCCCACCTCGCCGTTCGGCGGGTACAAGGAGTCGGGCTTCGGCCGCGAGGGCGGCCGGCACGGCCTGGAGGCGTACCTCGCCCCGTCTAGCCCGGAGGGCGAGCGATAAATGAGTGCAGCCGAGAAGTCCGAGCAGCAGCGCCTGAGCGTCTTCAAGACCTACAAGCTATACGTGGGCGGCAAGTTCCCGCGTTCCGAGAGCGGCCGGGTGTACGAGGTGAGCGACTCCAAGGGCAAGTGGCTGGCGAACGCGCCGCAGTCGAGCCGCAAGGACGCCCGTGACGCGGTCGTCGCCGCGCGCAAGGCGTTCGGCGGCTGGTCCGGCGCGACCGCGTACAACCGCGGCCAGGTCCTGTACCGCGTCGCCGAGATGCTGGAGGGCCGCAAGGAGCAGTTCGTCCGCGAGGTGGCCGACGCGGAGGGCCTGTCGAAGGCGAAGGCGGCGGCCGTCGTGGACGCGGCGATCGACCGCTGGGTCTGGTACGCGGGCTGGACCGACAAGATCGCCCAGGTGGTGGGCGGCGGCAACCCGGTCGCGGGCCCGTACTTCAACCTCTCCTCCCCCGAGCCGACGGGTGTGGTGACGGTCCTGGCACCGCAGGAGTCGTCCTTCCTGGGCCTGGTGTCGGTGATCGCCCCGGTGATCGCCACCGGCAACACGGTGATCGTGATCGCCAGCGAGAAGTCCCCGCTCCCGGCGCTGTCGCTGGGCGAGGTGCTGGCCACCTCCGACGTGCCCGGCGGCGTGGTGAACATCCTGTCCGGCCGGACCGCGGAGATCGCGGCCCCGCTGGCCGCGCACCAGGACGTCAACGCGATCGACCTGGCCGGCGCGGACGAGGTGCTGGCGAAGGAGCTGGAGGTCGCGGCCGCGGACAACCTGAAGCGCGTCGTCCGTCCACAGGCTGTGGATTACGCGCGGACTCCCGGGACCGAGCGCCTGACGGCCTTCCTGGAGACGAAGACGGTCTGGCACCCGACGGGCTCCCTGGGCGCCGGGGGCTCGTCGTACTGAGCCCCGGGCCGCCGCCGCCCCGAGATGTCGGAGCCCCGATCCGTGTCCCCGGGGCCCCGCGCACGAAGGAGCCGCGCTTTCCCTCCGCCAGGGGGGGAAAGCGCGGCTCTCTCATGTCCGGGGCCGCCCAGGCCCTGTCGTCAAATCCCCGTCGTCCGCCCGGAGGGCGGGCCCGGCGGCGTCAGGTGCGTGCTCTCGGCGTGCCGGCCCCAGGCCTGCGTACTGGATGTACTCGGGTCTGGGGCCGGTGCGGCGAGAGTGCGCGCATGGCGTCGCCGGGCAGACAGGGATTTGACGACAGGGCCCAGGCCCGTGCGCGAGGCGTCAGTGCAGGAGTGCGGCCGCCTGGCCGACCCCCGGGATGCTGCCGACCGACTGCGCCTGCGCCACAGGCCCGGTGAGCATCTTCGAGGACAGCGGCTTGAAGTCCCCGACCTGGGTGCCCAAGCCGTTGTCGAGCGGGTCCACACCGGTGCCGGCCAGCGGGTTGGGCTTGAGGTCCTCGACGGGGCCCGTGACATGCCCCACGGTTCCGGTCAGCGCCTTCGCCCCCGCCTGCGGGTCGACGTCGCCGAGCGGGGCCGACCGGGTGCGTACGGTGTCGACGACGGAAGCCGTGTCCGCGAAGGCCGGTGCGGCCGCGGCCACACCGGCGGCGGCCACACCGACCACCGCGGCGATCCGCGCTGTCGTACGGGCCAGGGTGTTCCGCTGGGCTGCGTGTCGCGCCATCAGGTATTCCTCTTCGGCTAGCGGGGATTGAAGGACGGAGGATCGAGACGGATTGCGATTGGTGCGACACGCACAGTAGTTGACGGGGATCACGCCCCGGGTGGTCAATGCGGCGGATTCGCTCCTGCGGGTCAACAGGCATATCAGCGCCACTCGTCACATTCACCCGACATCCGTCCGTACGTTCGGCGAAGACGGGGATAATGGTGGGGAGCCGCGCCGACGCGCGGCGCCGCCGGACCTTTCACAGAAGGCACAGACCATTGGGTTCCCCTCTCCCGATACCCGCCCGCGTGGTGCTGCTCTGCGGCCCCTCCGGCTCCGGGAAGTCCCTTCTCTCCGCGGCCTCCGGGCTCCCCGTGCTCCGGCTCGACGACTTCTACAAAGAGGCCGGCGACCCGACGCTGCCCCAGGTCGAGGGCAGCGAGGACATCGACTGGGACCACCCGCGGTCGTGGGACGCGGACACCGCCGTCGCCGCGATCGAGGAACTGTGCCGTACGGGACGTACGACCATCCCCGTCTACGACATCTCACTGAGCGCCCGCACCGGGACCGAGGCCCTGGGCATCGACGGGGCCCCGCTGTTCATCGCGGAGGGGATCTTCGCCGCCGAGATCGTCGGGCGCTGCCGCGAACTCGGCGTTCTCGCCGACGCGTTGTGCCTGTCCCGCGGCGCGGTCACCACGTTCCGGCGCCGTTTCGTGCGGGACCTGAGGGAGGGCCGCAAATCGGTGCCCTTCCTGCTGCGGCGCGGCTGGCGGCTGATGTGCTCCGAGCGTTCCATCGTGGCGCGCCAGGCCGCGCTGGGCGCCCACCCCTGCGACCGGGACGAGGCCCTGGACCGGCTGAAGGCCGCGTCGGCCACCACGGCCGCACCCCGGGCGTCCGCCCCCACGGCGACCGCGTAACCGCCGACGCCCCGGACACGAAGGCCCGAACACGAAAGAAGGTCCAGGCGGACCCCCGACCGCTTGGACCTTCTTCCGTTTCCCCCGTGGTCCCCCGTGGCACGGCCGATTGCCCGTGCCCCGTTTCCCCGTGACCCCGTTCGGTGCCGGTTCCCCCCGGAACCGGCTCCCCCGTCACCGGCTCCCCCGGAGCCGGCCCGTCCTTCTTGTCGCTCCCCCGGCCCTCAGGCGACGAGCTCGCCGAAGGACTCCTCCTCGTCACGGCCGAAGCTGAGGACCTCGTCCTCGCGCATCCGGCGGAGCGACCGCCAGATGCTGGACTTCACCGTGCCGACACTGATGCCGAGGATCTCCGCGATCTCCGGGTCGGTGCGGCCCTCGTAGTAGCGCAGGACCAGCATCGTGCGCTGGAGTTCGGGCAGCCGGGCCAGCGCCTGCCACAGGACCGCGCGCAGCTCGGTGCCGCGCATCGCGTCCGTGTCGCCGGCCGTCTCCGGCAGCTCCTCGGTCGGGTACTCGTTCAGCTTGCGGCGGCGCCACGCGCTGATGTGCAGATTGGTCATGGTGCGGCGGAGGTAGCCCCCGACCGCGGCCTTGTCGCTGATCCGGTCCCACGCCCGGTACGTCGAGAACAGCGCGCTCTGCAGCAGGTCCTCGGCCTCGAAGCGGTCACCGGTCAGGTGGTAGGCGGTTGCGTACAGGGAGGCGCGGCGCTCCTGGACGTAGGCGGTGAAGGCCGCTTCGGCCTCCGCGCTCCCCGCCCCGGAACGACGCTCCCCCGAGTCCTCCCCGTACGCGGCTCCCCCGTGAGCCTTCCCCCCCGTCGTGCCCACGGCGGCGGGCGCCGTGGTGTTCTCCCCCGTGAAAGTGTCAACCACCGTCATGTACACGGTGTGCTGACGCCCGGCACCGCGAGCGCACCCCCGAGAGCTCACATTCCCGGACTTCTCCGTGGCCCGGGTGACGTCGTGGAGCCGCGTGACAACTGCGCTAGTGCTGGTGCGGTGCAGCGTGTTCATCTCGCGCCCCCCGTCGTGGAGTCCCGGTTCTTCGGTTCGTTCCGTCGTGCGTCCTGCCTTGTGTCGAAAAGCTTGCCGGGCCCACTTCATGGCCGTGTCCCCCGACTGTCACAGACCTGTCACAGGGACCGCCCCCGGGCGCGGCACGGCGCGATCACGGAGAAGAGCGGTACGACTACGCAGACGGTCACTCGGGCCCCGGCCGACGTCCGGGACGCCCTCAGTCGGGCCCGGGAGACGAGTGGGAGCGCTCCAACAGTCGATACACGAGCATGACATGGGCCAGAATGACATCCGTGCCTTCCCTGTTGCTGATCGAGGACGACGACGCCATCCGGACGGCCCTGGAGCTCTCACTGACGCGCCAGGGACACCGGGTGGCCACCGCTGCCACCGGCGAGGACGGTCTGAAGCTGCTGCGCGAGCAGCGACCGGATCTGATCGTGCTGGATGTGATGCTGCCCGGCATCGACGGATTCGAGGTGTGCCGGCGCATCCGTCGCACCGACCAGCTTCCGATCATCCTGCTGACCGCGCGCAGTGACGACATCGACGTCGTGGTCGGACTGGAGTCCGGCGCCGACGACTACGTCGTCAAGCCCGTGCAGGGCCGGGTGCTCGACGCCCGGATCCGTGCCGTGCTGCGCCGCGGCGAGCGGGAGGCGAACGACTCGGCGTCGTTCGGCTCGCTGGTCATCGACCGTGCCGCGATGACGGTCACCAAGAACGGCGAGGATCTGCAACTGACGCCCACCGAACTGCGGTTGCTCCTGGAGCTGAGCCGCAGGCCCGGACAGGCCCTGTCCAGGCAGCAGTTGCTGCGCCTGGTGTGGGAGCACGACTACCTGGGCGACTCGCGCCTGGTCGACGCCTGTGTGCAGCGGCTGCGCGCCAAGGTGGAGGACGTGCCGTCCTCGCCCACTCTGATCCGTACCGTGCGCGGCGTCGGCTACCGGCTGGACAACCCTCAGTGACCAAACCGCAGGACAAGCTCCGCGGCTGGGCCGCGGCGCGCAAGGCGTTGCTGTCCGGTCTGCGCTTCACCAGTCTGCGGCTGCGGCTGGTCGTGGTGTTCGGACTCGTCGCGCTCACCGCGGCGGTGTCCGCGTCGGGCATCGCGTACTGGCTCAACCGCGAGGCCGTGCTGACGCGTACCCAGGACGCGGTGCTGCGCGACTTCCAGCAGGAGATGCGCAACCACGCGAGCATGCTGCCCGTGCACCCGGCGCAGGACGAACTCCAGCGCACGGCGCGGCAGATGGCGAACAGCAGCCAGCGCTTCAGCGTGCTGCTGACCGCCGAGGCCGCCGACGGCAGGAGGATCACCGGCAACTCCGAGCTGGACACGTTCACGCTGGAGGACGTGCCCAGGTCCCTCCGCAAGGCGGTGAACAAGCAGCAGCCGCTGACCTCGACCAACACGTCCGCGTACCACTTGTACTGGCAGCGGATCACCCAGCACGACAAGTCGTACCTCGTGGGCGGGGCCCGGGTGATCGACGGCAGCACGACCGGTTACATGCTCAAGTCCCTGGAGCCGGAGGCCAAGGACCTCAACTCCCTGGCCTGGTCGCTGGGGATCGCGACGGGGCTCGCGCTGATCGGCTCGGCGCTGCTCGCCCAGGCCGCCGCGACCACGGTCCTCAAGCCGGTCCACCGCCTCGGCATCGCGGCCCGCCGGCTCGGCGAGGGCAAGCTGGACACCCGGCTGCGGGTCTCCGGCACGGACGAACTCGCCGATCTGTCACGGACGTTCAACCGGACGGCGGAGTCGCTGGAGAAGCGGGTCGCGGACATGAGCGCGCGGGACGAGGCGTCCCGCCGGTTCGTCGCCGACATGTCGCACGAACTGCGTACGCCGCTCACCGCGATCACCGCCGTCACCGAGATCCTCGAAGAGGAACTGGACGCGCAGACCGGCAGTGTCGACCCGATGATCGAGCCGGCCGTACGGCTCGTCGTCAGCGAGACCCGGCGCCTGGGCGACCTCGTCGAGAACCTGATGGAGGTGACCCGCTTCGACGCGGGCACCGCCCGTATCGTCCTCGACGACGTGGACATCGCCGACCAGATCACCGCGTGCATCGACGCGCGCGCCTGGCTGGACGCCGTCGAACTGGACGCCGAACGCGGCATGATGGCGCGGCTCGACCCGCGCCGGCTCGACGTCATCCTGGCGAACCTGATCGGCAACGCGCTCAAGCACGGCGGTTCGCCGGTCCGGGTGTCGGTGCGCGTGGAGGGCGAGGAACTGGTCATCGAGGTGCAGGACCACGGTCCCGGCATTCCCGAGGACGTCCTGCCGCACGTCTTCGACCGGTTCTACAAGGCCAGCGCGTCCCGCCCGCGTTCCGAGGGCAGCGGTCTCGGGCTCTCCATCGCCCTGGAGAACGCGCACATCCACGGCGGCGAGATCACCGCGGCGAACGCTCCCGAGGGCGGGGCGGTCTTCACGCTGCGCCTGCCCCAGGACGCGTCGGAGCTGCTCGCCGACCACCCGCGGGGCCGGGATGCCTCCGCGCACGGGAACGGCACGGAAGGCCCCACCGGATGACCCCCGCACACCCCCCGGTCCCGGGGACCGCCCACCCCACAGGTTCCCCGGGTGCCGCCTGCCGGCCGTCGGCCGGTTCTCCGGAGACCACCCGCGCCCGGACCGCCGGTTCACCACGCACGCCGGTGGCCCGCGGCTCCGCGCGACCCGCCCGCCCCCGCGTCCCCGGCTCCCCGGTGGGACGGGGCTGGCTGGGTGTGGTGCTGCTCGCCGGGCTGCTCGCGGGGTGCGGCATCCGTCCCACCCAGGTGCCCACCGACTTCGGTCCGGCGCCCTCGCGGGTGCCCTGTGCCCTCTCCGCCACCGACGTCACCGCCCAGACCTCGCACGGGGTACCGGTCCAGGTCTTCCTGACCTGCTCGGAACAACTGGTCACGGTCGACCGGTCGGCACGCATCCCGGACGGCACGGCGGAGTCGGAGCGCCGGGTCCTGGTGGCCCAGGCGCTGCTGGACGAGCTCGCCGAGGCCCCGACGACGCCCGAGGAGCAGGCCGGGTACACGACGGACGTACGCGGCGGCATGACGGTCAGCGGGCCCGGCGACGGGGATCCCGAGGACGCCCTGCGGCTGAGCACCCCGCCGCAGGACCTCACGCGGACGGCCCTCGGCCAGATCGTCTGCACCTTCTCGGACTCGGCCGCGGCGCGGGACGACGGCAGTGTCGTCCTGGGCGGTCCCGCCCCCGCCGGCCTGCGCAGTTACCAGTGCACCCCCGAGGTGCGCGCCGCCCCGGGCGACACGGCCCCGGCGTCGACGGCTGTCCGGAGTTCGTAACGCTACGGGGCCGAAACCCACCGCAGCGGAACCGATCGTGCCGGGGGCCGCGTCTTGGGGGGCGTGCAGCGTCAAGGTTCAGAGGACGGCAGCGCCGTCACCCGCGTCCGTGCGACAGGAGGTGTCCTCCTCGTCGCACACCTGGCGCTCGTCGCCTGGATCACGCTGCGTCCGCTGGACGTCCCCTGGATGAGCGCCGCCAACCTGCGGCCCTTCGCGGGTATCAGAGCCGACCTCGCGCTGGGGCCCGAGGTGGCGGCCCGGCGCATCGCCGCGGGCCTCGGTCTGCTCGCCCCGCTGGGCGTGCTGCTGCCGATGGCGGGGGGCCGGCTCGCCGTCTCCCGTCTCGGCTCGCTCCTGCGGACGACCGCCGCGGGCGTGCTGCTGTCGCTGGGCATAGAACTGCTCCAGACCGGGGTCCCGGGCCAGGTCGTGGACATCGACTCGATCATGCTGAACACCGTCGGCGTGGCCCTCGCGCACCTCGCGGTCGTGCCCGCTCTCAGGGCCCGGTTCCGCCGCAGGGCCGAGACGCGGCGCCGCGCGGCCGTTCTCCGGGAGGACCTGGCTCAGGGTCGGACCCCGACGATTCCCAGGGTCGGGATCGCCCCCTGGAGCGAGGTTTCGCGTACTTCGTCCTCGTAGCGTTGAGGGCATCGGTGAAAGCACCGGTGAGAACGACGAAGCCGGCCCGGCCGGCACTCGACGACGGTTCGCGAAGGAGCCACCATGACCGCCATCGCCCGCCCCACGAACGGCCGCATGATCGGCGGAGTCTGTGCTGCGCTGGCACGGCGCTTCGGCACCTCGGCGACGACGATGCGCGTCGTCTTCGTCCTGTCCTGCCTGCTCCCCGGCCCGCAGTTCCTGCTCTACATAGCCCTGTGGATCCTCTTCCCGTCCGAGGACAAGGCCGCCCGCAACGCCTGGTGACCCGGGTCGGCGGACGGCGACGGGCGGTCGGCGGCGGACACACGGCGAACGCCGGTGGGGCGCACCCGAGAAGGGTGTGCCCCACCGGCGTTCGCGCGGGCGGGGGCGACGCGACCGGAACGCGCGCGGCCCGTCCTCGCACGGCAGAAGGCCCCGGGCCCCGACGGGCGGGGGCCTTCGTCCGTCGGCCGACGGAGAACGTCAGCCCAGCGGAATCCCGTTGACCGGCATGCCGTGCGTGGGCAGCCCCTGCACCGGCAGCCCCCCGAGCAGTCCGGCCATGGGCGCGGACGCCCCTTCGGCGAGCAGACGCGCGGCGGCGGGCTGCGCGGCGACCGCACCCGCGCCGAGGGCGCTCTGGCCCTGGGCGAGCGCCTGGCCGACGGGCAGTGGCGAGGCGACGTTCTCGGCGGGCAGCGTCCTGGCGACGGTGTCCAGCGCCGAGGACGCCTCCGACACGGCCGGGGCGGCGTTCGCGGCACCCGCGCCGACCGCGGCGAAAGCGGCACCGAGAGCGGCGACACCGAGGGTCTTGGCAGCAGACTGCTTCATCGTGAATGCGTCCTTGGGGTGGGTGAGACGGGTATGTGGGCGGTCCAGAACCGTAAACACGCCGTCCCGTCGTCCGCAAACACCGAAAAGCGGCCGAATCATGGAGGAGAAGTGAAGACCCGGCCGCTCCCCGTTCGCCTGGATCAGGCCTGTTCTCCCACGGAACCGCTGGTGGAGGCGGTCTGCTGGAACAGCCACTCGGACTTCAATTCCGCATATCCGGGCTTGATCACGTCATTGATCATGGCCAGTCGTTCATCGAAAGGAATGAATGCTGACTTCATAGCATTGACCGAGAACCACTGCATGTCGTCGAGTGAGTAACCGAACGCCTCGACAAGGTGCTCGAATTCGCGGCTCATGCTCGTCCCCGACATCAGACGGTTGTCGGTGTTGACCGTGGCGCGGAAGTGCAGGCGCCGCAGCAGCCCGATGGGGTGGGCCGCGTACGAGTCGGCGGCGCCGGTCTGGAGGTTGGAACTGGGGCACAGCTCCAGCGGGATGCGCTTGTCGCGGACGTACGACGCGAGCCGGCCGAGTTCCACCGAGCCGTCCTCGCGCACCTCGATGTCGTCGATGATGCGGACGCCGTGCCCGAGCCGGTCCGCGCCGCACCACTGGAGGGCCTGCCAGATGGACGGCAGGCCGAACGCCTCCCCGGCGTGGATCGTGAAGTGGTTGTTCTCCCGCTTCAGGTACTCGAAGGCGTCGAGGTGCCGGGTGGGCGGGAAGCCGGCCTCGGCGCCCGCGATGTCGAAGCCGACGACGCCCGAGTCGCGGTGGCGGTTGGCGAGTTCGGCGATCTCCAGGGCGCGGGCGGCGTGCCGCATCGCGGTCAGCAGCGCGCCGACCCGGATGCGGTGGCCGTTCTCCCGGGCCAGCCGTTCCCCTTCCCTGAAGCCCTCGTTGACCGCCTCGACGACCTCTTCGAGGCTGAGCCCGCCCTCCAAGTGCTGCTCGGGCGCGTACCGCACCTCGGCGTAGACGACCCCGTCCTCGGCGAGGTCCTCGGCGCACTCGGCGGCGACCCGCACCAGCGCCTCGCGGGTCTGCATGACGGCGCAGGTGTGCGCGAAGGTCTCCAGGTACCGCTCCAGCGAACCGGAGTCGGCGGCCTCGCGGAACCAGATCCCGAGCTTGTCCGGATCGGTCTCGGGGAGGTTCGAGTAGCCCGCGTCGCGGGCGAGTTCGACGATCGTACCGGGGCGCAGGCCCCCGTCGAGGTGATCGTGCAGCAGGACCTTGGGCGCCCGGCGGATCTGCTCCGAGCTCGGGGTGTTCCGGATCTGGCTCGTCATTTTCGCACTGTAGCCCCTACGCGCGTAGATCTCCTGTTGTACGCATCCGCCGATATGTAACGGTGACCGTGCGGACAGGTGGCGTACACCCTTGCTTCTGACACTGTTCTGTCATGGCACAGCAAGCGACGCCGGTTCGCACGGCCCGGCTGGGGAGGGCGCTCGGCCCGGAGCCGACGGCGGTCAGCGGAGTTGTTCTGCTGCTGCCGGGCGGTGAGGAGACCTCGTCCCGAAGACCGTCCCCCATGATGGCGACCGCTTCCGTACGCGCGCTCGGGCGCCGGCTGACCCGCGCCGGACGCGCGGAGGGCCTGGTCGGCCACGTGGTGCACTACCGGGTCCGCGGCTGGAACGGCAGCGAGGCCCATCTCGCGGCCGACGCCTCCTGGGCCGCGGACGAGGTCGTCCGCCGCTACGGCGACGTGCCCGTGTGCCTGGCCGGCATCGACATGGGCGGCCGGGCGGCGCTGCGCGCGGGCGGGCACGCGGCCGTCAACTCCGTGCTGGCGCTTGCGCCCTGGCTGCCCGAGGACGACGTCGCGGCGCCACCCGAACCGGTGAAACAGCTCGCCGGACGGCGGGTGCTGATCGTGCACGGCACCAACGACGCCCGCACCGACCCGGAGTTGTCCTTCCGGCTCGCCGCGCGCGCGAAGAAGGCCAACCGCGGCATCTGCCGCTTCGAGGTCCACTCGGACGGGCACGCGCTGCACCAGCACCGGAACGAAGTCCTCGCCCTCGCCGAGGACTTCGTGATGGGCGCGCTGTTCGGCCGCTCCTTCTCCCGCCCCGTCGAGGACGCCTTCGCCGCGCCCCCGCCCCTGGGCCTGCGGATGCCGCTGGCGGCGGGCTTCGGACGGTCGTTGCGCCGCTAGCGCGACGGCAGGCGACGTTCGCGGCACCGGAGCGTGCCCGGCGGTTCCCGTCGTCGCGCCGCTGGGGCCCGTCCGGTGGTCTCCGTCGTCGCCCGGCGGGCGGGAACCGCCGGGCAGGACCCGGGTCCTGCCGCTCCGCGGTGGTTCAGTCGGGCAGCAGGCGACCGCGGCGGGCGAGCAGGAACTTCTTGAAGGCGGCCACCGGCGGGGTGTCCGGGCGGCCGGCCGGCCAGGCGACGCCGATCTCGCGCACGGCGCGCGGGGCGGTGACGGTGAGCTCGACGACCCCCGGACGGGGAACGGCCGGCGGCGGCAGCAGGGCGACGCCAAGACCGGCGGCGACGAGGCCCCGGAGCGTCTCCGCCTCCTCCCCCTCGAAGGCGATGCGCGGCCGGAACCCCGCCTCCTGGCACAGGTCGTCGGTGATGGCGCGCATCCCGTAGCCGGGTTCCAGGGTCACGAAGACCTCGTCGGCCGCCTCGGAGAGCCTGATGCGCCTGCGCGAGGCGAGCGGATGGTCGGCGGGCACGACCAGGCGGAGCTTCTGCTCGTCGAGCCGGCGGCTCACCAGATCGGGCGCGTCCGGCACGGGCGAGGTCAGACACAGGTCCAGCTCGCCCGAGCGCAGCCGCTCCAGCATGGCCTCCCCGTAGTTCTGCACGAGGCTGAAGCGGACACCCGGATGATCGGCGCGGAACGCGCGGATCAGCCCCGGCACCGTCTCCGAGCCCATCGTGTGCAGGAAGCCGAAGGCGACCTTGCCGGTGGCCGGGTCCGCGTCCGCGCGCACCTCGTCGGCGGCGCGCACGACCTCGGCGAGGGCCCGCTCCACGGAGGAGAGGAAGGTGCGGCCGGCCGGGGTCAGCGCCACCGTCCGGCCGTGACGCGCGAACAGGCCGACGCCCAGGTCCTGTTCCAGCCTGACGACGGCCCTGGACAGGGTCGACTGCGGGACCCCCATCTGCTCCGCGGCCCGGGTGACGTGCTCGGTGCGGGCGACGCCGGCGAAGTACGCCAGGCGCGGGGCGAGCAGTCTCGCGAAGTGAGCACTGTCTCCTGTGTCACTGAACGATGACAGGTGAGGCTGTGACCTCTGCTGATGCTCCATGGGAACGATTATGGCGATTCCATGCATTGGACGGATGAACGGCGCGTCCCTAGGTTCGAAGCATGCCTTCCGCCAGTACCGGGGCACCCGCCGTCACGGGTGCCCCCACCGCCGCTCCCGTCACCGCCGCCGCTCCCGTCACCGTCCCCGACTCCCGCATGGCTCCCGGCGGGCCCGGCTACCGCCGGATGAACTTCGCGCTCTTCCTCGCGGGCGTCGCGACCTTCGCGCTCCTCTACTCCACCCAGGCCCTGCTGCCGCTGATCTCCTCGGACTTCGGGGTGAGCGCGGGCGAGGCGAGCTGGACGGTGTCGGCCGCGACGGGCGGGCTCGCGCTGTTCGTCCTGCCGATGAGCGCGCTGTCGGAGCGCTTCGGACGGCGTACGTTGATGACGGCGTCCCTGGTGGTGGCGGTGGCCGTCGGTCTCCTGGTCCCCTTCGCGCCGTCGATCGGGGCGCTGGTGGCGCTGCGGGCGGTCCAGGGCGCGGCACTCGCGGGGCTCCCGGCGTCGGCGACGGCGTACCTGGCGGAGGAGGTCCGCCCGAGGGCTCTGATCACCGCGATCGGTCTGTTCGTCGCGGGCAACAGCATCGGCGGGATGAGCGGCCGGGTCGTCACCGGCTGGGTGGCGCAGGAATGGGGCTGGCGGGCGGCCGTCGGCACGATCGGGCTGATCGCCGTGGTCTGCGCGGTGGCCTTCCGGCTGCTGCTTCCGGCGCCCCGGCACTTCACGCCGGGTTCGCTGCGGCCCCGGGTGCTGGCCCGCACGGTGCGCGACCACCTGGCGAACCCGCTGCTGTGCCGGCTGTACGCGATCGGCGCGCTGTTCATGATGGTGTTCGGCGGGGTCTACACGGTCATCGGCTACCGCCTCGGCGAGGCGCCGTTCTCGCTCCCGCAGGGCGTCATCGGCTCGGTCTTCCTGGTCTACCTCGTCGGTACGGTGTCGGCGTCGTCGGCGGGACGGCTGGCCGGCCGGCTGGGCCGTCGCGGGGCCCTCTACGTGGCGGGCGCCACCACGACCGCCGGTCTGCTCCTGTCCCTGGCCGACTCCCTGGCGCTGATCCTGCTCGGCCTGGTCCTGATCACCGCGGGCTTCTTCGCGGGCCACGCGGTGGCGTCGTCGTCGGTGAGCCACACCGCGAAGAAGGGGCGGGCGCAGGCGTCGGCCCTCTACCAGTCCTCGTACTACATCGGCTCCAGCGCCGGCAGCACGCTGGGCGCGGTCGCCTTCCACGCGGGGGGCTGGGCGGGCACGGTGGCCCTGGGCCTGTTCGCGGTCCTCGGGGTCGTCTCGATCACCCTGCTCGGCACCCGCGCGGCCCGCACCGCCGCCCACCGCCCCCCGGCCCCGGCCCCGGCTCACTGAGGTCCCGGCCCCTTGAGGTCCCGGCTCACGGAGGGACCGGCTCACGGAGGGGCCGGCCCCGGCCTCTCCGGAGCACCCCCCGTGACCTGCTGCTTTCCCCACTCCGCACACCGTTGTCAGTGGGCCGGAGTAGCTTCCGAAGTGCCGCGCGACGGTGCGCGAACCGGGAAGACGGCCACAAGGGCGGATTGCGATGAGTGAGGGTACGGCGACGACGACGGACCTGGACGTCCGGCTGGAGAAGCACCGGGTCGAACTGACCGGGTACTGCTACCGCATGCTCGGTTCGTCCTTCGAGGCCGAGGACGCGGTGCAGGACACGATGGTCCGGGCCTGGCGCGGCTACGCCTCGTTCGAGGGCCGCTCCTCGATGCGGTCCTGGCTGTACCGGATCGCGACGAACGTCTGCCTGGACATGCTCAACGCGGGCAACAGAAGGGCTCGTCCGATGGATCTCACAGGACCCTCGCCGCTGGCGCAGGCGGCGCTCACCCCCCGCCCGGACAACACCTGGCTGGAGCCGATGCCCGACGGCCGTGTGCTGCCGACGCCCGGCGATCCGGCGGAGGCCGCGGTCGCCAAGGAGTCCGTGCGCCTGGCCTTCATGGCGGCCCTCCAGCAGCTCCCGCCCAAACAGCGCGCGGTCCTCATCCTGCGCGAGGTCCTCGCGTGGAGGGCGAGCGAGGTCGCCGAACTGCTCGGGACGACGGTCGCCTCGGTCAACAGCGCGCTCCAGCGGGCCCGCGCCACCCTCGCGGAGAACAACGGGCCGGGCGCGGACGCCGCGACCTCCGACCCGCTCGACGAGGAGCAGCAGAAGCTCCTGGAGCGCTACGTGGAGGCGTTCGAGGGGTACGACATGACGGCCCTGACGGCGCTCCTGCACGAGGACGCGGTCATGACGATGCCCCCGTTCGACCTGTGGCTGCGCGGCACGGACGACATCACCGGCTTCATGACGACCCTGGGCGCCGCCTGTGCCGGCTCACGGCTGATCCCGGTGGAGGTCAACGGCCTGCCCGGCTTCGCGCAGTACAAGCCGGACGAGGAGGCGGGCGGCCACACCCCCTGGTCGGTTCAGGTGCTGGAGATCTCAGAGGGCCGTGTCTCCGGGTTCCACTTCTTCCTGGACACGGCCCGCTGGTTCCCGCTCTTCGGACTCCCCCTCCGTCTCGACGGTCCCGAGGGGGCCGGGACCGCCGGGCCCCGGGGCGGGGGCGGGCCCGTGGGGGTCGCGGATCTCGAAGCGGAGGCCGACGAGGTCGAGTAGGGAGCGAAGTGCCTGGTCCGGGCCGTGCAGGCAGATGCGGCCTCCCGCCCGGCGGGCCGCCAGTTCCATGCGGGCCAGCGCGTCGACGGTGGTGAGGCCGGGCGGTCCGAGGGCCGTGACGTCGCAGACGACGACACCGCCGTCGCTCGCCCCGAGGAGAGCGCGGACGGCCTCGCAGAGCCGGGGCACCTCGTCCCGGGTGACGAGGCCCAGCAGCACGAGCACGTCCGGTTTCACGAAATCCACGGTCGATAGACCGCCGGGCGCCCGTGAACTCATCGCGGGCATGCCGAACGGGGCCGGTGGAGGTCCACCGGCCCCGTTCGCCCGAACGACGGAACCGCGGGTCAGGCGATGCGGTCCAGCACGATCGGGGTGGCCTTGAAGTCCGTGCCGGCCCCGGCGATGTCGTACGAGCCCTCGACGGCCTGGAGCGCGTACTCGAAGCGGTCCGGGGTGTCCGTGTGGAGGGTCATGAGGGGCTGGCCCGCCGTGACCGTGTCACCGGGCTTGGCGTGCAGCTCGACGCCCGCGCCCGCCTGTACCGGGTCCTCCTTGCGGGCGCGTCCGGCGCCCAGGCGCCACGCGGCGATCCCGACGTCGTACGCGTCGAGGCGGGTCAGCACGCCGGAGGCCGGGGCGCTGACGACGTGCGTCTCGCGGGCGGTGGGCAGCGCGGCGTCCGGGTCGCCGCCCTGCGCGGCGATCATGCGGCGCCACACGTCCATCGCGGAGCCGTCGGCGAGCGCCTTCGCGGGGTCGGCGTCCTTGATCCCGGCCGCGTCGAGCATCTCGCGCGCCAGGGCGATCGTGAGCTCGACGACGTCGGCGGGGCCGCCGCCGGCGAGGACCTCGACGGACTCGCGGACCTCCAGGGCGTTGCCCGCGGTCAGGCCGAGCGGCGTCGACATGTCGGTGAGGAGCGCGACCGTCCTCACGCCGTGGTCGGTGCCGAGGCCGACCATGGTGGAGGCCAGCTCGCGGGCGTCCTCGATGGTCTTCATGAAGGCGCCGGTGCCGACCTTCACGTCGAGGACCAGCGAGCCGGTGCCCTCGGCGATCTTCTTGGACATGATGGAGGAGGCGATGAGCGGGATCGCCTCGACCGTGCCGGTGACGTCGCGGAGCGCGTAGAGCTTCTTGTCCGCGGGGGCGAGTCCGTCGCCGGCCGCGCAGATGACCGCGCCCGTGGTGTCGAGGACGTGCAGCATCTCCTCGTTGGACAGCAGCGCGCGCCAGCCCGGGATCGACTCCAGCTTGTCCAGGGTGCCGCCGGTGTGGCCGAGGCCGCGTCCGGAGAGCTGGGGCACCGCGGCACCGCAGGCGGCGACGAGCGGGGCCAGCGGGAGGGTGATCTTGTCACCGACGCCGCCCGTGGAGTGCTTGTCGGCGGTCGGGCGGGACAGGGAGGAGAACTCCATGCGCTCGCCCGAGGCGATCATCGCGGCCGTCCAGCGGGCGATCTCACGGCGGTTCATGCCGTTGAGCAGGATCGCCATGTTGAGGGCGGCCATCTGGTAGTCGGCGACCTCGCCGCGGGTGTACGCGTCGATGACCCAGTCGATCTGCGCGTCGCTGAGTTCGGCACGGTCCCGCTTGGTACGGATGACGGAGACGGCGTCCATGGCCATGGCGTTCCTTCCGGAAGATGAGCGGCCCCTCCCCGGCGTCAGCCGGTCGGAGGGGCCGCGGGGCGTTACTTGGTGAGATGGCCCGGCCCGAAGGCCTGCGGCAACATCTCGGACAGGGGCACGAGCCCCCGGGGTGTCTCCAGGATCAGTTCCTCCCCGCCGAACTCGAACAGGAGCTGCCGGCAGCGTCCGCACGGGACGAGGATCTCGCCCTGTCCGTCGACACACGTGAAGTGCGTCAGCCGGCCGCCTCCGGTGGCCCGCAGTTCGGAGACCAGACCGCATTCGGCGCACAGGCCGAGGCCGTAGGAGGCGTTCTCGACGTTGCAGCCGGAGACGATCCGGCCGTCGTCGACGCGGGCCGCCGCACCGACGGGGAAGTCCGAGTAGGGGGCGTACGCGCGGGTCATCGCCGTACGGGCCGCCTCCCTCAGTTCCTCCCAGTCGACGTCCGCGGACCCCGCGACGGCGGCCGTCACTTCCCCTGTCCCTTCCGGTACGGCAGGCCGTCCGCCTTCGGCATGCGCAGGCGCTGCGCCGACAGGGACAGGACGAGGAGGGTGATGACGTACGGCGTGGCGGAGACGATCTGGTTGGGCACCTCGTTGGTGTTGGCGTACCAGAGGTACACGAGGACGCCGATGACCGCGGTGATGGCGGCCGAGACGTACTTCTTCTTGACCGCGAGCCAGATCGCGCCGATCACGAGCAGGATGGCGCCGAGCAGCAGCAGGGCGTGGACGTTCTCGGAGCCGCCGCGCAGGTTGAGGCTGTCGGTGTAGCCGAACAGTCCGGCGCCGAGCGCGAGACCGCCGGGCATCCAGTTGCCGAAGATCATCGCCGCGAGACCGATGTAGCCGCGGCCCGCGGTCTGGCCCTCCAGGTAGAAGGGGTTGGCGACGAGGGAGAGGAAGACACCGCCGAGGCCGGCCAGGCCGCCGGAGACGATGACGGCGATGTACTTGTACTTGTAGACGTTCACGCCGAGCGACTCGGACGCGACCGGGTTCTCGCCGCAGGACCGCAGGCGCAGACCGAACGGGGTGCGCCACAGGACCCACCAGGTGCCGGGGATCAGCGCGATGGCGATCAGGGTCAGCCAGGAGACGTCGGTGACCAGACCGCCGAGCAGGCCCGCGATGTCCGAGACGAAGAACCAGCCCTTGGAGTTCAGGGTGGTGAGCCAGTCGGAGAGCCCCGGCACGGTGAACTGGCCGAGCGACTCGACCGGCGGGGACTGCTTGGCCGAGCCGCCCTGGACGCCCACGAAGGCGAGCGGGGAGAGGTAGCGGGTGACGCCGAGCGCGAGGATGTTGATGGCCACACCGGAGACGATGTGGTTGACGTTGAAGGTGACCGTGATGATCGCGTGGAGCAGACCGCCGACGGCGCCGCCGATGATGCCGATCAGGACGCCGGTCCACGGGCCCCACTGGTAGCCGGCCCAGGCGCCGAACCAGGTGCCGAGGATCATCATGCCCTCGAGGCCGATGTTGACGACGCCCGAGCGCTCGGCCCACAGACCGCCGAGACCGGCCAGGCCGATCGGGACGGCCAGTTCGAGCGCGGTCGACATCTGGCTGACGTTGGTGATGCCGTCGGCGCCGGTGATGATGCGGACGATCGAGGTCAGCGCCAGGGCGCCCGCGATCACCAGCAGGAGGACGGGGAGCGACATCCGGCGGCCGCTCGGAGCCGCGGGCTGCGCTGTGGGCTGGTTGACGTCGGTCGCGGTGGTCATCGGCCCGCCACCTCCTTCTCGGTGTTGTCGTTTCCGCCGAGGACGTTGCCCGCGGCGAGTTCGGCGCCGACGCGGCGCTGCTGGCGGCGCAGACCCCACTCGCGCACGGACTCGTAGGAGACGACGACGGCGATCACGATCAGGCCCTGCATGATGACCGCGATCTCCTTGTCGTACCCGTGGAAGTCCAGCTCGGGCGAGGCCTTGTCGAGCCAGGCCCACAGCAGGGCCGCGAAGGCGATGCCGACGGGGCTGTTGCGGCCGAGCAGCGCGATGCCGATGCCGAGGAAGCCGATGCCGGTCGGGAAGTTCAGGCTGTACGTGTGGGTGTCGCCGAGGAGGATCGGCAGACCCGCGAGGCCGGCGATGCCGCCGGAGAGCAGCATGGCGGTGAGCACCATGCGCTTGGGGTCGACACCGCTGGCCGCGGCGGCGGACTCGGAGGCGCCGGAGGCGCGCAGGTCGAAGCCGAAGCGGGTGCGGTTGAGGACGATCCAGTAGCCGATGCCGAGGACCACCGCGAGGACGACCAGGCCGTAGATCTCGCCCGCGTCGCCCATGCTGAAGCCGGGGATCCAGCCGGACTCGTGCATCTCGCCGGTGGTGTTGTTGTTGCCGACCTTGACGCCGAAGACGTCGGGCAGCCAGAGGTAGGCGATGACGGAGGTCGCGATCGCGTTCAGCATGATCGTCGCGACGACCTCGCTGACCCCGCGGGTGACCTTGAGGACACCGGCGATGCCGGCCCAGAAGGCACCGGTGCAGATCGCGGTGATCATCAGCAGCGGGACCTGGAGCGCGGCCGGCAGGGCGACGTGCGCGCCGACGACCGCGGCCATCATGGCGGCGAGCTGGTACTGGCCGTCGACACCGATGTTGAACAGGTTCATCCGGAAGCCGATGGCCACCGCCAGCGCCGCGATGTAGTACAGCGAGGCCTGGTTGATGATCAGGACCTGGATGTCGGAGTACGTTGCCTGCTCGAACATGATCGAATACGGCTCGAACGGGCTCTTGCCCGAGGCGAGCAGCACGATCGAGGTCAGCGCCACGGCGACGACGAGCGCGATGACCGGTCCGGCCACCGCGAGGAGCAGGCGCTCCTTGTCGAACTTCTTCATCAGCGGGCCTCGTCTTCCGGGGCGTCGGCCGGGTTCTCGGTGGGCTCTTCGAGCTCGGCCGCTTCGGCGAGCTCCTCGTTCTCCAGGTGTCCGGAGGCGGCACCGGTCATGGCCGAGCCGAGCTCCTCCGGGGTGATCGTGGCCGGGTCCGCGTCCGCGACCAGCTTGCCGTTGTAGATCACCCGGAGCGTGTCGGACAGGCCGATGAGTTCGTCCAGGTCCGCGGAGATCAGCAGAACGGCGAGTCCTTCACGGCGTGCCGAGCGGATCTGGTCCCAGATCTGCGCCTGCGCGCCGACGTCCACACCACGGGTGGGGTGGGCGGCGATCAGGAACTTCGGCTTGTGGCTCATCTCGCGGCCGACGATCAGCTTCTGCTGGTTGCCGCCGGACAGGGAGGCCGCGGTGACGTCGATGCCGGGGGTGCGCACGTCGTACTCCTCGACGATGCGGCGGGTGTCCTCCTGGGCGCCCTTGATGTCGATCCAGACACCCTTGGCGTTGGGCTTCTCGGTGACGTGGCCGAGGATGCGGTTCTCCCAGAGGGGAGACTCCAGGAGGAGGCCGTGGCGGTGGCGGTCCTCGGGGATGTAGCCGATGCCGTTCTCGCGGCGCTTGCGGGTGGACATCCCGGTGACGTCCTCGCCCATGAAGCGGACGGCGCCGGAGTCGGCGGCCTTCAGGCCGATCAGCGCGTCGATGAGCTCGGTCTGGCCGTTGCCCTCGACACCCGCGATGCCCATGACCTCACCGGCGTGGATGGTGAAGGAGACGTGGTCGAGGACGAGGCGTACGGCGCCGCGCTCCACCTCGTCCATGAGCAGGGCCGCGGAGCCCTTGCCCATCGAGACCGAGCCCTTGGCGAAGACGACCAGGTCCTCGACCTCGATCACGGCCCGGTCGGTGACGGTCGACTCGGAGGTCTCCGGCGTGGGCAGTTCGCTGCCGACCATCAGCTCGGCGAGCTGACGCGGGGTCGTCTCGGAGGGCACGGCGGTGCCGACCGTCGTACCGCGCCGGATGACCGTGATGTCGTCGGCGACCGAGAGGACCTCGCCCAGCTTGTGCGAGATGAAGATGACCGACAGGCCCTCGGCCTTGAGCTCGCGGAGGTTGTCGAAGAGCGCGTCGACCTCCTGCGGCACGAGGACGGCGGTGGGCTCGTCCAGGATCAGGATGCGGGCACCGCGGAAGAGGACCTTGAGGATCTCCACGCGCTGCCGTTCGGCGACGCCGAGCTCCTCGACCAGGACGTCGGGGCGGACCCCGAGGCCGTAGCGGTCGGAGATCTCCAGGATCTTGCGGCGGGCCTTGGCGCCGATCCCGTACAGCTTCTCGCTGCCGAGGGTGACGTTCTCCAGGACGGTGAGGTTGTCGGCCAGCATGAAGTGCTGGTGGACCATGCCGATGCCGCGGGCGATGGCCTCGCCCGGCGACGAGAAGGTGACCTGTTCGCCGTCGACGGCGATGGTGCCCTCGTCCGGCTTCTGCATGCCGTAGAGAATCTTCATCAGCGTCGACTTGCCGGCGCCGTTCTCGCCGACGAGGGCGTGCACGGTGCCCTTGCGGACGCTGAGGTGGATGTCGTGGTTGGCCACGACGCCGGGGAATCGCTTCGTGATCCCGGCGAGTTCGACAGCGGTCGCCTGACTGTCGACCGCGCCGGCCGGAGGGCTGCTGGACGCGTTGATGGCGCACTCTCCTGAGGGAAAGGGGGTCGTCTACGCGCGTAGCGCCCCTACGGCAACGAAAGGGGCCACGGGCCGCGAGAACGGGATACGTGGAGCAAGACTCCTCGTATCCCGTTGAGCGGACGTAACCCCGCGGTTACCAAGCGGCTCCGGGGCAGGACGGGCACCTTTCCGTGCCGGCCGGCACGAAGACTTGCCCGAACTTCCCCGGGACCGCATTGGCTGCTCCTGAGGTAACTCTCGTCAGCTGGTCTTGACCTTGATCGCACCGCTGATGATCTTCTCCTGGGCGGCCTTGACGGCGTCCTGGATCGCGGCGTTGTTCTTGAAGGCCGGGTTGGAGTCGGCCAGGCCGACCTCACCGGACTTCAGATCGCCCCGAACGATACCGCTCTCGGGCTTTCCGTCCTCGACCGACTTCGCCAGGGTGTAGACCGCCTTGGCGACATCCTTGGTCGCGGAGGTCAGGATCGAGTCCTTGTACTTGGCCAGCGCTTCCTGCTTGTACTGGTCCGAGTCGACACCGATGGCCAGGACCTTCTCGGCGGCGGCGGCCTCGATGACACCCTGACCGGAGAGACCGGCCGCGGCGTAGACGACGTCGGCCTTCTTCTCGATCTGGCCCTCGGCGGCGGCCTTGCCCTTGTCCGGGCTGGAGAAGCCACCCTCCTGGGCGGTCTGGGTGAGGTACTGCGAGAGGACCTTGACGCCGGGCTTGGTGTCCTTGACGCCCTGCTCGAAGCCCGCCGCGAACTTGTGGATCAGCGGGACGTCCACACCGCCGATGAAGCCGACCGTGTCGGTCTTGGTGGCCTTGGCGGCCGCGACGCCGGCGAGGTAGGAGGCCTCCTGCTCGGAGAAGACCAGGTCCGCGACGTTCTTCGCCTCGACGGAGGAGTCGTCGACGATGCCGAAGGTGGTGTTCGGGAACTTCTCCGCGGCGGCCTTGACGGCCGGGCCGTAGGCGAAGCCGACGCCGATGACCGGGTTGAAGCCCTGCTTGGCCAGCGAGACCAGGCGCTGCTCCTTGTCCGCGTCCGTCTCGCCCTCGGTGGGCTCGACGTCGGCGGTGTCGTACTTGAACTCGCCCTTGGCCTTCATCAGGCCCTCGTACGCGGCGTCGTTGAAGGACTGGTCGCCCTTGCCGCCGACGTCGTACGCGATGGCGAGGCCCTTGTTGCCGCCCTTGTCGTCCGAGGAGGCCGAGGAGGAGGTCGAGGTGCCGCCACAGGCGGACAGAGCGAGGGCGAGAGAGGCGGTCGCAGTGCCTGCGAGCGCGATGCGGGTAACCCGGCGCATTACATGTGCTCCTGTCGTACAGCGCCCGACGGTTCAGCTTCGGCGCTGGCTTCGCCGCAGATTAACGCGCGTAGACCTACGAGAAAACCCCTTCTGTCCACCTTGTTATCCGGCTGTGCTCGACGCCACTCGTCCACGGGCCCGGGACGCGCCGACCGCAGGGAAAAGGTGGCGGAGGGTGACCTTCTGTGCGGACGGCGGAACGGGCGGGCACCTGGGGCGCCCGCCCGTTCGGCGGTACTTCGATCGTGTCCCGCCGCTTCGGCGTGGCGGCGGGCCGGGCCCGCCGCCGTCCGGGTGACCTAAGAGGTCTTGACCTTGATGTCGCCGGCGATGATGGCCGCCTTGGCCTTGTCCACGGCCTCGGTGAGACCGGGGACCTCCGCCATCTTCGGGTTGCTGTCGGCGAGGCCGACACCGTTCACCTTGAGGTCGAAGGTCTGCGTGCCGGTCAGCGGCTTGTCGTCGTGGACCGACTTGGACAGCGTGTAGACCGCGCCGCCGACGTCCTTGAGCGCGGAGGTGAGGATCTTGTCCTTGTACGCCGCCAGCGCTTCCTGCTTGTACTGGTCGGAGTCGACGCCGATCGCCCACACGCCCGCCTTGGAGGCGGCCTCGATGACACCCTGGCCGGAGAGGCCGGCGGCGGCGTACAGGACGTCCGCGCCCTTCTCGATCTGGCCCTCGGCGGCGGCCTTGCCCTTGTCGGGGCTGGAGAAGCCACCCTCCTCGGCGGTCTGCGTCAGGTACTGCGAGAGGACCTTCACGCTGGGCTTGGTGTCCTTGACGCCCTGCGTGTAGCCGGCCTCGAACTTGTGGATCAGCGGGACGTCCACACCGCCGATGAAGCCGACCGTGTTGCTCTTGGTGGCCTTGGCGGCCGCGACACCGGCCAGGTACGAGGACTCCTGCTCGGCGAAGACCAGGGAGGCGACGTTCTTGCCCTCGACGACCGAGTCCACGATGCCGAAGGTGGTGTCCGGGTACTTCGCGGCGGCCTGCTCCATCGCGGGGCCGTAGGCGAAGCCGACGCCGATGACCGGGTTGTAGCCCTGCTTGGCCAGCGAGACCAGGCGCTGCTCCTTGTCGGCGTCCGTCTCGCCCTCGTTGGGCTCGATGTCGGCCGTCTGGTAGCCGAACTCCTTCTTCGCCTTCTCCAGACCCGCGTACGCGGCGTCGTTGAAGGACTGGTCGCCCTTGCCGCCGACGTCGTACGCGATGGCGAGACCCTTGTCGCCGCCGCTCTCGCTGCTGCTGCTGTTGCTCTCGCTGCTGGTGCCGCCGCAGGCGGTGGCGGCGAGTGCGAGCGACGCGACCCCCACCGCGATGCGGGTCAGGCTGGCTATCCGACGCATCTGAAGTTCCCCATTCTCCAAAGCCCCGCAGTGGGTGCTGAGTTCGGCGCACATTAACGCGCGTAGACCGTCCAGGGAACGGGGTTCCGCCTGGCCGTTATCCATTCGTGCCGATGGCCGGTTACGTCCCTGTGAACCACCCGGCCGAAAGGTGTGTTCGGGGATGCAGTGACCTGACGGCCCCTCACGCGGCGGTTCCGGCGAACGGATCCGACGTGACGGAACGGGTGGCCCCTGCTCCACGAAGTGACTGTTGTCGAACAACTGCCGCCCACGCTACTGCCGGGGTGTGGAGGGCGCGACCGGAGTTCACCCGGCCGTGTCCGGCGCCCGCCGACACCCTGGTGCCGCGGCGGACGCCGGTGCCGCGACACCGGGAGGACCGGGAGGACCGCCGGCCGGACAAGTCCCCGGGAGGACCACCGGCCGGACAGTCCCTAGGCAGGCTGCTGGTCCAGGAGGGCCGCGGCGGTGAACATCTCGACGCCGACCGTGATCGCGTGCTCGTCGGCGTCGAAGTCGCCCCGGTGCAGGTCGCGGGTGACGCGGTCGCCGGGGCGCCGCACTCCGAGCCGGGCCATCGCGCCGGGCACGTGCTCCAGGTACCAGGAGAAGTCCTCGCCGCCGAGGCTCTGCTCGGTGTCCTCGATGGAGTGCGCGCCGCGCCGGGCGGTCATGGCCTCGCGGAGCAGTTCGGTGACGACCGGGTCGTTGACGACCGGCGGGACGCCCCGGACGTAGTTGATCTCGGACTTGGCGCGGTAGAGGTTCGCGATCTCGTCGATGGCCGCGTGGACGAGGTCGGGTGCGGCCCGCCACGCCTCGAGGTCCAGGCAGCGGATCGTCCCGGACAGTTCGGCGTGCTGGGGGATCACGTTGCAGGCGTGGCCCGACTCGATGCGTCCCCAGGTCACCGCGAGCCCGCTGCGGGCGTCCACGCGCCGGGCGACCAGCGCCGGCACGTCGGTCACGACCCGCGCGGCGGCGGTGACGAGGTCGGTGGTGAGGTGGGGGCGCGCGGTGTGGCCGCCCGCGCCGTCGAGTGACACTTCGAGCCGGTCGCACGCCGAGGTGATGGGGCCGTGCCGCAGTCCGATGCGCCCCGCGTCGACCCTCGGGTCGCAGTGCACGCCGACGATCCGTCCGACCCCTTCGAGCACGCCCGACTCGATCGCGTCCGGGGCGCCGCCGGGCAGCACCTCCTCCGCCGGCTGGAAGATCAGCCGGACGCGCCGGGGCAGCAGGCCCCGGGCGTGCAGGTCGGCGAGGACGAGACCGGCGCCGAGCACGACCGTGGTGTGGACGTCGTGGCCGCAGGCGTGGGCGCGGTCGGGCACGGTCGAGCGGTACGCGCAGTCACTCTTCGTGTCCGGAATGGGCAGCGCGTCGATGTCGGCGCGCAGCGCCAGCATGGGGCGTACGTCGTCCGCGTCCCCGATGTCACAGATGAGGCCGGTGCCCATGGAGAGGACCCGCGGCTCGAGGCCCGCCTGCTCCAGGCGTGCCTTGATCGCCGCGGTGGTGCGGAACTCCTGGTTGCCGAGTTCCGGGTGCATGTGCAAGTCGCGGCGGAACGCCACGAGTTCGGAGCGCAGTGCCTCGGGCAGCGCGCCCGGGAGCAACGGCTCCCCGGGGAGATCGGCCTCGGACTCTCGGGACATCAGTTGGTTCACCCTTTGAAGGGTAGGACGACCGGGCGGCCAACTGACCCACGATCAACAAAAGTTCAGCCCGTTAGGGGAAGAAAATCTGACCGTGTGGTGCATGGCCGGCTACGAGGATGGGTAGACTCGCCCGGCTCTCCGGGCGTTTGGATCTTGAACGGGCGCGGGTGACCGGCTGTGATCCGACTCGGCGGGCGGTGTCCGCCGATGTGCACCGGGAACGCCCGGGGTCTCCGGGTCCGTTCCCCTTCATGGTCTCCACGGTCTCACACCACCGCATCCGGGTCCCGGATCCGGCGCCGGCTCGCGACACCCGGGGCACGTTCCGTGACGGGGGCCGCCTCCGGGCGGGCCGGGGAAGTCCCGTCCGACGGGACGGCGGCGCGGCGGGACGGGCGGAAGCGCGCCGGGGCGGGCGCCGCCCGCCGCACCACCGGGGCGCGCCGGGCCCCACCGGCGGACGAAGCCCGCGGACAGGCTCTAGCCGCCGGAGGCCGTCGAGAGGCGGTGGACGTCGCGGGCCGTCCCGGTGACCCCGGACAGGAAGCCCTGGGCCCTCGGCGAGGCGTTCTCCGTCAGCCAGGCCGGGTCGATGTCGCAGACCGCGACCCGCACCTCGGTGCCGGCCAGGGCGAGCGGCAGCGTGTGGACGACCGTCGACGGGAAGCTCAGGATGGTACGGCCTATGGGGCCGCGCCGGGCGATCAGTTCGAGCGGCAGGTCGGGGCGGACGATCTCCAGGCCCGTCCCGGCGGCCAGCCGGTGCAGTTTGTCCGCGCTCTCGCGGCGGTGCGCGAAGTAGCGGTCCGCGCCGTGCGCCTTCGCCAGCGCGCGGACGGCTTCCAGATAGCGGTCCGGATCGACCACGCCCGTCTCGACGAGCGAGGTGCCGACCAGGTCCGCGCCCTTGGTGAGGCGCGGCGGGCCGAACCGCTCCCGGGTCCAGGAGAACGCGTTGGCGGTGACCGTGACCCCCTCCGGCGCCGATTCGATCGGCATCGAGGAGAAGACCTCGACCGTGCGGCGGCCGCTGGGCGTCAGCCTGCGGCGGGCCGAGGCGGACACGGGGGCGAAGATCACGTCCCGCGGGCCGGGGCGGCCGCCGCGCCGGTGCCAGCGCACCAGGCGCTCACCGCGGGCGAGCTGGGCGACGAACTCCATCGTCGCCGTGCCGTCGTCGACCACGACCAGGTCGCGCGCCCTGGTGATGGTCAGCAGGAGCTGC
Source organism: Streptomyces sp. NPDC058751 (assembly GCF_042746485.1). Classification (NCBI taxonomy): domain Bacteria; kingdom Bacillati; phylum Actinomycetota; class Actinomycetes; order Kitasatosporales; family Streptomycetaceae; genus Streptomyces; species Streptomyces sp. NPDC058751. The sequence goes on along the minus strand of NZ_JBHYPZ010000059.1, from coordinate 6,929 downwards.
ACGTAACGGGAGAACGGGTCCCCCATGACGATCCGCCGGGCGCGGCGCAGCAGCGGGGCCAGTCCCCCGATGGTGCGGAAGGGGGCCGTGGTGCCGCCGCGCGCCTCCTCCCAGCGGACCGTGTGACCCTCGTCGCGGGCGAGTTCCGCCATCCGGCGGAGCTGGCCGCGGGTCATCGGGTCGTTGGGGGACAGGACGACGAGGGTGAGTCCCGCGCCGGGCGCCGCACCGTCGTGGGCGTGCGCCCACTCCAGCACGTTCAGGAGCTGTACCGGGCTCTCGACGAAGGCGAGAGTGGCGGGGCCGGCGGAACCGGCGCGGGGGCTCATCGACGTACGACCGTCCCGTCGTAAGGGATTCAGGGCGTTCAGACCGAGACGGGCTCGCCCGCGGCCGCGGCGATCTCGGCCTCGGCGACGACGCCCGTGACGCGGCGCAGCTTCTTCATCGGGCCGAGTTCGGAGTCGTAGACCTTCTTGACGCCGTCGCCGAGGGAGGCCTCGATGGTGCGGATGTCGCGGACGAGGCGGGTCAGGCCCTGCGGCTCGACGGAGGCGGCCTGGTCGGAGCCCCACATCGCGCGGTCCAGGGTGATGTGGCGCTCGACGAAGGCGGCGCCGAGGGCGACCGCGGCGAGCGTGGTCTGCAGGCCCGTCTCGTGGCCGGAGTAGCCGATCGGGACGTTCGGGTACTCGGCCTGCAGGGTGTTGATGACCCGGAGGTTGAGCTCCTCCGCCTGCGCCGGGTAGGTCGACGTGGCGTGGCACATCAGGATGTTGTCGCTGCCGAGGACCTCGACCGCGTGGCGGATCTGCTTCGGCGTCGACATGCCGGTGGAGAGGATGACGGTGCGGCCGGTGGCGCGCAGGGCGCGCAGCAGCTCGTCGTCGGTCAGCGAGGCGGAGGCCACCTTGTGAGCCGGGACGTCGAACTTCTCCAGGAAGGCGACGGCCTCGGTGTCCCACGGGGAGGCGAACCAGTCGATGCCCTTCTCCTTGGAGTACTCGTCGATCCGGCGGTACTCGTCCTCGCCGAACTCCACGCGGTGGCGGTAGTCGATGTAGGTCATGCGGCCCCAGGGGGTGTCGCGCTCGATGTCCCACTGGTCGCGCGGGGTGCAGATCTCCGGGGTGCGCTTCTGGAACTTGACGGCGTCGCAGCCGGCCTCGGCGGCCGCGTCGATGAGCTTGAAGGCGTTCTCCAGCTCGCCGTTGTGGTTGATGCCGATCTCACCCACGACGTAGACGGGGCGGCCGGGACCGGCGGTCTTCGAACCGAACTGGCGCATACGGGAGTTGGTGCTCATGGTGGGGAAGTTCCTTACTTGTCGAGGGAGTCGAGAGAAGGGCCGAGGATCCAGCTGGCGATCTCTCGGATCGCGCCGTCGCCGCCGGGGACGGTGGTGACCGCGCGTGCGGCGCCGCGCACGACGTCGTGGGCGCTCGCGACCGCCACCGGCCAGCCCACGAGGGCGAAGCAGGGGAGGTCGTTGACGTCGTTGCCGACGTAGAGCACGCGCTCGGGCGCGATGCCCTGTTCCTCGCACCACTGCTTCAGCGCGAGGTCTTTCCGGTCGATGCCGTGCAGGACCGGGAGCTTGAGCTTCCGGGCCCGGGCGGCGACGACCGGGTTCTGTTCCGAGGACAGGATCAGCATCTTCAGACCGCTCCTGCGGAGGGCTGCGATGCCGAGGCCGTCCCCGCGGTGCACGGAGACGAACTCCCGTCCGTCGGAGTCGATCAGCACCCTGTCGTCGGTCTGGGTGCCGTCGAAGTCGAGGACGACCGCGTCGATGTCGTCGGCGGTCGGGAGGGAGCCGGGCCTCGTCGCGTCGAAGAGCGGCGCGAGGGCCCGGGCGCGGGCGAGGTCGTGCGGGTCGTCGATCTCCAGCACGCGGGCCGGGTCGGTGCGCACGAGTTCGGTGCGGCCGAAGAAGCGGTGCCTGGCCTCGCGGAAGCCGGTGGCCTCCATGGCGTAGACGGCACCGGTCTCCAGGAGGTCCTGGGGGCGGTCCTGGCGGCGCGGCCGGAAGGACTTGTCGTGGTTGACGCCGTAGCCGCCGCTGGTGGCGGTGTCGGCGACCAGGACGCCGGACCGGCCGTCGACCGCCGCGCGGCCGGTCCCCGCGGTCACCGCGGCCGTGGGCTCGTCGTCCCCGTCGCGCCACACGAAGCCGTGGAAGGCGGCCACGGTCAGCGCCGTGTCGGCGCCGTTCGCGACGATCGCGTCCACGACGCCGTCCACGTCCTCGCGGACGATGAACGGGCTGGTGCACTGCACGAGCAGCACCACGTCGACCGGGGAGCCGTGCAGCGCCTCGTGGGTGTCCATGGCGTGCAGGACGGCGGCCTCGGAGGTGGCGGTGTCCCCGGCGATGGCGGCGGGGCGCAGCACGACCTCGGCGCCGGCCTGGCGGGCGGCCGCGGCGATGGCCTGGTCGTCGGTGGAGACGACGACGTCCGTCACGAGGCGGGCGGCGCGGCACTCGCGCACCGCGCGGGCCACCAGCGGCACACCGCCCACGGGCAGGAGGTTCTTGGCGGGCACGCCCTTGGAGCCGCCGCGCGCGGGGATCACCGCGAGCACGCGGCGCACCGGCGCGGGCCGGCCCGCTTCCGAGTTGGTCATGCGCTTCTCCTTGACGAGGGAGCTGAGGGAGGCGTGGGGGCGAGGGGCGGCGGGGAGGCCGCCGCCGGGGTGCTCACAGTTCGCCCATCCGCCGGATCACCGGTGCCACGCGCTGGACGCCGTGGCGGTAGGCGCCGCGGGCGGCCTTGCGCACGAACTGCCGTACGGGGCTGGGTTCCCGGTCCGCCGCCGGGGCGCCGGGCAGCGGGCTGCCGTCCGGGCCGAGGTGGTGGCGGGCGAGGATGCCGGGCAGGTAGCCGGGCGCGGTGACGGGGGTGTAGTAGGGGGCGAGGGGCGGCAGCCCGTCGACGGCGAGGAGTTCGGTGATGCGCCGCCGGGCCGCGTCGAAGGCGGTCTCGTACGATCCGTCGGCGGCCACGCCTTGGCGGGCCACCCACCCGGGGTCGGGCACCGGCCGGTGTCCCGCGTCGAGCTGGTCCCAGGAGGCGAGGCAGCCGGATCCCACGAAGTGGTGGTTGCCGAGCGCCTCGCGCACCCCGAGGTCGGTCAGGACGACGGTGGGGATGCGCCGGTGCAGGGATTCCAGGGCGGCGGTGGAGCTGACGGTGACGAGCAGGTCGGTGCGGTCGAGGACCTCACCCATGTGCCCGTACACCAGACGGAAGTTGGCCGGCGGGTCCGCCTTCTGCACCAGCTTCTGGTACGGCAGCTCCTCGATGTGCGTGGTGTGTTCGCCCGGCTTGGAGCGCAGCTTGAGCAGGACCTCGCGGTCCGGGTGCAGCCGCGCGTGGCCGATGAGCCGGTCCAGCAGGTACGTACGGTCCTTGCGGCTCTCCGGTACGGAGGGCTGGGCGGCGAAGACGACCGTGCAGGGCCCGCGCCCCCGCTCCGCGGACGGGTCGCGCTCCGTGTACGCGTCCCCGCCGAGGAAGGGCAGCGCGACCTCGGTCACCGAACCGGCGTCCGCGCCCACGCCCTCGTACACGGCCCGGAAACGGTCCGCGTCCTGGCGGGAGTTGGCGAGGACGAGGTCCGCGCCGTGCCGCAGGAGCAGCCCGTCGGCGAGCTTCTCGTAGACGACGCCGACGTAGCCGGTGACGACCAGGGGGCGCTTCGCCCGGCCGTCCCAGGCGCGGGACAGGCCGTGCAGGACCGCCTGGACGGCACCGCCGACCAGGGCGAGGACGACCACGTCGTAGACGCGGTCCTCCCTGCCCATCTCGCGCAGGAACTCGACGGCGGTGACCTCGCGGAGGGAGTCCGCGCGGACGCCGACCTCTTCGAGCTGGCGGGCGGTCGGGGTGGCACGGCCGCGCAGGAGGAATCCGTCGAGGCGGACGTCCGACTCGGCCGGGGAGATGCGGTTCGCGGTGAGCGAGCCCCATTTCCACCTGGTGTCGGAATCCGCGAGGACGGCCACCCGCAGCGGCTTCGAAGTACTTGCTGGCACGTCCCAGACGCTAGGAAGCCATTCCGAGGAGCGGCCCAACCCGAATACAACAAAGGGTTAACAGCGCGTCGACGAATGGGGAATCGGCCCGGGACCGGCCGAGAAAACGACGTGGTTCACGGTACCGCCACGCGTCGTTCACCTTGCATCCCACCAACGGTAAAGACGAATGCCGGGCCGCCCCCTAACGTCACACGGGTGGTCAAGCTCTCCGTCATCGTGCCGTTCTACAACGTGCAGCAATATGCGCCCGACACCCTGAAGAGCCTGCGTGCGAACGCACGGCAGGATTTCGAATTCATCCTCGTCGACGACTGCTCGCGCGACGAGACACCGGACATCCTCGCGCGCGCGGAGCGCGAGCTCCCGGGTGCGGTGTATGTCAGACACGAGAAGAACGGAGGACTGGCCACCGCCCGCAACACCGGTATCGACAGAGCGCGTGGCGAGTACCTCACGTTCCTCGACGGGGACGACTGGCTCGCCCCCGGACACTACGAACAACTCGTCTCCTCCATCGAGGATCTGGGCTGCGACTTCGTCCGTACGGACCACGTCCAGTGCACGGCGCGGGCCCGCAGCGTGCACCGTGTCCCGCACGGCCGCCGCGGGGTCGTCATGGACCCCCGGGACGCCATCCTCCCCTCCGACCGGTCCACCTCGGTCGACTACGCCTACGCCTGGGCGGGCGTCTACCACCGCCGGCTGGTCGACCGGGGGTTGCTCCACTTCACCGACGGGCTGCGCACGGCCGAGGACCGGCCGTGGATCTGGAAGCTGCACCGGGAGGCAGAATCCTTCGCCACGGTGGGCCTGCTCGGCGTGTTCTACCGGCGTGGCGTCGCCTCCTCGCTCACCCAGATCGGGGACGTTCGCCAACTCGATTTCATTCGGGCGTTCGACCAGGTCGTGGCGGAAACCGCCGAGGACCGGGAGGCCGAAAAACTCCTGCCCAAAGCAGTGCGCACGTATTGCGCGATCATTTCCCACCACCTGGGATCCATCGAAAGGTTCGAGCCGGCAGTGGCACGGAAACTGAAGTCCATGAGTGCCGTCGCGCTGCGCCGAATGCCCCAGGGCGTGCTCGACGAGGCACTCGACTCGATGGACGTCCAGCGCGCCACCCGACTGCGCCGGCTGCGCCGACGGCCCGCGTCCGCCGCGGGGGTGGCCGCGTGACCACCCAGATCTTCATGGCGTCCACGCTGTACGGCACGGCCACGCTCGCCGCGGCCCTCGACACCGACGCCTTCGGGCCCGCCGACCGGCGCATCCTGCTCGTCTCCAACAACGCGGCGACGCCGGAGACGACGTCCGCCGTGGACGCGATGCCCGGCTTCGAGCGGCTGCGCGGCCGCTTCGACGACGTCATCTCCTGGAACGGGACCATCTCCCCCTTCCACCCGGGCGGCTGGGCCCCGCGGCCGGACGACGTCCCCCTGTGGGAGCGGTATCTGCGGCTCGCCTGGCACCTCGGCGACGACGACGTCGAGCTGGCCGTGGAGTCGATCCAGGTCAACCCGGCGCTCGGCGTCTCCCAGATCTTCACGGGCGCGCCCGTCACGGTGTACGCCGACGGTCTGATGAGCTACGGCCCCACCCGCAACAAGATCGACCCGCTGGTCGGCACCCGGGTGACCCGGCTGCTCCATCTGGACCTGGTCCCGGGTCTGACGCCGCTGCTGCTCACCGAGTTCGGCGTCGAGCCGCAGATCGTGCCCACTGACGCGTTCGTGAAGGTGCTCGCGGAACTCGTCGACACCGGGGACGAGTTGCCGTCGGTCGACGAGCCGGCGCTGCTGCTCGGCCAGTACCTCTCGGCGCTGGAGATCCTCACCGCCCAGGAGGAGGAGGAGCTCCACGTACGGATGCTGAGGGGGGCCCTCGCGCTCGGCCACACCCGCGTGGTGTTCAAGCCGCACCCCTCGGCCCCGGCGCGCTGGTCGCGGATGCTGGAGAAGGAGGCCGAGAAGCTCGGCGCCGACCTCACCGTGCTCGACACCCCGGTCCTGGCCGAGGTGCTCTACCAGCGGATGCGGCCCGCGCTGGTCGTCGGCTGCTTCTCCACGGCACTGCTCACGGCGTCCGCCCTGTACGGCCTGCCGGTCGCCCGCGTCGGCACCGGCCCGCTGCTGGACCGGCTCACCCCGTACGAGAACAGCAACCGCGTCCCGGTGACCATCGTCGACGCGCTGCTGCCCGACCTCGCGGACGGCGCGGCGGTCACCGCACAGCGCCCCGGCATGGACGTGGCGGACCTGACGGGGCTGCTGAAGGCCGTCGGCTTCGCCATGCAGTCGAAGATCTACCCGGACCTGCGTCCGGCCGCCGAGAACTATCTGACGAACCGTCTCACCGACGACACCTGGCGCTACTTCAAGCGCAAGCGCCTGACCTCGCTGGCGCTGCCCGGGGCGGTCCCGGCCCAGCTCGCCTTCATCCCGCGCAACGCGACCGTGCGCCGGGTCGCCCGGAGGGCGCGCTCGCTGAAGCGGGCGGTGGGCCGCTGAGGGGCGCTTTCCCGCGCGGGACACCAGGGAGCGGGGCCGGGTCGACCACGACCGGGCCCCGCTCCCTTGCGTGCGCCCCCCGGCGCGGGGTGCCGGTCCCAGCTCCCTTCGCCCCCTCCGCCCCTACCCTCCCCCAAGGTCTCGGCTTCGCTCGACCAGGGGGGACCCCCATCGTCCCAGGGGCTCCGCCCCAGACCCCGCTCCTCAAACGCCGGAGGGGCTGAATTGTCCGGGACCGGAATGGCCAGGCACCACGATGCACCCGCACCCGGCGACGCGCGGGAGGGGCCGTGCCGGTACATCACATGCCCGTCGCCACCGACAGCCACATCTCCGTCCAACGGCGACGGGCGGATGTACCGGCACGGCCCCGACCCACC
>NZ_JBHYPZ010000058.1:0-56875 GCF_042746485.1 Streptomyces sp. NPDC058751 | reverse complement strand
AGCGCATCGGCCCCCGGCCCCGGGACCCGGAGGCCGAAGCGCTGGCGACGCGTGACGCGGACGGCGGGACCCGTCACGGAGACGGGTCCCGCCGTACGCGTCACGCGTGCCGGATTCCGGTCACGTCCGCGGTGCCCCGCATCCTCGTGGCGCCGTCCTTGATGGCTTCGCGGATGCGGACGTAGGTGCCGCAACGGCAGATGTTGCGGATGCCGTCGAGGTCCGCCTCGGTCACCTCGCGCCCCTCCTCGGCGGCCCGGCGCACGACGGCGACGGCAGCCATGATCTGGCCCGGCTGGCAGTAGCCGCACTGGGACACGTCATGGTCGAGCCACGCCTGCTGCATCGGGTGGAGGTCCGCCCCCACGGTGGCCGGAAGCCCTTCGATCGTGGTGACCTCGTCGGTCGGCCGCACGCTCCCCACCGGAATCGCGCACGGGTTGACCGCCTTGCCGTTGAGATGGCTGGTGCACGCCTTGCAGACGTTGATGGCACAGCCGTACTTGGGGCCGGTGACCCCCAGGACGTCGCGCAGCACCCACAACAGCCGTACGTCGTCGGGGACGTCGACGGTGACCTGTCGGCCGTTCAGGCGGAATGTGTGTTCGGGCACGGTGGGCTCCTCACAGCGACGGGCACGTCGGTGGACGGGCCGGCGGGCGGATCAGTACGCGTGGTCGAGGCCGTCCGTCGGCGACTGGGGGACCGGCGGCACGGTCGGCTTGGGCACGAACGAGAGCGTGCCGTGGTTGACGGGGAACGAGGTGGGCATGGTGCCGGTGGCGCGGCCGTACGCGCAGGCGACCGCGGCCATCGAGGCGGCGACGCCCAGTTCCCCGGCGCCGCCGGGTTCGCCCGTGCTGGTCGGCATGACGATGACCTCCAGCTCGGGCGGGGTGTTCCACTGCCGGGTGTAGAAGTAGTTGTCCCAGCTGGCCTCCAGGAAGTACCCGTCGCGCAGGTGCAGGCCGGCGGTGAGGGTCTGGGCGATGCCGTCCATGAGGCAGCCCATCATCTGGGCCTCGAGACCCCGGGGGTTGACGGTGAGTCCGACGTCCACGGCGCAGACGGCCTTGGTCACCCGCGGCCCGGTCACGCCGTCGCGGACGGGGCGGCCGACGGTCTCGGGGCGGCAGTCGATCTCGACGAGGACCGCGCTGACGGAGTGGTACTCGGAGTGGAAGGCGATGCCCTGCGCGGTGCCGTCCGGCATCGCCCGGCCCCACCTCCCGGCCGTGGCGACCTTGTCCAGTACGGCCCTGGACCGGTCGTCCTTGAGGAAGGCGCGCCGGAACCTGTAGGGGTCCCTGCCCGTCCTCGACGCCAGTCTGTCGATGACGAGCTCACGGGCGCAGGTCGCGTCGGGGGAGTAGACGTTGCGCATGCTGCCCGTGTTGAAGCCGTCGTCCGTCTCGCTCAGCAGTCGGCTGTCGGTGCCGAAGTCGTACGGCATCGACTGGGAGAGCAGGAAGAAGACCTCGGAGAAGGCGCGGTCGGCCACCGGCAGCTTCGCGGCCAGTGCGGTGACGACCTCCCCGAAACCGTGGCCGAGGTCGGTGGCGACGGACGTGTGCCGCTGCCGGTAACCGAGGACGGTGTCGCCGAGGTGGTCGATGCGCACCCGGGAGGTGGCCATCGGGTGGGCGCGCCCCTGACGGGCGTCGTCGGCGCGGTGCCACATGAGTTTGACCGGCTTGCCGATCTTCCGGGAGACCTCGACGGCTTCCAGGGCGGCGTCGAAGAAGAGCTTGCGCCCGAAGGAGCCGCCGCCCTGGGTGACGTGCACGGTGACCGCGCCCGGCGGCAGGCCGAGCCTGGCGGCGATCGCCTCCTTCGCGACGATCGGCGATTTGAGGCTCGCCCAGATCTCGGCGCTGCCGGGCCGTACGTCGGCGATGGCGCAGTTGGTCTCCAGCGCACTGTTGCCGCGGAAGTGGAAGGTGAACTTCGCCTCCACGCTCGGGGTCAACGACGGCAGTCCCATGGGCAGTTCGGCCGCTTCCAGCTCCCTGAGCACGGACGCGTCGGACTTGCCCTCCGCGGTGCCGGGCCTCCAGGACACGTTCAGCGCGCGTACGGCGTCGATGCACTGGCCGAAGGTGCGGGCGCGTACCGCCACGCCGGTGGAGATGACGGTGACGTCGGTGACTCCGGGCATGGCGAGGACCGCGTCGGCGTTGGCCACCGAGCGGACCTTGCCGTTGATCGTCGGCGGACGGCACACCATGGTCGGGGCGGCACCCGGGACGGCGAGGTCCATGGTGAACTTCTTGCGCCCGGTGACCGCGTCGAGGGCGTCGAGACGGCCTCGCGGAGTGCCGATGACGCTGAACTGCGCGGGCGTCTTCAGCTCGGCGGTGACCTGCTCCGTCCGTACGGCCGCGGCTTTCACGGCCAGGTCGCCGATGGCCGCGCTCCTGCCCCCGGGCCCGGTGACGACCCCCGCTTTCACGGTGAGTTCGCCGACGGGGACGCCGAACCGGGCCGCGGCCGCCGCCAGCAGCCGCGCCCGCGCGACGGCGGCGGCGACCCTGACCGGGGTGTACGTCGAGACGGTCGTGTTGGACGCGCCGGTGAGCTGGTTGAAGACGAGTTCCGGCCGGGCGTCGGCCAGGGTGATCCGTACCCGGTCGAGGGGTACGTCCATCTCCTCGGCGATCAGCATGGCGGTCGAGGTGCTGATGCCCTGACCCACCTCCGCCCGCGGCAACGCGAAGGAGACCGTGCCGTCCTGGTCGACCTGGACCGTGATGAGGCCGGCGGTCGGCACGGTCGCCAGGGTCATCAGGTCGTTCAGGTCGACCACCTCGGTGATGTCCGCCGGGGGAGGGGCCGCGGAGGGGACGGCGGGCGCGGCGGTCCCGGCCGGGGGGACTCCGGCCGAGGCGGGCGGGGCGGGCAGCAGTTCGGCGGCGGTCACCAGCGTGGGTGCCGCCAGTACGTAGCCGAGGAACCGCCGCCGGCCCGGGGCGGGGCCGGCGGCGGTGTCCGGCCGGGGCTCACGGTCGGCGTCGTTCATCGGCGGCCTCCTCGGACGGGTCCGGGCGTCGCCGGTCCCGTCGGTCTCGTCTCTGTCCTCATGTGCGGCTCGGTTCCGGGTGGTGGGGTCTGCCGGGAAGGGCTGCCAGGGGCGCGGGGGTGGGCGGACTCTCGCCCCTGGCAGCGGTCGTGGTCCGTGCGCGGTCGCGGCGCCGGGATGTCGGTGCGTTCGGGGGAGGTCGTGCTGGAGACGCCGTTCAGGAGGGGCGGTTCATGTCCGGGATCGTGATGGAGATCGGCCGCGCCTCGTTGAGGAAGAACAGGACGAACTGCCGGAGGGCCTCCTCCAGGGTCCACAGGACCGCGGGGATCCCGGGCAGGGGGATCAGGCCCTCGCGGAAGGCCACCAGGAGCGGCCAGGCGGTCGCGATCAGCGGTTCGAGGATCGGCTCCTTGGAGAGGCCGATCATGTCGCCCACCCGGTCGCCGAGCGTGTACCGCGAGAACGCGCTGATCAGGGGCCGGGTCAGACCCAGGTCGAGTTCGGCCACGATGTCGAGGAGGACCTCGGTCAGCGCCTTTCCCTCGGCGGTGGAGGCCAGCACCGGGTCGAGGAGCTGCTTGGACTGGGCGTCGGCGGCGTCCCAGGTGGCCGGGATGTACTCGTCGCGCACCCCGAGCATGTGCGCGCTGACCTGCCACACGTGCAGGTACGCCTCGGCGTCGGCGGCGCTGACCCGGACACCCCACTCTTTCATCTTGCGCATGACAAGCGTGGCGAGGCTGTGCCAGGTGACCAGGATGTCCGCCTGGGCGATCGGTATCGTCTGGCCGCCGCTGGTGCGGGTCCAGTCCGGGGACTGCGGCAGCAGGTGCCGTACGGCCGCGTGGACCATCCGGGTCTTCACCGCGGTCACGATCATCGAGCCCTGCGGCAGATAGGCGTCAGGGGCGCCGATGTCGTACCCGAGTTTCGCCGTCTTGGCGATGCGGTCCTTCATGTCGGCGCCGCCTTTGGAGTAATAGACGGCGCGCGACTCGCGGGGGATGGCGGTGCTCAGCAGGCCGCTGCCGAGACCGTAGAGCGCCCCGATGTAGATGCCCTTCTTGGTGTTGATCCTGGAAGCGCGGTCGAGCTTGTCCCGGTCCGCCCAGGACGGCAGTCGGCGGGCCTGGTTCATGAACTCCCTGAGGTCCGCGGGGAGTCCGGCGGGTGGCGCCTGGTCGTTGCGTGTCCAGGTGGCCAGTTGGTCGTTGATCGCGGAGATGCCGCCGCGGTCGAGGACGGCCGCGAGGACGGGGTCGGCCTCCTCGTCCCACACCCACTGCGGGTCGATGCCCGCTCCGGAGCCCGCCACCGACATGCCCGGCGCCCACGTCCACAGCGACCGGGCATTGGCCGGCGTGGCCAGGCCCAGTGCCCCGAGGGCCCCCAGGGCCCCTCCTGCCTTCAACATCGTGCGCCTGTCGAACCCGTTCATCGCTTTGAACTCCTCCTTGGATCCTGCCCGAATGGTGTTCGAGCGCTGTCTGAGTGCTGCTCGACGCGTCCCGTGAGGGGGCGGTGGCCTGTGCCGGCGCCGCCGCGTTTCAGCTGGAGCCGGGGCGGTTGGTGTCGGGCAGGCTGATCGTGGTGCCCTTGCCCTTGGTGAGGAACCACAGGACGTACTGGCGGACCGCCTCGTCGATCGTCCAGGCCAGCGGCGGCACCAGCGGCAGCGGCAGCAGTCCCTCCCGGAAGGCGACGAGCGGCGGCCAGACGAGCTCGATCGTCTTCAGCCAGAACTTCTCCTCCGGGATGGCGTCGAGGTCCGCGACCCGGTCGCCGACCAGATACCGGGCGAACGCGTTGACGAGTGGGCGGTCGATGCTGCCGGGGCTGGTCTGCTCGGCCAGTTGGTTCAGCAGGATGTCGGTCAGCTCGACGCCTTCCCTCGTGGAGGTCAGGATCGGGTCGAGGACCTGCTTGGACTGGGCGTCGGCCGCGTCCCAGGTGGCCGGGATGTACTCGTCGCGCACCCCGAGCATGTGGACGCTGACCTGCCACACGTGCAGATACGCCGCCGACTCCGCGGGGGTGATCCTGACCTTCCACTCCAGCAGCTTCCGCATCGCGTAGGTGGCGAGGCTGTGCCAGGTGACCAGGATGTCCGCCTGGCTGATCGGTGTCCTCTGGCCGCCGCTGGTCCGGGTCCAGTCCGGGGACCGCGGCAGCAGGTGCCGCACCGCCGCGTGCACCATCCGGGTCTTCACGGCCTGCACGACGACGTCGCCGTCCGGCCGGTAGGCGTTGAGGGCCCCGATCGCGAAGCCCAGCAGGCTCGTCTTGGCGACGCGGTCCTCCATGTCCGCCCCGCCCTTGGAGTAGTAGACGGAGCGTGCCTCCCGGGGGATGGCGGTGCTCAGCATGCCGCCGCCCAGGCCGTTGAGCACGTTGAGGTAGAAGCCCCGGCTCTTGTTGAACGCGGCCGCGGCCTCCAGCTTGCCGCGGTCCGCCCAGGACGGCAGTTGGCGGGCGTGCTCCATGAAGTCCCGCAGATCCGCGGGGAGTCCGGCCGGCACCGGCTGGTCGTTGCGGGTCCAGGTGGCCAGTTGCGCGTTGACGGCCGCGACCTCACCGCGGTCGAGCACGGCCGCGACCACCGGGTCGGCCTCCTCGTCCCACACCCACTCCGGGTCGATCCCCGCGCCCGAACCCGCCACCGAACCGCTCGGCGCCCACGTCCACAGGGACCGGGCATTGGCCGGAGCGGCGATCCCCAGCGCCCCGAAGGCACCGAGGGCCCCGCCCGCCATCAACATCTTGCGCCTGCTGAGTCCGTCCATCGCGCTGAACTCCTCCTCGAGTCCTGTGGCTTCAGTTCTGTGGCTTGAGTCCCGTGGGGCTTGGATCCCCGGCCCCTGAGGCCGATTTGATACGATGAAACACATCGAGGCTCCCTGTATCACCTAGAGGAGCACAGGCTGAGCGAGAGCGCCAGGGTCTTCACCGAATCAGGGAGGCACTTGTGGAACCTGCCGTGCCGGGCCTCGCGGGGCCCTCCGGCTCCCCGTCCGTGCTCGAACTCGCCTTCAGCGACGCCACCGTGGGCGCCGGCCCGGACGACGAGGTGTCCGTGCGCCTGCTCGACGCCGCCCGCGACCTCTTCTGCCGCACGGGGATCAAGCGGTCCACCATGGCGGACGTGGCCCGGCTCGCGGGGGTCTCCCGGATCACCGTCTACCGCCGCTTCGCCACCAAGGAAGCACTGGTCGAGCAGGTCGTACGGCGCGAGTTCCGGCGCTACTTCGACCGGTTCATCGTCGAGATCCGGGAAGCCGGGACCGTGGCCGACCGGGTCGTCCTGGGTTTCACGAGCTCACTGCGCGCCATCCGGCACAACCGTCTGATCGGTGGCGTCATGGCCGTCGAGCCGGACGCCGTCGTGCCGTCCATGACCGGCGACGGCGGCCGCACCCTGTTCACGGTGCAGCAGTTCGTCGCCGAGCGGCTCCGCCAGGAGCAGCGGGCCGGCCAGGTGGCGGACGAGGTGGACGTGGAGGTGGTCGCCGAGATGATGGTCCGCGTCTCCGCGTCGTTCCTGGTCATCCCGAGCCACGTCATCGACCTCGACGACGACGACCGGATGGGCGCGGTGGCCCGGCAGTTCCTCGTTCCGATGCTCGGGCCGCCGCGCCCGGACCCGGCTCACTCGTAGCGCTCGCCCTTCCCGGCCTTCGCCACCAGGGACGCGGGCGGCTCGAAGCGCCGTCCGTACCGGCCGGCCAGCTCTTCCGCCCGGGTGACGAAGCCGGACAGACCGCCGGGATAGCCGTTGACGTACTGCAGGACGCCGCCGGTCCACGCGGGGAAGCCGATGCCCAGGATCGAGCCGACGTTGGCGTCGGGCACCGACCGCAGCACGCCTTCGTCGAGGCACCGGACCGAGTCCAGCGCCTCGGCGAACAGCATCCGCTCCTTCATGTCCTCGAACGGTATCCCGTGCCCGGCGACGGCGAAGTGCTCGTACAGACCGCTCCACAGCCCCGTCCGCCTGCCGTCGGAGTACGCGTAGAAGCCGGCGCCCGAGGAGCGTCCGCCGCGGCCGAACTCGTCGATCATCCGGTCGATGACCGGTTCGGATCCGTGCGGGTGCCACTGCCCGCCCTCGGCCAGTACCGCGGCCCTGGTCTCCTCACGGATCCTGCGGGGGAGGGTCAGGGTGAGTTCGTCGAGCAGCCGCAGCGGCGGCGCCGGATAGCCGGCCTGCGATCCGGCCTGCTCGACCGAGGCCGGGTGCAGGCCCTCGCCGACCATCGCCACCGCCTCGTCGATGAACTTGGATATCACCCGGCTGGTGAAGAAGCCGCGGCTGTCGCCCACCACGATGGGTGTCTTGCCGATCTGCCGCGCGATGTCGACGGCCTTGGCCACCGTCGCCCGGCTCGTCCTGGCGCCGGCGATGATCTCCAGCAGCGGCATCCTGTCGACGGGGGAGAAGAAGTGCAGCCCGATGAAGTCCTCGGGCCGCTTCACGCCCTCGGCGAGCCCGGTGATCGGCAGGGTGGAGGTGTTCGAGCCGAGGACCGCGTCCGGCGCGACGACCCCCTCGATCTCGGCGAAGACCCGCTGCTTGAGCGCCGGGTCCTCGAAGACCGCCTCGATCACCAGGTCGCAGCCGGCGAGATCCGCGGCGTCGGCGGTCGGCGCGATCCGGCCGAGCAGCGCGTCGGCCTTCTGCCGGGAGATCCGGCCGTGCGCCAGGGCCTTGCCGACCAGCTGCTCGGAGTAGCCCTTGCCGTTCTTCGCCGCCTCGTGCGACACGTCCTTGAGCACCACCTGGAGGCCGCCCCGCGCACACGCGTAGGCGATGCCCGCGCCCATCATGCCGGCGCCGAGAACACCCACCTTGCGCGCGGTGTGGCGCGGGTGGCCGTCGGGGCGGCTGCCACCGGATTCGATGGCCTGGGTGTCGTAGAAGAACGCCTGCATCATGTTCGTCGAGACCTGCCCCGTCATCAGCTCGACGAGGTAGCCGGTCTCGACCTTCAGCCCGGAGTCGATGTCGAGCTGTGCGCTCTCCACGGCCGCGGCGAGGACGTTGCGCGGTGCCGGCACGTTCGCGCCCTTCAACCGCCTTCGCAGATTGGCGGTGTAGGCCGGCAGGCTCGCCGCGATCCGCGGCTGAGAGGGGGAACCGCCGGGGATCCGGAAGCCCTCGGCGTCCCACGGCTGGGCGGACTCCGGATGGGCCAGCACCCAGTTCCTGGCCTCGGCCAGCAGCTCCTCGGGCGTGCCGGCCAGCGTGTGCACCAGGCCCTTGGCGAGCGCGTCCGAGGGCCTGTACCGCTGCCCCTGGAGCAGGACGTCCGTCAACGCCTTCTCGATTCCGAGGAGCCGGACGGTCCGGCTGACCCCGCCCGCGCCGGGCAGCAGCCCGAGCGTCACTTCCGGCAGGCCGATCCGGCTGTCCGGCGCGTCGAGGGCGATGCGGTGGTGGCAGGCGAGGGCGATCTCGTAACCGCCGCCGAGCGCCGTGCCGTTCATGGCCGCGACCACCGGCCTGCCCAGTGTCTCCAGTCGGCGCAGCTGGGACTTCAGGGTGCCGCACAGCTCGGTCAGCGCCTCGGCGTCCTCCGGCCGCGCCCTGCTCATGAAACCGATGTCACCGCCGGCGAAGAAGCTCTTCTTGGCGGAGGTGAGGACGACACCCGTGATGCCGTCCCGCTCGGCCTCCAGCCGGGCGACGGTGTCCTCCATCGATTCGACGTAGGTCCGGTTCATCGTGTTGACGGAACTGTCCGGATCGTCCATCGTCAGGACGACGACGCCGTCGTCGTCCCGCTCCCAGTGGATCATGGTCTCCTCCAGGTCTCAGGTCTCACAGGCGTTCGATCACGGTGGCGATGCCCATTCCGCCGCCGGCGCAGAGGCTGACGACGGCCCGCCGGGCGGAGCGGCGTTCCAGCTCGTCCACCACCGTGCCGACGAGCATGGCCCCGGTGGCGCCGAGCGGATGCCCCATGGCGATCGCGCCGCCGTTGACGTTGACCTTCTCCAGCGGCAGCCGCAGGTCCTTGGCGTACCGGAGCACCACCGCGGCGAAGGCCTCGTTGATCTCGAACAGGTCGATGTCGTCCACCGTCAGCCCGGCGAGGTCCAGCGCCTTCCGGGTCGCCGGAGCGGGTCCGGTGAGCATGATCGTCGGGTCGGCCCCGCTGATCGCCGCCGACACCACCCGGGCCCGGGGCGTCAGGCCGAGGCCGCGGCCGGCGTCCCGCGAGCCGATCAGGACCAGGGCCGCGCCGTCCACGATGCCGGAGGAGTTGCCCGCCGTGTGGACGTGCTCGATGCGCTCGACCCAGTGGTACTTCTGCAGGGCCACCGCGTCGAAGCCGCCGAGATCGCCGATGTCCGCGAAGGACGGGCGCAGTTCGCCGAGCGACTCGGGCGTCGTCCCCGGGCGCGGGTGCTCGTCCTCGGCGAGCACGATCACCCCGTTGCGGTCCCGCACGGGCACCACGGACTTGGCGAAACGGCCCCCGGTCCAGGCCCGCGCGGCCAGTTGCTGGGACCGCACCGCGTACGCGTCGACGTCCTCCCGCGAGAAGCCCTCGACGGTGGCGATCAGATCGGCCCCGATGCCCTGGGGGACGAAGTACGTGTCGAAGGCGGTCTCCGGGTCCGCCGCCATCGGTCCGCCGTCGCTGCCCATCGGCACCCGCGACATCGACTCCACACCGCCCGCCAGGACCAGGCGGTCCCAGCCCGAAGCGACCTTCTGCGCGGCCGTGTTGACCGCTTCGAGGCCCGAGGCGCAGAACCTGTTGAGCTGGACCCCGGCGACGTGGTCGGGCAGACCGGCCGCGAGCGCCGCGGTCTTGGCGATGTCCATGCCCTGGTCGCCCACCGGCGAGACCACGCCGAGGACGACGTCGTCCAGGCGCCCGGTGTCGAGCTGCGGGTGACGGTGCCTCAGTTCGCCGATCAGCCCCGTCACCAGCGACACCGGCTTGACGTGGTGCAGCGACCCCTTCCGGCCCCGTCCGCGGGGGGTTCGGATCGCGTCGTAGATGAATGCCTCGGTCACTGTCCTCGCACTTCCTCTCCAGCGGTGCGCGTCCCTGCTGCCGAGCCCCGGCCGCGCCGGTCGCGGGCCTTCGTCCCGGCCGGAGCGGCGCATCCGGCGAGGACAGGTAAGGGCAACTATTGGCGCTCTGTCAATAGGAGTGCCGCAAGCCTCTTCGTAACTCTGGAAAGCTACTTGAGGAATCACGACAGCTCGATGGAAGACCGTTCGGTGATGCCGGTGCGACCTATTGACACTGGGACAAGAGTGGGTTCACCGTGGGGTCCGCCCAAGGAGTCCGCACATGGTTCGCGATGGAGGGAACCCGACGTGACCACAGCAGAGCCGCTGCACCAGTACGTCGAGGGGCTGACGATCACGAGGCTGCTGCGCCGCAACGCGCAGGAGTTCGGGGAGCGGCCCGCACTGACCACCGGCCCCGGCCCCGACGCGGGGACACTGACCTGGACGCAACTGCGCGCCGAGGTCGCGGCCCTCACCCGGGGGCTGGCCGCGCTCGGCCTGAACCGGGGCGACCGCATGCTCGTCGCCATGTCCAGGAGGCCCGAGCACTGGGTCACGGACCTCGCCGCCGTCCACCTGGGCGCCCTGTCGTGCAGCACGTACGACACGCTGAGCACGGAGCAGATCGCCGCCCTGATCCGGCACAGCGCGGCCCCCGTCGTCGTCCTGGAGGGCGAGGAGCAACTGCGGCGCTGGCAGCCGGCGCTGGACGGCCTGCCGCAGCTGCGCGTCGTCGTTCTCGACCGGGACGCCGCCCCGGCCGACGACCCGCGCTTCGTCGACTACGCGGCCGTACGCAACGCGATGCCGCCCGACGACGCCACGTTCGAGGCGCTCACCGACGCCGCGACCCCCGGCGAACCGCTGGCCCTGGTGTACACCTCGGGCACCACGGGCGACCCCAAGGGCGTGGTGCTCTCCCACCGCAACGTGGTCCACGAGTCCGCGATGCAGGACCGGCTCGTCCCCGTACCGGACCATCCGCGGACGATCGCCTATCTGCCGATGGGGCACATCGCCGAGCGCGTGCTCGGGATCTACATGCCCGTCTTCACCGCGGGTCACGTCACCATCTGCCCGGACCCCGACCAGTTCCTGCCCACGCTGCGCGCGGTGCGCCCGCACGGGTTCTTCGGCGTGCCCCGGGTGTGGGAGAAGCTCGCCGCCGGCCTGCAGACGCAGCTCGCGACGCTTCCCGCCGACCGGGCCGCGGCCGTGGCGCAGGCCCAGAAGACCGCTCTCGAGGTGTACCGCCTCCGCTCCGAGGACAAGGAGGTCCCCGCGGAGCTGGCCGGGACGCTGGAGGAGTCGGACGCGCGGGTGCTGCGGCCGTTACGGGCCGCGATCGGGTTCGACGCGTGTCACCGCGCCTTCAGCGGAGCGGCGCCGATCCCCACCGGCGTCCTGGAGTTCCTGGCGAGCGTGGGGCTGCCGGTGTACGAGGTGTGGGGACTGAGCGAGACCACCGGCGCGGCGACGGTCAGCACACCCGGGGCGTTCGCGCTCGGCTCCGTCGGACGGCCCGGTCCCGGCATCGAGGTCAAGGAGGCCGACGACGGCGAACTCCTGGTCCGCGGCCCCGTCGTCTTCTCCGGATACCTGCAGGCCGACGGCCACGTCGAAGCCGCCACCGACGCCGACGGCTGGCTGGCCACCGGGGACGTCGGCACGGTCGACTCCCGGGGCATCGTCGCCGTCACCGACCGCAAGAAGGAGATCATCATCACCTCCGGCGGCAAGAACATCGCGCCGACGAGGATCGAGTCCCGGCTGCGGGCCCACCCCCTGATAGCCCAGGCCGTCGCCGTCGGTGACCGGCGCCCCTACGTCACCGCCCTCCTCGTGCTGGACGAGGAGACGGCCCCGCTCTGGGCCCGCGCGAACGGGATCGGCACCACCGGACTCGACGAACTGGCCCGCCACCCCAAGGTGCTGGCGGCCCTGGACACCGCGGTCGAGGAGACCAACTCCGTGCTCTCCCGCCCGGAACAGGTCAAGCGCTACCAGGTCCTCGCCGGACCCTGGACCGCGGAGTCCGGCGAGCTGACCCCCAAGCTCAGCCTGCGCCGCAAGGCGATCGACCAGCGGCACGCCGCGACGATCGAGTCGATGTACAACACGTAGACGCGTACTCGCAGGCCCGTCCGCACGGGCCCGGCACATCGCACGTCGACGACGGACCCGTCGTCGGCAGCACGAGCGAAAAGGAATGACGGCATGGTCGGTCAGCGCCAGGCGCCGCGACGCAGGATGGAACCGGACGCCAGGCGCGCGGAGATCCTCTCCGTCGCGCGCAGACTCTTCGGGGCGAACAGCTACGCCTCGGTGTCCACGTCGGACATCGCGGCCGAAGCCGGCGTGGCCCGTGCGCTGATCAACCACTACTTCGGCGGCAAGCGACAGCTCTACCTCGAAGTGGTGCGGCAGATGATGGTCGTGCCGGCCTCGGTCTCGGAGCGGCTGCCGCCGACCACACCCGAGGAACGCCTGTCGATCTGCGTCGACCGCTGGCTCGAAGTCGTCGAACGCAACCGGGACATGTGGCTGTCCGCGATCGGCCTGGAGTCGCTCGGCAACGACCCGGAGATCGACCAGATCATGCTCGAGGCCGACGAGATCGCCACCGACCGGATCCTCGAGGCCGCCATGATGACCGACATCACCGAGGGACGCACCAAACTCCGGGCGATGATCCGCGCCCACAGCAGCATGCTCAAGGCCGCCTCCCGCGAGTGGCTGGTGCGCGGCACCCTCAGCCGCAGCGACCTGCACGTCATCCTCACCCGCACCGTGCTGCACCTGCTCAACACCGTCTTCCCCGCACTCCGGGAGGACTGAGCGCACCGCGGGACCGCCGGCCCCACCACCCACCGTGCCCCGGCCCGCCGTCAGGCCGACACCGCGATCACCGAGAAGAGAAGGAAGAGGGACACCATGCCCCGAGCCCTGTCGGACGAACGTCGCGACCTGGTCAAGGCGATAGGCGACTTCTGCCGCCGCGAGTGCGGCACGAAGGAACAGCGCGACAAACTGACGGCCAACGGCCAGGAGCAGCACAACCAGCAGCTCTACGAGAAGATGGCGGCCCTCGGCTGGCTCGGCATCGCCGTACCGGAGGAATACGACGGCGCGGGCCGGAGCATGGTGGACCTCTGCCTGTTCCTGCAGGAGACCTCCTACGGGCTGGCGCCCATCAGCGGCTTCGGGACCACCGTCATCGCCGCCGCCGCGTACGACAGGTTCGGCACCGAGGAGCAGAAGCGCGTCGTGCTCGAAGGCGTGACGAAGGGACGCGTCGAGGCCGTCTCGATGTCCGAACCGGGCGCCGGGTCGGACGTGGGCGCCCTGACCTGCCGGGCCGAGCGCACCGCCGGCGGATACGTCGTCAACGGGCAGAAGACCTGGTGCTCCAACGCGCACTTCGCCGACCACATCCTGCTCGTCGCCCGCACCGGACGGGGCGGGACCAAGCACGAGGGGCTCACCCAGTTCATGGTGCCGACCGACGCGGACGGCCTGCGGGTCAAGGGCATCGACACCATGGGCGGCAGGGACGTCAACGACCTCTACTTCACCGACACGTTCGTACCGGACTCCGCGGTCGTCGGCACCCCCGGCCAGGCGTGGAGCCAGCTGATGGCCGGCCTGAACCTGGAGCGGATGATCCTCGGCGCGCTCATGCTCGGCGTGGCACGGCGGGCGTTCGACGACACCCTGGCGTACGTCCGCCAGCGCGAGCAGTTCGGCCGGCCGGTCGGCTCGTTCCAGTCCCTCAAGCACCGCATCGCCGACATGGCCACCGAACTCGAATGCGCCCAGCTGCTCCTCGACGACGTCGCCGCCGCCATCGAGGCCGAACCCGACCGGGTCTTCGCCCGCGAGGCGTCCATGGTGAAGCTCAAGTGCACCGAACTCGCCAAGCACGTGACCCTGGAGGGCATGCAGATGATGGGCGGCTACGGCTACGCCACGGAGTACGGCATGGAGGCCCTGCTGCGGCAGACGGTCGTGTCCACGGTCTACGGCGGGACGAGCGAGATCCAGCGCGACATCATCGGCAAGACCTACGGGCTGTAGGGGGCTGCGATGCTGACCACACGATTCACCCAGACGTTCGGCGTCGAACATCCCGTCGTCCAGGGCGGCATGCAGTGGGTGGGCGTGGCGGAGCTGGTCTCGGCGGTGGCGAACGCGGGCGGCCTCGGCTTCCTCACCGCCCTCACCCAGCCGACGCCGGAGGCACTGGTGAGGGAGATCGAGCGCTGCCGGGAGATGACCGACAAGCCGTTCGGGGTGAACCTGACGATCCTGCCGGCCATCAAGCCGCCGCCCTACCACGAGTACCGGCGCGCGATCATCGAATCCGGGGTCAAGATCGTCGAGACCGCCGGCTTCAACCCCGCGGGACACCTGCCGGAGTTCCGCGCGCACGGCATCAAGGTGCTGCACAAGTGCACCAGCGTGCGGCACGCGGTGAAGGCCGAGGAGATCGGCGTCGACGCCGTGAGCATCGACGGGTTCGAGTGCGCGGGACACCCCGGCGAGGACGACGTCCCGGGACTGGTCCTGATCCCCGCGGCGGCACGCCGGCTCACCGTTCCCCTGGTCGCCTCCGGCGGGTTCACCGACGGCCGCGGTCTGGTCGCCGCGCTCGCGCTGGGGGCCGACGGCATCAGCATGGGCACGCGGTTCCTGTGCACGGTGGAATCGCCGGTGCACCGGAACGTCAAGGAACAGATCGTCGCCAACAGCGAACGCGACACCGAGCTGATCTTCCGCTCCCTGCGCAACACCGCCCGCGTCGCGAGCAACTCGGTCAGCAGGAAGGTCGTCGACATCCTCGGCGACGGCGGCGAGTTCCCGGACGTCCGGGAACTGGTCTCGGGCGCCAGGGGACGCAAGGTGTTCGAGAACGGCGATCTGGAGGCGGGCATCTGGAGCGCCGGCCTGGCCCAGGGCCTGATCGACGACATCCCGACCGTCCAGGACCTCGTACGGCGCGTCGTCGCCGAAGCCGACGACCTCATCGCCAGACGGCTGGCGGCCTTCCGCCGGTGCGCCTGACCACGGGCACGACACGCCGACGGTCATGACCCGAACGAACGGCACGACACGGAGGCAGGCCGATGCTGGACATCGCCGAAGAGCTGAACCGGTGGTTCACGCAGGGGCGCGACCTCGCGGTGGCCACCGTGGTGACCGTCCACGGCAGCGCCCCGCGCCGCCCCGGTGCCGCGCTCGCGGTGGCCGCGGACGGGACGGCGATCGGCTCCGTCTCCGGCGGCTGTGTGGAGGGAGCCGTCTACGAGCTGTGCCGGCAAGCGCTCCTGGACGGCACGACCGTCCGGGAGCGCTTCGGCCACAGCGACGAGGACGCCTTCGCCGCCGGTCTGACCTGCGGGGGCGTGCTCGACGTCCTCGTCACACCGGTACGGGCCGACGCCGCCGTCCGCCCCGTCCTCGCCGCCGCGGTCGCCACCGCCGCACGGGGCGGGGCCGTGGCCGTGGCACGCGTCGTCGACGGTCCGGCCGGGCTGTCCGGCCGGGCGCTCGTCGTCCGCCCGGACGGGTCCCGCACCGGCGGTCTCGGCGCCCACCCCGCACTGGACCGGACCGTCGCCGACCGGGCGGCGGCCTTCCTCGGCGCCGGCCGCACCGGCACCCTGGAGATCGGGGAGCGGGACTCGCACTGCGGGAGTCCGCTCACCGTGCTCGTCGAGTCGGCGGTACCGGCCCCGCGCATGGTCCTCTTCGGCGCGATCGACTTCGCCTCGGCCCTGGTACGCCTCGGGAAGTTCCTCGGCCACCACGTGACGGTGTGCGACGCGCGCCCCGTCTTCGCCACGGCCGAGCGCTTCCCGGAAGCGGACGAGATCGTCGTCGACTGGCCGCACCGGTACCTCGAACGCACCGGGACCGACGCCCGGACCGTGCTGTGCGTCCTGACCCACGACCCCAAGTTCGACGTGCCCCTGCTGAAGCTCGCGCTGCGCCTGCCGGTGGCCTACGTCGGCGCGATGGGCTCCCGCCGGACCCACCTCGACCGCGCCGCCCGCCTGCGCGAGGAAGGCGTCACCGACCGGGAACTGGCCCGCCTCAGGTCCCCCGTCGGCCTGGATCTCGGAGCCCTCACACCGGAGGAGACGGCCCTGTCCATCGCCGCCGAGATCGTCATGACCCGGCACGGCGGCGGGGGCGGCCCCCTGAGCGGAACCCGTACCGCCATCCACCACGAGGCCCCGCCGGAAACCGGGACCGACGGCCGGACGCGGTGGGTTCCGTGGGGTGTCAGCGGCTGACGACGGCCCGTGGGTCGACCTCGCAGTGAGCGATCTCCTCGATCCGTCCCGAGCTGGCGACGGACACCCGGTAAGTCAACTCGTCGTTCGCGGAGACCGGCACCTGATTGGTGGTGCGGATCATGGTGAAGCCGTGCGAGTCCTTGAAACTGACCTTCAACGTGAAGACTCCGTCGCGTCCGTTCGGATTCCTGATCTCGACGGTCGCGTACGGGTCGTCCATGCTCGCGCAGTGTTCGAGTACGGCGGTGCCGTCCTTCAGGGGCCGGGAGGCATCGCCGGAGGAGGGCGCCGTGGAGGTGGAACGGTCGGTGGGCCGTGATCGGGCCGCACCGCCGCCGCTGCCACCGGTGCTCGTCCCGGAGTCGGGGGTCTCGCTCTCGGACGAGCCGCCGGAAGAGCCGCCGCCGTGCGAACCACCGCCGCCCGACGCCGACGAACCGTCGTGGTCCTGGCCGGAGCTGCTGCACCCGCCGCCCTCGCCGCCGTGGCTTCCGTGACCACGACCGGACGAGAACCCGGTCAGGGCCAGCACGACGATCGCCGACACCGCTGTGAATCTGAGACTGCGCCCCTGCATGTACATGCCGTCATTTTACCGATGGCCGTCACACCGGCCCCGGCGAGGGCCGGACGCCGTGTTCCGCGACGGGGGCGGCCCGCGCCGGCGGGGTATCGCCCGCGGTGCCGGGGACATGGGCGGCCTCGGCGTTTGTCCCGCACCGGCGGAGGTACCCGTGACCCGCGCCGGGGACTTCCACCCGCGGACGCCGGCGAGCGGCCGGTCGCACCGCGAGGCGGGCGGACGCGACCTCGTCGCCTGCCGCCGCGTCGACTTGCGCTGGAGTGCGCTCCAGGTCGTAGCGTCGCAGACACCACGGCGCACGAACCACGAACCACGAACGAGTGCGCGGAGAGAAGCGGGGAGAAGCCATGCGGAAGCGCGGTCTGCGGGACCTTCAGGTGTCGGCCATCGGTTTGGGCTGCATGGGCATGTCCGCCTTCTACGGATCCGCGGACCAGGAGGAGGGGATCGCGACCATCCGGCGCGCCCTCGACATCGGGGTGAACTTCCTCGACACCGCGCAGATGTACGGGCCGCTCACCAACGAGTCGCTCGTCGGCGAGGCGGTCCGGGGGCGTCGCGAGGAGTACGTGATCGCGACGAAGTTCAACTACCGGATGGACGATGCCGTACCCGGCGACATCAGCACGGTGGGCCCGCAGGACGGTTCGGCCGAGCACGTCCGGAGCTCGGTCCACGGCTCCCTGGAGCGTCTGGGGACCGACCACATCGACCTGTACTACCAGCACCGGGTCGATCCGAACGTACCCATCGAGGAGACGGTGGGCGCGCTGGGTGAGCTGGTCGCCGAGGGCAAGGTGCGGTACATCGGCCTGAGCGAGGCGAGTGCCGAGACCATCCGGCGCGCCCACGCCGTGCACCCGGTCACCGCGGTGCAGAGCGAGTACTCGCTGTGGTCACGGGACGTGGAGGCCGAGGTGCTGCCCGCCTGCCGTGAGCTGGGCATCGGCTTCGTGCCGTACTCACCGCTCGGCCGCGGCTTCCTCGCCGGCCGGTTCGCCTCGCCGGACGAGCTGGACGCGAACGACTGGCGCCGTCAGAACCCGCGCTTCCAGGACGACAACCTGGGGGCGAACCTGCGGCTGGCCGCCAAGGTCAAGGAGATCGCCGCCGAGAAGGACGTGTCCCCGGCCCAGCTGGCCATCGCCTGGGTGCTGGCCCAGGGCGAGGACCTGGTACCGATCCCGGGCACCAAGCGCCGCACCTACCTGGAGCAGAACGCGGCCGCGGCCGACATCTCGCTGACCAAGGAGGACCTGGCCCGCATCGAGGCGGAGCTGCCCGAGGTGGCGGGGGAGCGCTACGACGAGGCGGGCATGCGGTCCGTCAACCGCTAGGGCCTGTCGATCAGAGCCCGGAGGACGGGTCCGTGGCCTTCTGGCCGGTCACCCCGCGGTCCTGGTCGGTCTCCCTGTAGCCGGGGAGAGAGGGCCAGCGGACCGTCAGGACCACGGACTCCTCCTCCGCGAACCAGGAGTGATCGACGCCCCGGCCCCACACGACGTAGTCCCCCTGCTCGGCCAGGAGAACGCTGCGTCCGGGCAGTTCCACCCGGAAACGCCCGCTGACGAGCACCAGCAGGGCGGTGCGCTCTTCGCCCCTCACCCACTGAGCCCGCTCGTCGCCCCGTGGGTGGACGCCCCATTTGATCTCCACGGCCTCGCTGTGCCGGGGATCCGAGCCGTCCTTGAAGTGCCCCAGCAGCCATCCCCGGTCCAGTGCCGCGTCCTTGCCCGCATTGCCCACGTACACGCTGTCGTTCATGGCCCGGAAGGTAGCAGCCGACCGCGTCCACGCGTCGCGGTCAGGGGTGGTCGTACCAGGCGACCGCCGTGATCCGCCAGCCTTCCGGGGCGCGGACGTACTGGATGGTCTTGGTCCCGCCTCCCTCGAACGGCTCGCCGTCCAGGATCCCGGACTTGCGGTACCCGCTGATCCGGGAGGCGATGTCGCCCGCGATCTCCGTGCGTTCGGAGGTCTCCCACTCGGAGAACTCGACCAGGCGACCGTCGCTCAGCAGCCGTAGGCGGGGCTCGATGAACTCGTCCACGGTGTAGACCGTGAATTCCGGGCCGGTCTTGACGATCACACCGTCCGGAAGGACCAGCCGGCGGATCCGGGCCACGTCGGCGGCCTTGCCGCTCCGGTTGTCGAAGGCACCGAAGAACTCGGCGGTCAGGGCGTCTATCTCGATCCTGGACATGGCCGGACGGTAACAGCGAAGGACGCCGGACATCCGGGAACCGACAAGCGGCGGTACGCCCTGGACCGCCCCCAACGGAACGGCCAGGGACTCCCTTTGAGCCGTATCGGGCGGGTCGAGGGGTGGCTACTCTGCTGCCATGGCGAAAGAGACGAGAACGGAGTTGGTGGTGGACCTGCGGGGTCGACCGATCGAGACGCTCGATGACTTCTGGGACGCCCTCGCCGAGCCCTGCGGGCTGCCGAAGTGGTTCGGCCGGAACGTGGAAGCCTGGCGGGACACCATCCAGACACGAGGCATCTCGGATGTCATCGACAGCTACGACGTCCTGGTCGTCCACGTGGACAAGCGCGGAGTCTTCGCTGCCCGGAACCGTGAAGCCCGGCACCTGCGAAGCACGTTCGCGGGACGGCAGTCGCGACTGGTCGTGCACGAGCTGTCCTGACCGCGCGGCGGACGGTTCCCCGATTCCAGCGGCGGACTCGGCCCGCCGGGTCGTCCGTCGCACCTCGTGGAGCCTTAGACGACACCCTCCTGGACGGGATCCCGGTACTCCGGGTGATCCGGGTCGTCGGTCGGGGCGGCGGCACGCAACGCCGCCTCGACCCGGCGGTTGCTGGTCATGGTCGACGTGACGGCGGTCATGGCGAGGAGGAGGCCGGCGGCGGCGTAGAGCGGGGTGCGTACGTCGTAGGCGGTGGCCAGCCAGCCGCCGAGGAAGGCGCCGAACGGGGCGGCGCACATGGCGAGCATGCGGGAGGTGGAGGCGACCCGGCCCATCAGGTGGGCGGGGACGATCGCCTGTCGGAGGGAGGGGCCGAGCACCATCGTGGCGCCCATGCCCGCTCCGCAGACGGCGAGCGCGAGGCCGGCGACGTACGGGTTCGGGGCGGCGGCCAGGCCCAGGACGGCGACCCCCTCGACCGCGGCCGTGCAGGTCAGTGCGGTGCCGGTGCCGAGCCGTCGGCCGAGGAAGGAGGCGATGCCCGCGCCGAGCAGACCGCCGGTGGCCTCCGCCGTGAGGAGCAGGCCGAAGCCGTGGGTGTCGATGCCGAGGCGGTCGTGCGCGAAGAGGGCGAGGACGGTCTCCACGGCGAGGAAGGCGATGTTCCCGACCGCCGGACGCAGCGCGAGCCCGAGCAGCAACTGATCCCGGAACACGTACGAGGCACCGGCCCGCGCCTGCCGCAGCAGCGACTCACGGGCCCGCGGCACGGGCGGGGGCGTGGCAGGCAGCGACCGTACGAGCAGTGCGGAGAGCGCGAACGACACCGCGTCGGCGAGCAGCGGAAATGCCCGCCCGAGCGCGAGCAGGGCACTGCCCGCGGGCGGCCCCGCGAAGCCGGACATGGCGGTCTGGGCGCCGCGCAGGCGGGAGTTGGCGCGCTCCAGGAGCGCGGGGTCGCGGCCGAGCAGATCCGGTAGACAGGCCGTGGCGGCCGTGTCGAAGAAGAGTCCGCCGAGTCCGAGCAGGAAGGCGACGGCCGCGAGCAGCGGAATGCTCAGGACGTCGAGCGCGGCCGCCGCCGCGGGTATCGCGAGCAGCACCGCACGCGCCGCGTCCGTGACCCACATCGTGCGTCGGCGGTCCCAGCGGTCCACCAGCACACCGCCGAGAACCCCGAAGAGCAACCACGGCAGCGTTCCGGCGGCCGTGACGACGGCGAGCGCCGAAGGATCCCGCGTCAACGTCAGCGCGAGCAGCGGCAGCGCGGCATGAGTCACCCCGTCACCGAGCGAGGACACCGTCTGCGCGGTCCACAGCCGTCCGAACCCGGTCGGCAACTTCCGGACATCCGAGGTCACTTGGAGTCCCCTTCGGTCCGCGCGCGCGATGCCGGGTGGAACAGGGCGAAGACGAGTGACGCGTCCGGCAGCGACGGATCGGACAGCTCCCGGTACTCGTCCGCCAGAGCCTCCAGCCGTGCCCCCAGCTCCGCGAACTGCTCCTCGGTGAGCCGCAGATGCGCCATCCGCACGTGCCGTTCGCCGTCCGCGGGCGACGCCTCCAGATCCGCCACCGCATGCCGCATCAGCACATCCGGCCCTCCCTCGCCCGGATCCGGCAGCACGATCGATCGCGCGGCCATCGCGTAGTACCGCTCGGTGACCCCCCGCACCTTCCGCGTCCGCACCACCTTCACCAGACCGGTCCGCTCCAGCAGTCGTACGTGGTAGCTGGAACTCCCCTTCGCGAGGCCCACTCGCTCGGCGATCTGCGTGATCGTCGCGGGCTCGAAGCGGAGCACGGCCATGATCCGGTGACGCGTGAGATTGGAGACGGCGCGCAGTTGGTCCTCAGTGGTGACGTGGAAGGTCTCGGGAAGATCATCGGTAGCCATGCCAACAATGGTCAACGTTTCTTGACCATTGGGCAAGGGGTTTTCGCCCAGGCTTCCGGAATCGGCTGTCCGGCACGTCTCGAAGGGCCCCCGACCTACTTGGAGCCCGGCCCTGGACAGCCCTGACTCCCCGCGACGGCCGAGGCGTCCGGCGCAGGGGCGCGCACCGGCGTGGCCGCCGGCGGTGCGGAGGTGTACCCGCCCACCGACGAGCCGTTCACGGGCGGCGCGGAGACGACCGTGCACGACGTGTTCCTCGCACGACGTGTTCCTCCGCGGGGTGACGCCCGGAGTCCCCGGGATGCCGTGATCGACGACTGTCGGGATAATGGGGATCGACTCGTGGTGCGGACTCCAGGGCATTCGATGCCGCCGGGACCTTCGCGTACGCGCTCCCGACACGGCCGAATCGTCCAGACCCCACAACGGACGTGAGTCGTGCGATGAGTGACACATCCAGCGCCCAGGCCGTGCACGTCGTGGGCGTCATCCCGGTGGGGGCGAGGCCGGTCGGGCTCGCCGCCGATGGCAACGACCGGGTATTCGTCACCAACAGCGGTGACGACACCGTGTCGGTGATCGATTCCGCGACCGACACCGTCAAGGAGACCATCCAGGTCGGAAGCGCTCCGCAAAGCGTGGCGATCGACCCGCAGTTCGGCGCGTACGTCGCCGACGGCGGCGGCGCCACCGTCTCGGTGCTCGCCCCCGAGCCCGGCGGGTTCCCCGTGACCATCCCCGTGGGGCAGCGGCCCACCGGCATCGCGATCGACCATGAGAGGGGCCGTGTGTACGTCGCGAACTCCGGCTCCCACACGGCGTCCGTGATCGATGCGACCACCGGCGGCGTCCACGACGTCGACGTCCTCGCACCCCCGATCGCCGTGGCGCTGGACCCTCGGGGCGACGCCTGCGTCAGCCGTGCGGACGGCACGCTGAGGATCATCGACGCCGCATCCCACAGCGTCACCGCCACCGTCCCCGTCGGGTCCGCGGCGGTGGCGGGCGTGGACTACGAGCCGCACAGCGAGCGCGTGTACGTGGCCGACGGCGCCGACGGCACCGTCTCGGTCCTCGACCTCGCAGGCGGTTGACGGACGACACCGGCCCCGCCCCGCCGGAGGCGTCCTGGCCATCAGCCCCACCATGCCCATCAGAACCACTGGAGGACGATCATGGGTGACTTCGTCGTGACCACATCCCTCGCAGGAGGCCAGTTGCAGCCGTGCGCCGACGCGCTGAACACCAGTGCCCAGTTCACCGCACTCTGGGCGGACGACGCCGACGCCGGCATCAAGGGACAGCGGCTCGACTCCGCCGGCACGAAGGTCGGTACGGAGTTCCTCGCCAGCGTGGCGACCCCGCCCGGCGGCAACACGAACCGCCAGTGGCCCTTCCTGGACTCCGTGGGGACGGCCACCTTCGCGGCATGGATCGAGCAACCCTTCAACCTGCCCCCGCCGACTCCCGCGGTGGTGCTGCGCCGGTTCGCCGGCGGGCAGCCCGCCGGGCCGCCCGTCCAGGTCAGCACCGACGACATCGATTCGCGGTTCCCGCCCACGGTCACGCGGATGATCGACGGCGGCTGCCTGGTCACCTGGACGGGCGCCTCGATGGAACAGCGCGTACGCGCGCAGCGCTTCACACCCGAAGGACAGAAGGCGGGCCCGGAGATCGCCGTGAACACCACCGCGGCCTTCCACACCGATGCGTCCGTGACGCTCCTGAGCGACGGGGACTACGTCGTCGCCTGGACGAACGGCCAACCGGTGGGCGGCGGCGGGCTCGTCTACCGCGTCTTCGGATTCGACGGAACCCCCCGGACCGGCGAGAAGCGCCCCAACATCGTGGGCTTCACGGGGCGCGGCGCGCTGACGGGCCTCGACAACGGGCGCTTCGTCGCCGCGCACATCAGACGGACGGTCAACAGCGACCTCGGAGTCCTCCAGAGCACGGTCTCGGCCGCCGTCATCGACCCGGCGGCGGACGGCGTCGTCCTCAAAGCCTCCGCGGGCTCACCGGAGCACTTCAACCGCACCTCTCCGGCGCTGACGGCCCTCCCGGGCGGGCAGTTCGTGCTGGCCTGGGTGGAGAAGAGCGCGGACACCACCGTGACCGTTCCCACCGTTATGGCCCAGCTCTGCTCGGACACCGAGCTGGAGATCGGACCGAAGGTCGCGGCCAGCTCCGGCACCGACGGAAACCGCTTCCACCTCAGTGCCGCGGCAGTGTTCGGCAACGGCTCGCCCGGCAGCGTGTTCCTGTCGTGGGCGGACATGGCGGCCGGCGCCGAACCCAGGATCCGGGGCCGCGTCCTCACCGCCACCCCCGGCGGAATCTCCTAGAGCGCGGATCGGGTCGCGATCGTCGTCCGGTCCCCGAACGGCCGCACCGTCCGGAGCACGTCGGGGCGGGCCCCGGCCGTCCGGACCACGTCGGGGCGGGCCCCGGGTCGCCCTCACCCGGGTGCTCCTGCGCGCCTCCTCGTGAGGCGTCGTGGCGTGCCTGCATGATGCGGAGCGGCCGTCCGGGCCTCGCGGACCGCCGCTCGCGCCTCGACCGAAAGGGAGACTCCCATGTCCAACAACCCCATGGCCGGACCTTTGCCGGACCCGTGGCTGGCGGCGGTCAACGTCACGGTGCCGATCTCCGTGGCCAACGACCTGGACAAGATGCAGGGTGTGATCAAGGACGTGATGACGCAGCTGGGATGCCCCACGTGCCACTCGGGGCGGGACCTCCGCATCACCATCGCCCGCGACTTCGTGGTGGATCCGGAAGGCCAGGTCCAGCCGGCGGTCGTCGCCCCGCTGACCCGCTGATCCCCGGCGCGTCATGACGAGACTGGGAGCCGGGCTCACGTACGTACCCGGTCTCGACCGCGTCCTCGACGAGGTCGCCGACCTGCTCGACGTCGTCGAGATCGAACCGCAGAGCATGTGGCGGGTCCGCGGCGACGGCGGGATCACGGTCGACGAGCACGCGCTGGGAAGGCTCTCGGACCTCCCCGGAGCGCGGCTGCTGCACGGGGTCGGGAATCCGGTCGGAGGGTGCTGCCCTCCCGACCCGCGGCACACGGCGCTCTTCGGCGAGCTGGCCGGGAGGCTGCACGCGCCGTGGGTCAGCGAGCACCTCGCCTTCAACCGGGTGGCGGACCGTACCGGCCGGTTCCACACCGGCTTCATGCTGCCGCCCTGCCCGACGGAGGCGGGCGCCCGGACCGCCGCCCGTTCGGTACGCACCATGGCCGACGCGCTCCCGGTGCCCCTCGCCGTGGAGATCGGCACGAACTACCTCCGGCCGCGGCCCGGCGACCTGTCCGACGGCGCGTACGTCCGGCAGGTCGCCGAGCGGAGCGGCTGCGGGCTGCTCCTGGACCTGCACAACGTCCTGGCCAACGAGCGCAACGGCCGCGGCAGCGTGGAGGACCTGCTGGCCGGCCTGCCCCTCGACCGGGTGTGGGAGGTGCACCTGGCGGCCGGCTCCGCGTACCGCGGGTACTGGCTGGACTCCCATTCCGGGCTCCCCGACGACGACCTGCTCGCTCTCGCCGAGCAGGTCCTGCCGCGGCTGCCGGCCCTCCGCGCCGTCCTGTTCGAGGTGACGCCCTCGGCCGCGCCGGACCTGCCCGGCGGCGCCGTCCGTGAACTGCTCCTGCGGGTGGGGGAGATGTGGCCCCGGCAGGCCCCGCTTCCGCCGCTGTCACCGCCGCCGCGTCCCGTGGGCGCGCCGCGCGCCGCCCCGGGAGGCACGGCTGTCTCCCCCCGGGACTGGGAGCTCGCCCTCGGCAGCCTGGCCGTCGGCCGCGACCCCGGCACGCGGCTGGCCCGGGAGCTGGCCGCCGACCCGGCGATCGGCCTGCTCCGGGACCTCGTCACCGAGTTCAGGGGCAGCGCGCTGACCGGCACCCTCCGGTACACGATGCGGTTGCTGTTCCTGACACTGGGACCGGGCGGAACGGCCGAGCTGCTGCACGGTTACGCGCTCTCGCGCCCACCGCTCCTCTTCGCCTCCGAGGAGGCGTTCGCGTTCGCGGACCACCTGCTGGAGACCAGGCCGTCCGTGCCCTGGCTGGCGGACGTCGTCCACCTCGACCTCGGCCTGCTCCGCGCGAGGCTCGACGGCGCGCCCTGCACCGTGGAGCTGCGCACGGACCCGACCGCGCTCCTGACGGACCTGGGCGCAGGGCGCCTTCCGGCCGCTCCGTCGCGCGGCCGCTTCCGGGTCCGCCTCGTCGACGACTCCGTACCCGCCTGACCCCTACTGGACCGGGGCGAGGGGCGAGTGGATCCTGAAGCACGCGGACTGGAGCTCGTCGGGGGTGTTCACCGGCTCGGCGAAGAGCTGGAAGTCCCGGTGCCGGATGAACCGATCGGGGAATTTCACCGACCGGAACGAGACCTGGTTCGGATCGATTTCCGCCCTTTCGAGGGCGAAGGTCGAGTCCTCGCGCACTTCGGCGGCGACTGCGGGGTCGATGATGCCCGTGAAGAACTTGCTGTGTATGCGGAAATCGTCGAACGTCGCGATCCGCAGACAGAAGCCCAGCGGCGGCGCGGCGCGCAGCAGCCGGCCCGTCGTCCCGAAGTTCAGACTCGGTCCGTCCCACTCGAAGGTGGCGTCGGCGCGGTCCTCGTCAGTCTCGATCTTGGCGATGTCGGCGAGGCCGTCGCGATCGACGATGAAGAAGTCCGGGAAATTGTTGGAAAAGAGCGAGAGCCTGTTCGCGGCCATGGGTATACCCCAATCGTAGGCTCGTAGGTGTATGTCCATGCGGCTCGGGTGCGCTGTTTCCAGCATGCGCTTTCAGGGAAACGAGCGCCACTGTTTCACATAGTTGCCAATTCTATTGAAAGAATTGCCCATTGGTCTTTGCGGGACCGGCCCGCGAGGGTCCTCCCCGTCCGGTCGACCCGGGGTGCGGGCCCGAATCCGGTGGACTGCCCGACCGGACCGATGGCATGGTCGTCGATCGTGACGAAGCACGGTTTCCTGGCGTTGGCGCCGCAGTACACCACGACCTCCGAACTGCTCTCGACGTCGGCACGTCGGCGGGGCATGGACGTCGAAGTCCTCCCCGCCCAGGGCGGCGCGGGCACCGCCGCGGGGAGGCGCGGCGGCCATTACTACGGCGGCCCCGCCTTCGCGGCAGGCGTCGTGGACGAACTCGAACTCGCGCTCCTGGAGCCCTCCGACGACTGGCTGGTCACCGTTTCCCCCGCGTACACCGGACGGCACATCGCCATGGCGACCCTGGGCGAGGCCCGTCGCCTGACCCGACCGGCCTTCGTCAAGCCGCCGACCGACAAGAGCTTCCCGGCCGCCGTCTACGCCGACGGTGGCCGGCTCCCGACGGGGCCCGAGCTGCCGCCGGACGTCCCGGTGCAGATCAGCGACGTGGTGACCTGGGCGACGGAGTTCCGCCTCTACGTCCTGGAGGGTGAGGTCCGCACGGGTTCGCAGTACGCCACCTTCGGCCGTCTCGACGCCCGGCCCCTGGACGGCCACCGTCACGAGGACGCCGTCCTGGCGTTCGCGAAGGACTTCCTGGCCGCCTGCGGCGACGGCCTGCCCAGCGCGGTGGTGGTGGACGTCGGACTCCTGACCCCACCCGAGCACGGCGCCGCCGACCAATGGGCGGTGGTCGAGGCGAACATGGCGTGGTTCAGCAACACCTACGCCGCCGACCCCGACCTGGCCCTGGACGTCGTCCTCCGCGCCGCCGGCCCGCGTACCCTGACGGCGGCCCGCGACCGCCGCTTCTGCCGCACTCCCGGGACCGCCCGCCCAACCGGCTGAGGACGAGGGCACGTGGTCCGCCTCGGGTCCTCCAGCCGGCGAGCAGGCCGCCGACGTCCTCCACCGCGAGGCGCTCGGGCCCGAGCCGTGCGGGGCCGTACCGGCCGTCCGCCGTGCGGAGCGGAGGCGGAGCCGTTCGCGATGTTCACCGACGCGGACGTCATCGAGACCGTCCGCCGGCGGCATCGACCGGCTACTCCTCGGGCTCCCAGGCGATCAGCTGCTCGAACACCTGCTGGTCGCCCTCGATCTTCAGGTCGCTCAGCGTGAAGCGGCCCCAGACGAAGAGGAGCAGTTGCTCGGCCGTGCCCGCGGCCGAAGCGGAGGCGGGCGCGGCGTCGGCGGTGAGGGGTGCGGGCCAGGCGCCGGTGCCGTCCAGCGTGAGGAGCCAGGAGCGGCCCTCGGCGGCGTGGTAGTGGATGGTGGCGGCCTCGTGCGGCCAGGCCGCCGGGGTGGAGTTGCAGGTGTCGAGGAACTCGGCCACGCCGTCGATCGCGACGTCCGCCGGCATCGGCTGCACGGCGCCTGCGGCGAGCTGGGCGTCGTAGGTGTGCACCAGCACCTCGTGCACCCGGCGCCTGGCGACGCCCCAGGCATTCGCTGGCGACACGCCGGCGCCCCACCACGTCCAGCACTCGCGCTCCGGGCCGGCCTCGCGCAGCGCACTCAGCAGCAGTTCGTTCGACTCGGCGTACCAGGCCAGCAGCGCCTCGAGCTCGTGCGGCACCTCCGCGGCATCCTTGGCCGGCGGAGCCTCGGCCGGGCCCGCGGCGACGATCGCGGCCCACCAGCGCTGGCCCGTACCCAGGTGCTGCACCAGATCGAACAACGTCCACTCGGGGCAGGACGGCACCGGCGCGTCAAGGCCGGGCGCGGCGGCGACCGCACTCCGGAACGCGGCCGACCGCTCGTCGATCAGTTGCAGCAGGGCGGAATACTCAAGACTCTCTGTCACATCGCTTGCCTATCACCCCAGTTCAGCCGACCGCACCCTATTTTCCAGACCGTCAGCTGCGGGAGTTGGAGCACCTGATGGAAAGCCTGGTCGTAGCCGTACCCCTCGCCATCACCCTGACCGGTGGCAACCGTCACCGGCCGCGGCGGTTGTTCGCCGACCGGGGCTACGACTTCGACAAGCGCCGTAGGCTCCTAAGCCTTGATCGGTGCGGCCGACCTGGCGGCCTGCTCGATCTTCGCGCGGTAGGCCGCACGGGCTTCCTCGTCGATCTGCTCCTCGTGTTCGGCGCGCACCCCGGTCCGGCCGTCGAGGCCCTCGCGCAGGATGTCGGCGTGCCCGGCATGCCGGATGGACTCGCCGAGGACATGGACCATGACGGCGAACAGGTTCGTGTTGGGACGAGGCTCCGACCACCACGGCACGTGGCCGGGGGCGTCGAGGGGAAGCTCGTCGATCGTCGCGTCCGAGTGTTCCCACGTGCGCCGGTAGAACCCGACGACCTGATCGCGGGTCTCGTCCTCGGTCGCCCACAGATCGCTGCCGTCGTGGTCCTGCCACCGGGGCAGCGGTTCCGGGGAAGGGCGGTCGAAGACCTCGCCGAAGTACCTGGCCTCGACGGTGGCCACGTGTTTGACCAGGCCGAGGAGGTTGGTCCCGGTCGCCGTCAAAGGCCGGCGGGCGTCGTATTCGGACAAGCCGTCGAGTTTCCAGAGCAGCGCCTTGCGGTCCCGCCGCAGTCTCCCGTGCAGGTTGTCTTTCGCGAATTCGTCGATCATGCGGCATGAGCCTGCCATGGGCTGCTCGTGCTCTCAAGATCCCGTACATGGTCCGCGACGACCGGCAGGGACGAGGTCTGGCCGTGGCCGCCGCTGCCGATGCGCAAAGGCATTACGCCGACAGTGAGCCTTTTCCGACCTGGCGGTGCTGAACGCGAGTCGGACACCCCTGCGCAACGGCGAAGCTCCTGGTGGACGGGTTCTCGACCAAGATCACCCATGTTCGCCAGGAGCTTCACGTGCTTGTCTGCTCGTCCTCGATCGATCTGTCGAGCCGAACCCTTCGGTTCCTGGCCGGACAACTGTCGTCCAGGCAGGCGGAGATCGGGACGCGGTGGCGGCGCCTGCCAGTCGGGCGTCAGGCCCTCCTCGTGCTGGCTCACCTGCGGTGCGGGGACACCTACGCTCAACTCGCTGCCGGGTTCGGCATCGGGATCGCGACCGTGTTCCGCTGCATACGCGAAGTCGTCGACGTCCTGGCTGCCCTCGCTCCGTCCCTGGCCGAGGCGATGACGACGATCCAGGAGAAAGCGTTCGTCATCCTCGACGGCACCCTGCTGCCGACCGACTGGGGGCACCTCCCGGCCGAAGGCCGGGGGACATCGCCGCGGACACCCCGTACTACTCCGGCAAACAAAAACGTCACGGCATGAACATCCAAGTCCTCACCGATCCGGTCCGGGTGCCTTTTCGGGGGCGCCGCCTCAAGCGCACGAACCGCATCACCGACTTCGTGAAGGCCGTCCTCGTCCTTCATCACGCATCAACGTGAGGTTGGAAAAGGCTCAATGAGTTTTCAGTGTGGCCGTTGAACGCGTGACGCCGGAAGCGGCGTGAGGGAGATGCGCGCGAGACACATGCTCCCCCTGAGGGCGCCGACGGGGCGTTGCCGGCAGGCTCCGGCCGTGGCCGCCGGTCTGCGGCTACGACCAGGGGCTGAGGTCGGGCGGCGGAACGTAGATGGGGGTGTCGGGACAGCCGATCTCTCCCCAGTAGGCGCAACCGCTGCGGGGCGGGGGCGTGGTCGGAGGGGCGGAGCTGTCGCGCGGGGCCGGTTCCGGGACGGGGCCGCGGTGCGCGCCGGGGCAGTCGTCGGCGTCGTCCGGCGTGCACAGGACCGGCATGGGCAGGGACGGAGGCCCGGCCGACTCGTCGTCGCAGGCGGTCACTCCCCACAGGACGAGGGCGATGAGGCCGGAGGCGGTCAGCAGGCGCACTGAGGTGGACATGGGGCACTCCTGGAATGGGGAGCGGAGGGGATCGTTCCCGGCGGGAGCCGGTGGATGCCACTACGGTGGCGCGCCCGTCGGGCCGGGTGCCTGAGTTCCCCGCCCCGGTCGCGCCGGGCGCCGGGCCCGTGTCCAGGGCGCCGTGCGGCCCGACGCGGCCCGGCCTTCCGTGCGCGGCGCCCGGCGGCAGCGGGACACCCGCCCCATGCGCCGACCCGCCCCGGCAGGGCACGGTGGCGGCGGACGCCCGGCCGGACGGGGTGCCGCGTGGCACGGGAGGCACCCGGGACGGCTTGCGGCGGATGGGCGTGCCGGGGCGGACACCTGCGAGAACGCGGGAGCGCAAAGCACCGGAGTACCCGGCACGTGCGATGGCCGGCAGCGCAGAATGAGGTGGTGGCTGTGCGCGCAGCGGTGTGGTCGGTGGTGGCGTCGAGCGTGCTCGCCGTGGCGTTCGCCGGCTGGATGGCCACGCACGTCGCCCGGGGCGTGCCGCCCGGGGAGAGCCCGTTCCACCTCCTGCTGCTCGGCACCGTCCTGGTGTCCTGGGCCGCGACGGGAGCCGTCCTGGTCCGGCTGCGGCCGGGCAACCCGCTGGGCTGGCTGTTCCTCGGACTGGGCGCGAGCGGATCCTGGCAGACGGGTCTCGCCGCCTACGGAGCCGGCGCCGTGCTGGGCGGACACCACTGGCCCGCGGCCTCCGCCGTCGCCGCAGCGGCCGGCGGCGCCCACTACCCGATCCTGTTCTGTCTGCCCACCGTCGTCCTGGCGCTCTATCCCGAGGGCCGGCTCTCCGCGCGCTGGTTGCGCCGGCCCGTCACCGCGGCCGCCGCGGCCATCGCCGTGCTGACCCTGGCCGCCCCCTTCGACGCCCAGGCCTACGACGACGTCGTTCCCGGCGGCACCCCGCCACTGCCCCTGCCTCCCGCCACGCTCGCGCTCGTCAACGGCGTCTGCCTGCTGGTCATCGTGGTGTGCGCGCTGGTCATCACCGGCCACACCCTGGTGCGCCTGGTACGGTCCCGGCCCCCGCAGCGGCAGCAGTTGGCGTGGATGACGAGCGTCCTGGCCGCGCTGCTGACAGCCCTGTTCCTGGCACCCCGCCTGATCCACACCCTGCTCGGCGTGCTGCTTCCCGTCGCGGTGGCCGTCGGCGTGGTGCGCTACCGGATGCTGGGCGTGGAGATCGCGCTGCGCCGGACGCTGGTGTACGGAACGCTGACGGCCGTGGTCGCGGGTGTCTACCTGCTGGCCAGCGCGGGAGTGGGAGCGGTGTGGCCGAGCGGCGTCCTGCCCGGCGTACTCGCCGCCGCGGTGGTGGCGATCGGACTGAACCCCGCCCGCGAGCGGCTGCAACGGGCTGTGGACTGGTGGATCTACGGCGGCCGCCGCGACCCTCTGCGGGCCTTGATCCAGCTCGGGGACCAGATGGCGGACGTGGGGGAGCACGCCCTGCTGCCCGCTGCGCTGGAGGCGGTCAAAAGCGCCGTCCGTGCCCCCGCGGCCGGTGTGACCGACCCGGAGGGCAAGGCACTCGTCGTCCCCGCCGCACCGCCCGGTCCCTCCCATCGCGTCGAACTCCGCCTGGCGGGACGCGCGCTCGGCATGCTGACGGTGGCCGAACGCACTCCCGGTGAACCGTACGGCCGTGACGACAAACGCCTGTTGGCGGCCCTGGCACAGCAACTCGCCGTGATCGTCAGAGCGCTCGAACTCGGCGAGGCGGTCGCGGCCGAACGCGACCGGGTCGTGGAGGCCACCCGCGCCGAGCGCGACCGGCTGCGCACGGACCTCCACGACGGCCTCGGGCCCTCCCTCGCCGGGATCGGCCTGGGGCTGCAAGCCGCCGTGGACGGACTCGCCGCGGACGACACCGCCACGGTCACCACCCTCCTGGAACGCATCCGTGAGGAAGTCGTCGGCGCGGTCGCGGAGATCCGCCGCATCATCGACGGCCTGCGGCCCCTGGCCCTCGACCGGTTCGGCCTCGCCGAAGCGGCCCGCCGCCACGCCCTGTCCCTCGCCCCGGCCCTGGACGTCGACGTCCGTATCGACCCGCTGCCACCGCTGCCGCCCGCGGTGGAGAGCGCCGCCTACCGCATCCTCACCGAAGCCCTGACCAACGCCGCCCGGCACGCGCGGGCCCGCCACGTCGTCGTCGCCCTCACCACCGCGGACCGGCACCTGCGGATCACCGTCGCGGACGACGGGATCGGCACCCCCGCCGAACACCCCGTCGGCATCGGTGTCGCCTCGATGCGGCGCCGGGCCCACGCCCTGGGCGGCGGCTTCACCCTCACCGGAACGGACAGCGGGACGACCGTCACCGCCACACTGCCGCTGGAGGAACCGTGACAGCCGACCCCGCCGTCACCGTCGTCATCGCCGACGACCACCCCTTGTTCCGTTTCGGCCTCAAGGCCGCCCTGCACGGCCAGGAGAACATCACCGTCGTCGGGGAAGCGGCCGACGGACAACAGCTCCTGAGCGTCGTGGACGACACCCGCCCCGACGTCGTACTGACCGACCTGGCCATGCCCAACCTCGACGGCACCGAGGCCATCCGTGAACTGACGTCCCGTCACCAGGATCTCGGCGTACTGGTTCTGACCATGCACGACGACGACCAGGCGCTCATCGGCGCCATGCGCGCCGGCGCACGGGGCTATCTCCTCAAGGGCGCAGACCGGACCGAGATCGTACGCGCCGTCCTCGCCGTCGCCTCCGGCAGCGCCGTCTACGGCGAGGCCACGGCGCAGCGCATCAGCGCGTTCTTCACCCAGGCCAGACGCGACTACGTGGCGCAGGTCTTCCCCGAACTCACCGGCCGGGAAAGGGAACTCCTCGAACTCGTCGCCCAGGGGCACACCAACGACGAGATCGCCCGGAGGCTGTTCCTGTCCGAGAAGACGGTCCGCAACCACGTGGCCGCCATCATGAACAAACTCGGTACGGACAACCGCGCCGCCACCGTGGCCAAGGCACGGGACGCCGGCCTCGGCGGCCCCTCGATCGGCGAACACTGAGAACGCGGGCGAACACCGAGAACGCCTCTTCGGCCACCACGTACCGGTGGCCGGCGGTTTCCCCTCCGCCCGCCGCCTGCCGCCCGCCGTCCGTCCGGTGATCCGCCCCCTCACCAGGGCACCCCGCCCGGCCCGGCCGGGACCGCCGTCTCATGCGGCGGGCGTCCCGGGCGGCCGACAGTGGACATGCCTCGGCCGGGAACCCCGGAACCGAGAAACCCACCATGCGGAAGGAACACCCGTCATGTCCGGACCCTGGGACGCGAGTCTCAAGCAGCTCTACTTCGCCGACGACCAGACCTTGTTCACGGCCGACACCCTGACCATCGGACGGCAGTACGACGTCATCGCCGACATCGAGATCGGTGCCTCCCTCAACAGCTTCGCGGGACAGGACCGGCTCGTCGTCACGGTCACCAACCTCACCACCAACCAGGTGGTCCAGACCCGGACGGTGCCGCGCCAGCTCCAGCCCTCCGCGACCGTGCGCCGAGAGCCGGTCCGCGTCGACTTCGCGGCTCTGGACGCCACCAGGGTCTCCGACGGCGACGTCCTGCGGGCCACCGCCTCCTACCGGGTCTCGGCAGGAGTCAACACGGACCACGACGCGTCCCGGTCCGACACGACGATCGCCGTGAACTGACGAGACGCCTCGTCCGCCCGCGCGCCTCACCGGCGCCGAGCGGGAGCAGGAAACGGGAGGCCACACCCCGGCAGGGGAGGGGGTGGCCTCCCCTCGCGCGCCGGTCACGCGCCGGTAGTGAACCCGACGCCCCCTGGGAGGCCCACGTTCCGGCTCCATAGCGCAGGCACGCCCGCTCGGTGGCGTACACGATTCCCGTGAGCGTCACGATGGACGACCTGCCGTCGCTGCCGGCCGACGTGGAGGTCGCGGTGTACCGCATCGTGGCGGAGGCCGTCACCAACGCCGTCCGCCACGCGGGGGCACGGCACATCCGGGTCACGGCGCGGGCCGCGAAGGACTCGCTCCACGTCACCGTCGTCGACGACGGACGTGGAGCCGGGGGTTCCCCCGCCGGTGTCGGCCTGGACTCGATGCGCCGCAGGGCCGAGGCCCTCGGCGGAACGTTCCGCATCACGTCCCGGGCGCACGACGGTACGACCGTGGCCGCGACCCTCCCCCTCTGAAGCCCGCCGAGCGCCCGGCGGACGCGACCGGCCGGTCCGCACCCGGTCACGGCACGCGGCGGCCGCCCCGCTTCACGACACCGCGGCCTCCCGGTACTGCCCCAGGTACCGGAACGTGCCGTCGACGACCTGGAACTCGAACATCGCGTCGTGGTCGTAGCCGTACCCCGACTCGTACTCGACCGTGCGGGTGATGCCGGAATACGTGATCTCGGGCATCCGGCGGACGATCGCGCCCCGTTCCGTCAGCGCGGCGCCGTCCTTGTCACAGGCCCGGGCCAGGAACATCACGGCGTCGTAGGCCTCCGCCGCGTACCAGCCGGGGTCGGCCCGGAAGCGGGCGCGGTAGGCCGCCGTGAACGCGCGGGTGGAGGCACGGGCCGTCGGGTCGGTGAAGGAGGTGACGAAGACCCAGCCCTTCGCGGCGGCACCGGCCGACGTGATGAACCGTGGGTCGAAGGCGCGTTCCGTGGCCATCCGGGTACCGGTGAACCCGGCGGCGGTCAGCGCCGACGCGAATCCGGCGGTCCGGGCCGCGTCGCCGGTGAAGACGACCGCGTCCGCGCGGGCGGACCTCACCTCGGCGGCGAGTGACGCGTAGTCGATCCTCCCGGCCGGCACATGGGTCACCGTGACGTCCCGGCCGCTGCGCCGCAGTCCTTTCTCGGCCAGGTCGCACAGGGACCAGGCGAAGTCCCCCTGCGCCCGGTCGTCCACGAGGAGCACACGACGGGCGTCGACGTGGTTGCCGAGGTAGCGGATGCAGGGGGTGGAGAGGAGATCGTACGTGACGCGCAGCGCCGCATGGCAGTGGAAGACGCTCGTGCC
The DNA here is from genome assembly GCF_042746485.1 of Streptomyces sp. NPDC058751. NCBI lineage: Bacteria > Bacillati > Actinomycetota > Actinomycetes > Kitasatosporales > Streptomycetaceae > Streptomyces > Streptomyces sp. NPDC058751. The sequence goes on along the minus strand of NZ_JBHYPZ010000058.1, from coordinate 21,628 downwards.
GGACGTGGAGTTCTGTGTGCTGACGCCCACCGAGACGGACACGACGGGCATCACCGCCTCGGTGTACGTCTTCTCCGTGGCGGTGAAGCAGGCGTCGGTCGTGGGGCCCAGCACGGCGAGCACCTTCGCGTCCTTCGTCAGCCGGGCGGCCACCTCGCCGGCCCGCTCGGTGTCGCCGCCGTCGTCGTGCTCCCGCAGCTTGAGCCGGAAAGGGTGGTCCTTCCGCGCGTTGATCCGTTCGACGGCCAGCCGGGCCCCGTCGAGCTGGGCCTTCCCGGTCTCCTTGTGGGTGCCGGTCAGATCACCGTGGAACCCCACGACCAGTTCGGGGTGCGGACGGCCGGTCCCCGGCGGCGCGGACGTTCCCGGCTTCGCCCGGGTGCTCCACCACCAGGCACCGCCGCCTCCCGCCGCGAGGAGTCCCGCCGTCGAGCCGAGGCGCAGGAAGCCGCGGCGGCCGATCGCGCGCGCGGTGGGACGGGTGGCGGTGAGGGCCGTCAGCGTCGCGGCCTCCGGTGACGCCGTGTCCGCCGTGTCCGACGGTGGGGAGGCGGGCACCTGGGTCGGCTCGATCGAGCCGATGGCGAGCACGGCGGCGGACCTGTCGTTGATCAGCCGGGTGACCGGCGCGGGCAGCCAGTCGGACGGTCCGGCGGACTCGTCGGCCGTTGTCCCCCCGAGCGTCGCACGGAGCCGCGCGAGGCCCGGTCGGTCGGCCGGATCCTTGTGCAGGCAGGCTCTCAGCAGGGGTGCCAGACCGTCCGGGAGCGCTGCCGGATCGGGCTCCTCGTAGATCGTGCGCAGCAGCACCCCCGCCGCCGCGCCGCCGCCGAACGGCCGCACCCCGGTCGCGGCGAACGCCAGTACGCACCCCAGCGAGAACACGTCGCTGGGCGGGCCGATCTCGCCGCTCCGCGCCCGCGCCTGCTCGGGCGACAGGAAGCCGGGCGAGCCGACGACCACACCGCTGGAGGTGAGCGCGGTGCCCTCCGGGGCGCGGGCGATGCCGAAGTCGATGAGCCGTGGCCCGTCCGGGGCCAGCAGGACGTTCCCCGGCTTCACGTCCCGGTGCACGAGACCGGCCCCGTGCACCGCCTCGAGCGCCTCGGCGAGCCGCGCGCCCAGCACCCGTACGGAAGCGGGCGACAGCGGTCCGAAGGCCTCCACCGCCTCGGCGAGCGAGGGCCCCGGCACGTACGAGGTCGCCAGCCACGGCGTCTCCGCGTCGGCGTCCGCGTCCAGGAGCGGCACCACCCAGGGGCTGTCGACCTGTCGGGCGGTCTCGACCTCCCGGCGGAAGCGGGCCCGGAACCCGCTCTCGTCGGCGTACGAGGCCCTGACCGTCTTCACCGCGGCGATCGCCCCGCCCGGCGCGCGGGCCAGGAAGACCACGCCCATGCCGCCGGCGCCCAGCCTCCGCAGCAGACGGTAGCGGTCGATCCGGGACGGGTCGCCGGCCCGCAGCGGCTCCATCAGGCGGTGATCGGCGCGGGGCCGTCGTACACGAAGCGGCCCTGGTCCACCCGCCAGAGGAAGCCGCCGGTGCTGTCGATGACGATCATGCCGGTCTTCTCGAAGGCGAACGTCTTGGTGATGCCCTCGTACTTCCCGTCCCGTACGGCCGTGAGGAGGTTCTGCCGGGTGCGGCTCTTCGACGGCAGCCCGGCCAGGGCCTTGAGCAGCATGCCGGTCACGTCGTAGGCCTCCGCCGCGTACCGGGGCGGCGCCTCCTTGAAGCGCTCGCGGTAGGCGGCGGCGAACTTCCGCGCCTCGGGTTTGCGGGTCGCGTCGATGACCGGGGCCACCATCACCCAGCCCTCGGCCCCTTCCTGGGCCTGTGCCAGGAACCGCTCGTCCAGCAGCGCGGGGCCTGACACCCGCGCCCCCCGGAAGGCGCGTTCCCGCAGCGCCGCGGCGATCAGTGCTCCCCGGTCGGGCAGACCGGCGAAGAACACGGAGTCGGCGCCGGCGGAGAGGACCGAGTCCACCGCGCCGCCGAAGTCACGGCGCATCGCGCTGACCACCTCCGGCACGGACGGGTACGGGATGCTGTTGAGCGCGTTGCTCAGGGAACTGCCCAGATTCGTTCCGTAGACGCCGGCCGGACGGTCGACGACGATGCCGATCTTGCGCGATCGCGCGGCACCGCGCAGGTAGGCGCTCACGTAGACGGGCAGCACCGCGTCGGGCAACCGTGCCTGCAGGAACGAGCGGAACCCCTGGACGGACAGGGCGGTCGTGCCGGGGGACACGCCGACGACCGGCAGCAGCCCGGCGTCGTACGTCGCGAGCGCCGCCTGCCCGGTCTCGTCGGTGGTCGGGCCGACCACGGCGAGGACCGCCGGATCGTCGGTGAGTTCCGCGGCGACCCGGGCGGAGGCGGCCGGATCACCCTTGTCGTCGACGGCCTTGACCTTCACGGTGAACGGGGCGTCGTCGCGCGCGTTGAACTCCGCGACCGCGAGCCGCAGTCCGCGTTCCTGGGCCCGGCCCGTCGCCCGCTGCGGGCCGCTGAGGTCGCCGTGCAGAGCGACGGTGTGCACCGGCCGTCGCGAGGACGCGGCGGCGGGGGTCTTGCCCCCCGGGCCGTCGTCGCGTGCGGCCGCCCACCAGGTCCCGCCCGCCGCCAGCGCCGCGGCCCCGCCGGCGAGCAGCAGGAAACGACGCCGGCCGGCCGGACGGGAGTCCCGGGGCTCCGCCGGGGCGGACGTCTCCCGCGTGTCGGGCTCCGCCGGGCGGGCGGCGGACGGCGTGTCGGACGGCGCCAACGTGTGCTCGATGTCCGGCAGAGCGAGCGCGGCGGCCGAGCGCTCGGCGATCAGCCGGGTGACCGGCTCGGGCAGCCACCCGGACGCCCCCGCGTCCCGCGGAGCCGCCTCGGACACCCCTTCGTCCCGCGGTACGGCCCCGGACGCTTCCTCGTCCTCGGACGACCCCTCGCCCCGGGCCGCGCCGTCGGCCGTCAGCTCCCGCACCAGCTCGTCGGCGTCCGGACGCCGGGCGGGATCCTTCTCCAGACAGCGGCCCAGCACATCGAGCAGCCCCGCGGGCACCCCTTCCAGGTCCGCCGGGTCGTGGACGGCCCGGTACAGCAGGGCGTCGACCGCTCCGCCGCCGAACGGCGCCCGGCCGGTCGCCGCGAACGCCAGGACACAGCCGAGGGAGAACACGTCGCTCGCCGGGCCGATACCGTCCCCGCCCCGCCCCTCGGCCTGCTCGGGAGACAGATAGCCGGGGGTGCCGACCACCATCCCGGTCGCCGTGAGCGTGTGGTCCTCCGGCGCGCGGGCGATACCGAAGTCGATGAGCCGCGGCCCGTCATGGGCGATCAGCACATTGCCCGGCTTCAGGTCCCGGTGCACCAGCCCGGCCCGGTGCACCTCTCCCAGCGCCTCGGCCAGCCGGGCGCCGAGCAGCCGCAGACCGTGCTCGGGCAGCGGCCCGTACGCCGTCACGGCCTCGGCCAGCGACGGTCCGGGCACGAACGCCGTCGCCAGCCACGGCGCCTCGGCGTCCGGATCGGCGTCCACCAGCGGTACCACCCACGGGCTGTCGACCCGCCGGGCGACCTCGACCTCGCGGCGGAACCGCTCCTTGAAGCCCGGCTCCTCGGCGTACTCGGCGAGGAGCACCTTCAGCGCCACCAGCGCGCCGCCCGGCGTGCGCGCCAGGTACACCACGCCCATGCCTCCGGCGCCGAGCCGGCGCAGCAGGCGATGGTCCGCGACACGCGCGGGATCCGACGAACGCAGCGGCTCCATCAGCTGTCTCCTCCGAGCTCGAACTTCACGCGGTCGAGCATCGTGACGTTGGCGTGCGACGCGTAGTTGTTCAACTCGTCGTCCGAATAGCCCTTGGCGCCCTTGATCGACACCGCCAGGGTCACCGTGCCGATCCGGGTGACGTACCAGCGGTAGGTCTGCTCGCTGTTCCCGGTGAGGTACTTGCCCATTTCCATGACCTGGTCGTCGGCGTAGGTGTTGCTGCCCTGGCCGTAGGGAGTGGCAGCCGACATGAGTCCGGTGATCCGCTCGTCGGTACGGACCTGCTGCTGCCGGCAGCGCAACGGCTCCTCCAGGGTGGAGGCCAGCCGCTCGTCGGCGCCGCGCACAGTGGTGTGCACGGTGACCGCCGCGCTCACCTTGAGCTCGCCCTTCTTGCCGGCGGCGGGAATCTCGCTGTAGCGGGACAGGGAGGCAAGGACGCCCCGGGGCAGCGTCCGCCGCTCCCACCGGCACTGCTCGTCCAGCACGGCGAAGGTGCCCTGGGTGCTCGCGGCCGGCCGCTGCGCCCGGAAATTCGCGCCCCACTCGTGCGGCTCGAGCGCGACGGCCGCCGCCAGCGCCTCACCACGGCTCTTCTTCCTGGGCACCTTGGCGGGATCCGCCCGGAACAGCGCCGAGAACGCGTCACCGCCCGAGGGGGACGCGGACGGGGCGGCCGTGGGGGAGCCGGGCGCGGCCGTGGCGGATCTGGAAGGCGCCGAAGCGCTCGGCCCGGCCGCCTTGTCGTCGTCCGCGGAAGTGCAGCCGCCGAGCAGCGCGGCCGCCGTCGCGACCGACGCGACGATCCGACCTGGCCAAGTCCTTCCGCGCACAACGGTGTTGCCGTCGTTCATCCCCCGCCCCCTCGCTCACGAGCACCCGCCCGCGTGTGGTGATCGTATCGACGGACGCGAGGAGCGGGCGGGCGGTTGCACGAACAAAGGACAGGCCGATCGGGTGTGTCGGCGGCTTCGTCCTCCCGGTATCCCGGGAGGGCCGGGAACGGTCATTCGGCGGCCGTACGAAACGGCGACGGCGCGCGGGGGCGCCCGCGGGCGTCGTCGCCCGAAGAGGTATCCGCTATGCGAACGCGGGTGACTGGATACCGCTCTTGACGGCACGTCAGTATCACCTTCACCATCCAGGCACCCCATTCACCCTGGAATCCCCGGACACCCCGCGCTCCCCTCGTGGGAACTCCGCCGGATTCCCTGGAATTCGGAGTCCCCCCACATGAAGCTCTCCATTCCCGGGCGTGCTTCGGCGACCGCTGTCGTCACGGTCGCCGCGCTGCTCACCGGTGGTTCCATAGCCGGGGCGGCCCCCGCCCCCGAGGCGGTGGCCGCCGCGGCGCCCGACCTCCCCGTGGCCAACGTCAAGGCCCACCTCGCCCAGCTCCAGTCCATCGCCACCGCCAACGGCGGCAACCGCGCGCACGGCCGCACCGGTTACAAGGCGTCCCTCGACTACGTCAAGGCCAAGCTGGACGCGGCCGGGTTCACCACGACCGTCCAGCAGTTCACCTCCGGCGGCCGCACCGGCTACAACCTGATCGCCGACTGGCCCGGCGGCAACACGAGCCAGGTCGTCATGGCCGGCTCCCACCTGGACAGCGTGACCACGGGCGCCGGCATCAACGACAACGGCTCCGGTTCGGCGGCCGTGCTGGAGGCGGCACTCGCCGTGGCCCGGTCCAACTACCAGCCCACGAAGCACCTCCGGTTCGCCTGGTGGGGCGCGGAGGAACTGGGCATGGTGGGCTCGCGCTACTACGTCAACAGCCTCACCACCGCGAACCGCGCGAAGATCAGCGGCTACCTGAACTTCGACATGATCGGCTCGCCGAACCCGGGGTACTTCGTCTACGACGACGACCCGACCATCGAGAAGACCTTCAAGACGTACTTCACCGGGATCGGCGTCTCCACGGAGATCGAGACCGAGGGCGACGGACGCTCGGACCACGCGCCCTTCAAGAACGTGGGCATTCCCGTCGGCGGCCTGTTCAGCGGTGCCGACTACATCAAGACGTCCGCCCAGGCCGCCAAGTGGGGCGGCACCGCGGGCAAGGCGTTCGACGCCTGCTACCACTCCTCGTGCGACACGTCGTCGAACATCAACGACACGGCGCTGGACCGGAACGCGGACGCGCTGGCGTACGCGGTGTGGACGCTGTCGGCGTAGGCGCGCTTCGACCGCGGGCCGTCCGCGCCGCTTTTCACGAGTGGTTCGGCGGGCGCGGACGAGGAGCTGCTTCGCATCCTCTTCCCGCAGTTCATGGCGTTGCGAGGCGTGCTGACGCTCCGGTCTGCCGTTCGGCCGCCCGTCGATGGACGGGCGGCCGAACGGCGGCAGGGGCCTTCAGCCGGCCTGGCCGATGGTCATGGTGCGGGAGCCCGGAGCGAAGTCGCCGAAGGACTGTTCCCAGGACTCGCCCGGCCAGTAGTAGGTCACACGGCCTTCGGAGGGCCGGTAACGGGCGGTGTAGACGGTTCCCAGGCCCTCGTCATACGCGTATTGGTACAGCGGCGGCTTCAGCATCGCCGCCACGTCCGTGCCGGTGGCGCGGACGGCGCTCAGCCGCTCCTGGGTCCTGGAGAACTGCTCCTGCTCGTCAGGCACCGGCATGTGCTGATGGTTGGCGGCACAGGCGTCCGGTGCCTCGGTCAGTGGGATGTCCGGCCCCACGAACACCGTCCGTGCCTGTTCGGGATCGACAAGGGTGACGTTCTGCGGGATCGCGATCGGTATGGACTTCAGCTTGCCGACCGCCTCGTCGACGGTGGTGCACGTCTCCAACAGGTAGCGCAGGACGATGAGGACGGCGAAGCCCGGGCCGTGGACGAATCGCCCGCCGAAGGTGAGTGAGACCGCGAGCCCCGCGTCGTTCATCCCGTCCAGCAAACCCCAGGCGGCGTCCTGCATCCCGATCACCGGCCGCAGGAAGTGGGAGGAGACGATGGTGCCCTCACAGTCGTCGGGGCTGAAGTCGTAGTTGCGCAGCAGAGTGCCGTCTCCACCCGTCTGGGTGCAGCCCGAGAAGAACGGCCGCAAGGCCGCGAAGGTGAGGAAGGTCTCTCCTTCGGGCCGGTCGAGCTGACCGGCGAGTCGATCGAGCACGGGGACCAGTTCCGGCATGTGCTCCTCGAACAGCCTCCGAGCGCGGTCCGAGCCCTCCGAGGTCCGGCTCTCCTCGGTCATCCACCTCTCCGCGAGCGGCCACAGAGCCCGTGCGTGGGTGGCCCATCGCCCGTCGCTTCCGTCGCCGATCTCGATGGCACGAAAGGTCTTCCGCCGTTGGCCCATGGCTGCCGCTCCCTCGCGGATGTCCGGTGAAGTGATGGCAACCTAGCCAATTTCGCAGGTGGTTCACCAGATCGGACATGGCCGGTGGAGGCTCCAGGCCATCCGCCACGGCTTCCGAGGGGCTGGCGGGATCCGTTCCTGCGAGCGGCAGTTGCCCGTGCTGCGGCATGATGACGGCCATGGACATGGACACGTGCGACTGGGTGACCCTCTTCCATTTCGAGAACGTCCCCGGCTGCCCGCGGCCCGGCCGGCTCATGGCGGTTTGACTGCGCGACCGGGGAATCGACTGGTACCCCTTCACCGAGTACGACGTCCGGATCGACCACATGTGCGGGGTGCGTTCCGACGGACACTGGCACGGCACGATCGTCGTCCGCGTTCGCGGGGACGTCCTGCGACGGCTCGGCCTCCATCCCGATCAGCCGACATCGGGTCCGGCGGATCCCGTGCCACCCAAGTGGTGGGGCCCCTGGGCGCGCGCCGGTGAGCTGCCGACCCGGGCGAGACGTTCGGCCGGCCAGGCGAAACCGTTGTCGGGGTTGCGGAAGGAATAGCGACCGTCGTTGACCGGACAGCCGCCCTCGGCTGTTCTCCAGTGGGCGGGGCCGCACGGCCCCTGGTCCTCGAGGATTACCGCGGCAAGCCGTTCGGGTGCACGGGCGCGCAAGGCGGCGGCGAGGCGCTGGACAGCGTCATTCTGAAACGGTCGGCAAGAGGGGGAGGGTGTCAAGTCGGATGGGCACTGCCCGCGTTGATCGCCGGCGTGCCGTTCCGGGACACCTTCATGTGCTTTTCCACCGCGGCCCGTTCCTTCGCCGCCACCGGGTTCGTGAAGACCACCGAGACCGGCATCGCCACGCCGACCGTGGTTCCCGTCCGCGGGGTGATCGTTTCCAGCGGCATCGGCGGGCCCGCGGGTTTCATCGGTGACGGAGAGGCGCTCGCACTCGGGTTGCCCGAAGCCTTTGCGTCCCCGCCCGCCTTGTCGCAGCCGTCTCCGCCGCAGGCACTCACCCCCGCCAGCACCGCCCCGTGACGAGTGCGATCCCTGTGCCGTCCTTGCTCCGTCCCACGACTTGCCCCGCCCTCTCGCTCTTCGGCCCTGACGGGCCCGGCCGGTGCCGGACAGCGAAGGCGTGGGCCGCAGTTGCGCGCGACGCCTGAAATGTCTCTCAAACCCCGGCACACACCATCGGACCGGGAATGCCGTAACTCCCTGCGGAGCGCGTCAGGGTGTGATGCGATTCACGTCGAGGCGCGCGTGGACGTGAACGTCCGACATCCCTGCTTTCCTGCATGGCTGAAGTGCAGTCGCATGCTGTTCCGCTGCCGACTGCGGACGGCCCGGGGCCCCGGACCGCGGACGGTGCGCGGAGTGCGAACTCGACCCCGCCCTCGATGACTTGGCTCCAGACGTAGATGCCGACGGTGAAGTGTCCCCGGCCGTCGCCGATGCACACCCGACACTCCCCGGGGGACCGCCCGCAGGTGCCGGCCCGGTCCAGGCCACCGTTCGCGGAGTTGTCCGTGCCTCTTCCCGGGATTGTCCATGATCACTGATGGATGCATCCTGTGACCGTCGCCTGCCGTCCTGCCGTCCTGCCGGATGGCCGGAAGGCGACCGAAGGCCGGCGAGGAACTGCGGGAAAGTGGGGCGGGCATGGCACGGCACGGTGGCGGGCGGGGCTGGTACGGCAAGATGGCCGGGGTGGCGCTCGGGGTGACGGTGCTGGCCGCCGGTGCCTCGGTGTGGACCGCGCAGGCCGGTGTCGTGCGCGGCTCGTCGCCCGAGGCGGCCTCGTCGGGCACGCCCGACACTCCGGCCTCGTCGCCCCGGGCGGCCGTGTCGGCCAAGCCGGGCGGTGAGGCCAAGCCGGGCGGTGAGGTCGAGTCGGGGGCGCCGGGCATACCGGGTGGTGAGGTCAAGGCGGTGGCGGTGAGCATCGTGCACGCCTCGGACGCGGGGGCGCGTGGTGTCAACATCACCATCGACGACGGCCCCGACCCCGTGTGGACCCCTCAAATGCTCGACGTGCTGCGGGAGCACGGGGTGAAGGCCACGTTCTGCATGGTGGGGACGCAGGCGCAGGCCCACCCGGACCTCGTGAAGAGGGTGGTCGCGGCCGGGCACCGGCTGTGCGACCACTCGGTGTCGCACGACACCGCCATGGACAGGAAGTCCCCGGCCTACCGGTCACAGCAGATACTCGACGCCGAGCGCATGATCACCAAGGCGTCCGGGGGCGTACGGCCGATGTACTACCGTGCCCCCGGCGGCGCCTTCACCCCCGACAGCCGCAAACTGGCCGCTTCCCGGGGCATGCGGCCGCTGGGCTGGAACGTGGACACCAAGGACTTCGAGAAGCCGGGCACGGACGCCATCGTCGCCACGGTCGAGCGGGAACTCCCCAACGGACCGACACTCCTCTTCCACGACGCGGGCGGCGATCGCTCCCAGACCGTCGAAGCCCTGCGCCGCATCCTCCCCCGGCTCAAGGAGCAGGGCTACTCCTTCGGCTTCCCGGTGCACTGAATCGTTTCCGGAGACCGAGTGGTGGTGAGTCGTGCAGGCCGATCATGAAAGCCCAGCACACTCGTCATCACCGGTTTGCGGATTTCCCAACGGAGTCATCCACGAGGGAGAGCACTTCAACGGCCGAACTCGTAGTCGAACCAGATCCGGTGGGTGCCGTCCGCGTCGACCGCGATGCCGCCGGTCCCGGTGATCCCGGCCAACGCGCCCGTTCCACTGGCCGGCACGATGACGAAGAACTCGCTCTCCCTCCCTTCGCCCAGGGTCGTGGCGGAGTGTGCGAAATTGAAGGCGCCGGCCTGCCCGTGGATCGTCCCCTCGAAGGACTCCATGGCGACGTACGTCCCCGCCCCGTGGGACTGGTCGAACGCGGCCGTGAACAACGTGGCGGAGCGGCCGGCGATCTCGCCCTCGTACTGCTTCTCCATCGTGGAGACACCGACGGGCAGCGCCGTCTCGATCGCGGGGCTCGGCACCGGCGCCGGGGTGAAGCCGGCGACTCTGAACGTTCCTGAAGCTCGCATACCAGGATCGTATGCCGCACCACTGACATCACCCTGCCTCGGTAGACTCCGGGCATGAACAGCCAGGGGCGGGGGCCCTTTACGGGCTGTGTTTCGCTGTCGCGCTCGGCTGGGGGGCCACCGGGCTTGTCGAGGGCGGGTGCGAGTGGAGTTCCAACGGCCGGCGCTGGGCGTGCGGGGTGCCGGACGGCTACGGCCGGTACACGGCTGTCTTCGTCATCGCGGCCCTCTCGTTTCCGCCCCTGTGCTGGACGATGATCCGTACCGACGACTGGCGACCGTCGTTGGGGTTCTCCGTCGGTGCTGCGGTTGCTCTGGGAATCACCCTGTCCGCGGGCACCACCCGAGGATTCCTGCTCCTGGCGGCGGTCGAGGTGGCCCTCGGCGTAGCGGTGCCGTTGGTCCTCAGGAGAGTCGGGCGCGCGAAGACGCGGGCGAAGAAGGCGGGCAGGACCTCCACGCCGACTTGAGTGCACGTACGTGTGCTGAACGCCCGGGCCCGGGTCGTTTCGTTCCTCGGCGCCGATCAGCCCGAGGAGAACGCCCCGGACGGAGCGGTCCGCGTCCGGCTCAAGGACTTCAGCACCGGGCCGGGGCAGATCCCGGACAGACAGGTAAGGGCGAGGATCGCTTTCACCACGTACCGGCCTGGTCGCATTCCGACTTGCGGCGATCACAGGCTTCTTCACCGAGCCCGGCTTGTCGTGATACTTCGCCACCACTGGTGGTCAGATCTTCGAAGCGAGACGGTGTCGATTCGGATGAGCGTGGAGTCGGGGTGAGGTGAGTTCCAGGGCGCGGTTGTCCAGGCCGGTGGCCATGTGGTCGAGCCATCGTTCGTACCAGGCGAGAAAGTCCGGGGCGGAGGAGACGTTCGGGCCCCGGAAGCCGTCGGCGTTGCCGATGAGCATGCGTCCGGTGAGAGGGCCGGTGACGCCTATGAGGACGAGATCGCTGCAGCCACGTTCGATGATGTGCAGGAAGAGGTGACCGTCGCGCGTGGAGCGGTGGGTCCGGGTGAATCCTCTTGAACCGGTGTCGGCGCCAGTGGGGTTCATCGTGAACAGGGCGCAGCTTTCCAGCGGGATCAATCCGTAATACGGGGACGCGCCGCTGCGGCCCATGCTCGTGAGGAAGTCTCGATAAGGCCGTGGGAGTTCCACGTCGTGCTCGGCTTCAAAGGCGTCTGCCCGGGCTTCGGGCAGACGGGGGCCGAGACGGAATCTGTGCCGCTCTTCGCCGAAGGAATGGCTTCGGTCGGGTGCGTAGGGGATGTGCGCCAGCTTGCGTCGCAGCCGCGGGATGCGGGAGTCCATGCGAGCTCTTCTCTCGTGTCGCCCGTAATCTATCGCGCGGCGCAAGAGATCAGCCTGCGGGTATGACTCGCTTCCGCGGCAGCTGGAAGTCGGCCCGTTCGATCTGTCAGGGCAACGAGTCATAGGTGTAGTACTCGCGCCGGTCCAGCATGCTTCAGATGTTGGTGAAGAACGCCTTCGGCTGGTCGAGCGGGTCGTCGATCCGTTCGCCCTCATAGGGATTGGCCGGGGCCACGTGCGGGGTCCACCCTTCGAGGCGGCCTCGGAAGCCGTCCGAGACGGCGCTGTAGTCGACGACGTCGTACCGTCTCCCGGCTTCGGATTCGGCCCGGAGGAAGCGAAGGCGAGTGCGTTCTTCACGTCCACCGTGGTGGGCAGGCTGTCCCAGTTCGCGCCGAACTCCCTTGTCAGGCTTCGGCCGTCGCCGCCGTTCGACTGGACGGGTTGCCCGTGGTCGTCGCTCTCGACGCGTACGGTGAAGCTGTTCGGGTCGCCGGGGCGATAGGCGAACGGCCTGTCCGAGACGGGGTTGCCTTGGCCACCCATGCGGTTGGGCGCCCAGATCGGGGCTCCGGAGCCGTTGTCGGCGTCGGCCGACCAGTCCCAGTACGGCAGCCCGAAGGTCTTGTCGTCCCCGAGCACTCGCTGACACTGGCCCTCCAGATAGAGGAGCATCAGCCGGTGCCACGGCAGGAAGACCGGCCCGCGGTGGGCCCAGTTCCGCAGCATGGGATTGCCGTTCGGCGGGATGGGAGTGTTGCTCACCCGGAGGTGCCACAACACGAACACGTCGAAGCTGTAGACCGGATTCTTCGGTCCGGGGATCCCGAAGTCGACGGTGGACTTGCCGGATTCCTCATGCTTCAGCAAGTTCACGGCCTTGATGTACTTGGCCAGCGCATCCGGATTCTGCTGGGCCTGGTGTCTCCGTCGGCCTGGTCAGGCGGGCCAGGTGTTCCGCCAGAACCTTGGGCGCGGCAGTGTAGGCGAGTTCTTCCGGCGCGGTGGCTGATGTCATGGCTGGACTCCCTGATGGTGCTGGTTCGCAGGGGCCGGGGAGTTCGGGCTGAAGGTCGCCGTCGGCCGGGTTGCCTCGGTGCGACTCGGCGAAAGGGCCCGCCGTGACGGGCTGCCCGCCCCTCGCCTCTACGACCGCCGCGCCGACTCGGCTTGTCCATTCGGCCCTATCCACGAGCAGCGGCCACGACACCGTTCGCTCGCCGTTGGTTCAGGACCAGCTGCCGGTGCCTCCCCCGGTACCCAGGAGCTTCGATCTCGTCACCGACGGGACCCTGTCCTGGACGGCGCCCTCGGACGGCGACCCGGCCACGCCGATCCACCGGCCGGCCGCGAGCGCACCGGGAACGAGCGGCGTACGAGGGCCGCGCCCGTTGCCGGTGCGCGGCCCTCGGAACATGGGCTTACGAGGTCCAGCCGCCGTACGGCACGGTGATGAGCTCCATGGCGTGGCCCACCGGGTCCATGAAGTACACGCCGCGGCCGCCGTCGTTGTGGTTGATCGTGCCGGGCCGTCGTCGGTGCGGGTCGCCGTAGATCCTAGTGCCGCGTCGGCCAAGGTTCGCCCCGTCGCGACGCCCGGCACTTCCCCAGGCTCTTCGAGCAGGGGGACCCCATGACGCCGCTCCTTGACGGGCGAACCTTGACTGACGCGGCACTAGCCGCCGTGCGGTGGTCACCGTCGTGCGGTCACCTCACGGCGCGAGCCGGTAGGCGTTCACGATCGTCTCCCGCACGGTGTTGCCGCCCTTGTCCTTCAGGTCTACGCGGAAGGACACGGCCCCGGCCGTCGCCGGGTGCTTCACGCTCACCGAGCGCGCCCCCTTCGCGTCGGTCCTCACCGTGAGCCGCTTCCAGGTCGCGCCCCCGTCGTAGGAGACCTTGACGGTCAGCGCCGCGACCTGCCCGGCCGCCCGGGCCGCGCCGCCCAGCCGCAGCGGCACCTTCAGCGTGCCGCCCGCCGGAGCCGTCCCGCTCAGACTCAGCCTCGGCGAGAGCCGTACCGTCGACAACGGCAGCACTTCCGACTGGTCCTCGGCCGGACGGGCCGAGGTGAACGTCCAGACCGAGGAGACCTTCGTGCTGGTGGAGGTGTCCTCGGCGGAGCGGCTCGCCTCCACGCTCAGGCGGTACACCGCGGAGGGGGCCGCGACCTCGGCGCTCAGCCAGTCGTTGCTCGACCCCTCGGCGATGACCCGGCCGCCCGACTCCAGCCGGGCGAAGCCGTCGGTGACCACCGATGAGCCCGAGTGACCGCTGCCGTCGTTGAACAGCTGGACGCTGGCGTCGATGTAGTCGCCGTACCGGCTGGCGTTCTGTTCGTTCCCGGCCTCCAGATCGGGGCCGACCACACCGGTGTTGAAGTTCAGCGTGTGGCGTGTGCCCGGCCTGTAGGACACCGGGCCCTTGCTGTAGATGATGCGCTGCTCGTCCTGGGCGTTGAGCTGCGCCGCGCTCCAGTGCCAGCGCACGCCGGTGGTACTGACGTACTGCGTGCTGGTCAGCGGCAGACTCTGCTCGACCGGGTCCTGCGTGCCGACGCCGTAGCCGCTCCTGTCCGTCGGCGTCACCCAGATCCGGCCCTTCGCCCCGGTGACGGACGCGCCGAAGCCGAGCTTCACCTCGGCGAGGTCGGCCCGGGTGACGGTGCGGTCGAGGCCGGTGAACCACCTGCCCGTGCGGTGGAAGGCGAGCCGGTAGTCGACGTTCTCGCCCGCCGTGCCGGGGGCCTTCCACACACCGTTGTACTGCGCGCGCAGGCCGGCGCCGGCCGGGCCGAGCGCCGCGGTGAGGATCTGGGTCTGGCCGCTGGTGACCCAGTAGTTGCTCGTCCCCGCGGCCTGGTCGTCGTATCCGACGGTGGCGCTGACCAGTCGTGCGTCCGGATCCGGGAGGGTGACGGCGAACGGCTTGGCCTTGCGGGAATCGAGGTCGATCGTGGTCTTCGCCGTCACCTTCAGCACCGGCTGGACGAAGACGGCCAGCTTGTCGTCCGGGTTGTAGACGAAGCTCTCCAGCTGGTAGTCGCCCTTGGGCAGCCGCCGGGTGATGACGCCCGTCGGGTGGTTCGGGAAGTCGATGTGCTCCGGCACGTCCGTGCCGACCGTGGTGATCGTGCTGTAGTAGCTCCACGGAGCCGCGCCGTCGACACCCGTGTGCCGCAGGGTGACGTCGTACGACTCCACCTCGCGGACGACCGCCAGGCCGGTGCGCACCGACTGGCCGTCGCCCTCGGCCAGCACGCTGCCGCCGAACGTACCGTCGGCCGAGCCCTGGCGGGTGTCGGCGGTGACGGTGGTCGTCGCGCTGCCGCCGGCGGGGACGGTCAGCTCGGCGTCCTTCACGGTGAACATCCCGGCCGGGGCCGGGCTGCCCGACGCGTCGGTCCCGGCCGCGCTCAGCCGGAGTGTGACGGCCAGGTCGCCGTAGTTGCGGTAGGTGAGGGACTTCGTGACCGACTCGTCGTCGGCGTGCGGCCACAGCTGTGTGCCGAAGTCGAGCGAGCCGGGCTCGGAGACGAGGGAGGCGGTGGCCGCCCGTTCCAGGTCGACCCGGCCCGCGCCCTGCCGGGAGGCGTCGAGCTCCGGGTTGGGCTTGGCCGATCCGGTCAGCAGCGCCTTGATCCGGGCGCCGCTCCAGGTCGGGTGCTGCTGGAACAGCAGGGCGGCGGCGCCCGCCACGTGCGGGGCGGACATCGAGGTCCCGCTCATGGTGGTGTAGCCGTCACCCGAGGACTCCGGGCTCTTCGTGGTCAGGGCGGCGGTGATGTCGACGCCCGGGGCGGTGATGTCCGGCTTGGACTCCCCGGTGGCTGTCG
The DNA here is from genome assembly GCF_042746485.1 of Streptomyces sp. NPDC058751. Lineage (NCBI taxonomy): Bacteria > Bacillati > Actinomycetota > Actinomycetes > Kitasatosporales > Streptomycetaceae > Streptomyces > Streptomyces sp. NPDC058751. The sequence continues at coordinate 6,347 of NZ_JBHYPZ010000058.1, read as the reverse complement.
GGCCGCGGCTGGAGAACGGCGCGATCCGGTCCTGCTTGTCGACCGCGCCGACGGTGAGTGCCTCGGGGGCGCTGCCGGGCGAGTTGATCGTGCCGGGCCTGTCGCCCGAGTTGCCCGCGCTCACCACGAACAGGGCCTTGTCGGAGAGCCGGGCGACCGCCGCCTCCATCGGGTCGACGTCCTCGAAGTCGTTGATCCCGATGCTCATGCTGACGACCTGCGCGCCCTGGTCGACGGCCCACTGCATGCCTCTGACGATGCCCGAGGAGTTGCCGAAACCGCCGTCGCTCAGGACCTTGCCGTCCAGGAGCTGCACGTCGGGCGCCACGCCCTTGTAGCGGCCGCCCGACCGCGCGCCCGTCCCGGCGAGGATGGAGGCCACATGCGTGCCGTGCCCGTCGCGGTCCTCCGGACCGGGCGACGAGCTGAAGTTCTTCTCCGCGATCTCGACGCCCTGGAGGTCGGGGTGGTCCTGGTCCACCCCCGTGTCCAGGACCGCCACCTTGACGCCCTTGCCGGTGTGGCCCGCCTTCCACATGGCGGGCGCGCCTATCTGCGGCACGCTCGTGTCGAGGGTGGCCCGGACCTTGGCGTCCAGCCACAGGCGGGCGATGGGCGCCGCGGGAGCGGCTTTCGCCGCGCGGGCCGGAGCGCGGCCCGCGACCGCCGACCACAGGGTCCTGACGTCGGCCTTGGGCGCGTCGAACGACTCTCCGGCGACCGCGGGCAGCGGGCGGCGGTGGCGGGCGACACCGCCGAGCGGGTCGCCGGAGGCGGCGAGGCTCCTCGCTCCGGCTTCTTTCTGCCGGTAGCCGACGATCAGGGGCAGCGTGCTGCGGTGCGCGTCGTCGTACCCGTCCTCGACCAGCTGGGCGACGTCGAAGAGCCGCCGGTCGAGGACGCCGTCGGCGACCATGCGCAGGGCGTCCCGCGGGATGACGTACGTGTGCCCGGCTTCGCGTCGTACCGAAAAGCCGGTCTCTTCACGACCCTTGCCGCGGACGAGCCGGACGACCCGTCCGCCGGAGCCGACGACGACGCGGTCGCCGGTGATCAGCGTCACGGTCGCGGTCGACGACGGCTTCGCCTTTCTGCCCTGCTGCGCGGGGGAGTTCACGGTCTGTGCCGACGGGTCGCCGGCCGGCGCCGCCCCTGTGATCAGCGTCCCGGCCATCACGGCGGCCAGTACCGCCGTTCCCCCTCGTAATCTGGGTCCCACCCACGTTCCTCCGTCTTCGTGGACATGTCGATCTGCCCTCCGTACCACGTGTTTGACGTGGTGTTCGGTTCTCGTGGGGCGCAAGTGAATGTGTTCCGCCGGCGGATGAGCCCCGGTGCGTGCCGGCGCCCCGGGGCGACGCACCCCTGTTCGGGGCAATCGGCACCCGCACCCGGCTGAATGCGGACCATGAGCGCATGGGACTCGGTCGATGGATTCGAAGAAGGGTGCCGGGGCGGTACTCGGAGTGGTACCGAGAGCGGCACTCCTGGGAGCTCGGTGAGGACACCCTCGCCTCGGTCCGCAAACTCAGGGCTCTGATCGGTGAGCGAAAGCGCGCGATGCAGGCTTCCGGCGGGCCGGAGGGCCAGAAGATTCTGGGCGCGGCCGAGGAAGAGCTCGAGTGCGCGGAGAAGACCGTGACGTTCGACGTGCACCGCCGGGCGCCGTTCGGGTCGCATGTCACCGTGGCACAAATCCACTTGAATACCGCACGCCTGCTCTGGCTGAAGTCGTTCCTCCCGTCCCCCGACGAAGTGGCCCCTTACCTTCCGGGACTCCTCGCCGTGGTCAGGGAACACCTGACGCGAGACGACCCGCGCAGGATCGCCACGGAGATCGTGATGGAGAAGTACGCGCGCAGACGTCTCATCGACGAGACGGAACTGATCGCCGTCCTCGAAGCCGTGGAGGTCGCGCACGGCGTGGCCCTGCGCGAGAAGCTGCGCGCGGGCAGTTTCGTGCGCATCGTCTGCGGGGTGGCCGTCTTCCTGTTCGTCCTGGCGACGATGGTGGCGGTACTGACCGCCGTCTTCCCGGACTCGGTGCCGCTGTGCTTCGACTCTCCACGACCGAGTGCCGAACCCACTGAGAGCGGGAAGGTTTCCTATGCGATCGTCTGTCCCACGAGCAGCCAGAACTCTCCCCAGTCCACTGAACTCGACCAGAACTTCGCCGCCGTCACGACATGGGGTGACTACCTCGTCGTGGAAATCGTCGGCCTGGTCGCCGCCGGAGTCGCGGCCGCGTCGGCGCTGCGCAAGATCAGGGGCACGTCGACCTCTTACCCGGTTCCGGTCACCCTCGCGGCACTGAAGCTCCCCGCGGGTGCCCTCACGGCGGTTCTCGGCCTTCTCCTCATGCGGGGAGGATTCGTGCCCGGACTCACCGCGCTCGATTCCTCGGCCCAGATCATCGCGTGGGCCGTCATCTTCGGATATTCGCAGGAACTCTTCACCAAGTGGGTCGACCGGCAGGGCCAAAGGGTCCTGGAGTCGGTGCACGGCCCCCTGGATCCCCCGGCCCCCGGCGGCCGTACCACGGTGATCCATTCAGGGCCCGCGCATGGCGCCGGATCGGCGAAGACCCGCTCGGACGAGGAGGCCGGAGGATGATCGGCCAGCCGGAACGGCGGGCACGCGGAGCCTGTCCCAGGGCCTCCTGCCCGGCGCCGCTCCGCCGGCCGCCGGGCCCGAAGTGACCGAGCGTGCGCAGAAGTTGTTGCCTGAGGAAACTCCCGGCAGGGTCCGCGTCATCCTGGAGATGAAGGTGACCTGGGAAGTGCACGGAGGCCAGGCGGCCGCGGTCCGCCTGGGTCTCCCGCCCAAGGCGCTGGACTCCGACACCCTCCCCGAGAACGCGGCGGGGGAGCTGGAGCGGCTGGTGGCGGCGGCCGTCCCCGAGACCGAGGAGGAACGGCCCAGCCGCGCAAGGGACGCGATGAGCTACACGATCACGGTTGAGGACGGCGGCCGCTCGACCGCTCCGACCCGGTCCGACGCCACGATGTCCCCGGCGTTCGCGGCCTTGCCCGGCCGGCTCGAGGAACACGTCGCACAGCGGTGACACACGCTGGTGAGCACCGCCCGCGCGCTCGTGTCGACAGGCGTGGCTCGAAGCGATGGGCGGAGACTCGTCCTCGGCGGGGCCCCGGACCTTCGGGGAAGACCCGCTGCACCTCACCCTGCGGCGAACGCCCCGCCTGCCCCGCGTCCTCGCCGTCGCCGCCGGACGAAGCGCCACTGGCACCGGCACGGGTCCATGGCTACCGTGTGCCGGACACCAGGGGGGCGCATGACTTCGTACATCTGCAAGGTCTGCCGTGAAGCGGTGGCGGACGGGCCGGGGCACGAGGCGCGGTCCTCGATCACGCACTCGTGCGACCGGACATCCGCACCGGGGTCCCGCGCATCGGCCGATGCGCGGCAGGCCGCCCCTTCGAAGCGCCCTCCGTGGCGAACGGGCCGCTCGTCCCGGCCCCGTCCGTGGGCCCGGCTTCCCCGCGCCGTCCGGTTCCTGGTCCTGCTCGGTGTCCTCGCGCTCGCCTTCGCCTTCGGTCTGCGGGTCACGGACGCGGGCGGGGACCGCGTCACGCACTGCCCGGAGAACGTCCACCGACACGACGTGTGCTGACCAGGACGTCCGGCGCGTATGCACGCAGCCCGTCGAGCATGTTCCCAGCCCGCTTCACAAGTACCGACCCGCATCGGCCATTTCGCGGCCTCAAGTAGCTCCGGGCCGGGCGGCCGGCGAGGTGCGACTGGCCGGAAGTGATCCCTCCGCTCGAAGTCCGCTCGAGGACCGGTCCTGGCCCACGGGGAAATCCGGCCCACCGACGGCCGACTGGGTCAACGTGTGTGCATGTCGGAGCCGACCGCACGGTGTTCACGCCCGGGCGGTCGGCGGCATGTATTCCTCCTTCCCTGCTCGATGGGAGTGCGGTTTTCCGTGGCTACCTTCCTTTACAGACTCGGCCGCTTCGCCTTCCGGCGGCGCGGCCTCGTGACCCTGCTGTGGGTGCTGATCGTCTTCGGCGTCGGTGCCGCGGCCTCGTCCGCTCCCACACCGCCGGCCGAACAGTTCTCGATGCCGGGTACCGAATCGCAGAAGGCGTTCGACCTGCTCGAGGAGAAGTTCCCGGACGCCGGCGCCGAGGGCGCCACCGCCCGGGTGGTGATCCGCGCGCCCGAGGGCAAGAAGATCGCCGACGAGAAGCCGGCCGTCGACAAGCTCGTCGGCGAGCTCGGCGAGGCACCTCAGGTGGGGGGTGTCGCCGACCCGTTCACGGCCCACTCGGTCAGCGAGGACGGCCGCACCGCCTATGTGGTGGTGTCCTACGAGGTCGCCGCCACCGAACTGACCGACGCGGCGCACGACGCGCTCACCGGGGCGACCGACCGGGCCCGCGACGGCGGTCTGACCGTCGAAGCGGGCGGTGACGCGGTCGCGGTCGAGCAGACCGCCTCCGGCACCGGTGAGCAGATCGGCGTGCTGATCTCGGCCGTCGTGCTGTTCCTCACCTTCGGCTCGATGATCGCCGCCGGTATGCCGCTGCTCACCGCCCTGATCGGAGTGGGTGTCGGCGTCTCCGCCATCACCGCGCTCGGTTCCACGCTCGGGCTGTCCGCCACGACGTCGACCCTCGCGATGATGATCGGCCTCGCGGTCGGCATCGACTACGCCCTGTTCGTCGTCTCCCGCTACCGCTCCGAGATCACCGAGGGCCGCACTCCCCAGGAGGCCGCGGGCATCGCGGTCGGCACCGCCGGTTCGGCCGTCGTCTTCGCCGGGGTCACGGTCATCATCGCGCTGGCCGGCCTCGCGGTCATCGGCATCCCGATCCTCACCAAGATGGCCCTCGCCGCGGCGGGTACGGTCGCCGTCGCCGTACTGATCGCGGTCACCTTCGTTCCCGCCCTGCTCGGCTTCGCGCCGCGCCGGGTGCTGCGGGTCGCGGACCGCCGCCTCGTCCGTACGAAGAAGCCCCTGTCGGCACGCAAACAGAGCAGGTCCGAGAAGAAGGCCGCCGAGCTGGCCGCGCGGACCAAGCCGAACCTGTCCACCCGCTGGGCCTCCTTCGCCGTGCGCCACCCGCTCGGTGTGCTCCTCGTCGCGGTGGTCGGCCTCGGCGCGCTCGCCCTGCCCGCCACCAAGCTGGAGCTCGGCCTGCCCGGCGAGGGCACGATGGCGACCGACACCACCCAGCGCAAGGCGTACGACCTGCTGTCCGACTCCTTCGGGCCCGGTTTCAACGGCCCGCTGACGGTGACCGTCGAGGGCGAGGACGCGGCCGCCGCCGGAGACGAGGTCGGCGAAGCCCTCAAGAAGACCGCGGGCGTCGACTCGGTCTCGGGGGCCGTCGCCAACAAGGCGGGCGACACCGCCATCCTCACCGTCGTCCCGAAGACCGGACCGACCGACTCCAAGACGGAGAAGCTGGTCATGGACATCCGCGCGAAGGCGTCTTCGCTCGCGGCGTCCGCCGGCGCCACCGAGATCCTGGTGACCGGCCAGCCCGCGCTGTTCATCGACTTCTCGCAGACCCTGTCCGACGCACTGCTGCCCTACCTGGCCCTGGTGGTCGGCCTGGCCTTCCTGCTGCTGCTCCTGGTGTTCCGGTCGGTCCTGGTCCCGCTGAAGGCGGCGCTCGGCTTCCTGCTCTCGGTGAGCGCGGCGCTCGGCGCACTGGTCGCGGTGTTCCAGCTGGGCTGGGGCGCCGGCTTCTTCGGCGTCGAGCAGACCGGCCCGATCATGACGACGCTGCCGATCTTCATGATCGGGGTGGTCTTCGGCCTCGCCATGGACTACGAGGTCTTCCTGGTCACCCGGATGCGCGAGGCGTACGTCCACGGCACCCCGGCGAGGGGAGCCGTCGTCACCGGCTTCCAGCACAGCGGCCGGGTGGTCGCGGCCGCCGCCGTCATCATGATCAGCGTCTTCTCGGGCTTCATCATGGAGACCAACGACCTGGTCGCGATGATGGGCTTCGGCCTGGCCTCGGCCGTCCTGTTCGACGCCTTCGTGGTCCGGATGGCGATCGTGCCCGCCGTGCACTCGCTGCTCGGCGAAGCCGCCTGGTGGCTGCCGAAGTGGCTCGACCGGCTGCTGCCGAACGTGGACGTCGAGGGCGAGGAACTGCAGCGGCGGCTGGGGTCCGCTCCGCCGGAGGCACCGCTGGACACCCCGGAGCACGAGCGGGACCTCGTGCACTGAGCGATGCGCGGATGACCACCGCGGCCCGGCGCGACCTGGTTCAGGTAGCGGCGGGCGCGGCCGGGGGCACCACCAACGCGACCGACGGCCACGGCACCGAAAAGGTACAACCGGCAAACTCCGGCACCCAACCCGG
>NZ_JBHYPZ010000057.1:39215-57271 GCF_042746485.1 Streptomyces sp. NPDC058751 | reverse complement strand
GTACGAGGACTTCCGCCCGGCACGCCGAGAGCACGCACCAGACGCCGCGAGGCCGCCCTTCGGGCGACGACGGGAATTTGACGACAGGCCCTAGGCGTGTATCGGAAGTGGTTTGAGGGACTGCTGGTTCGTCAGTCCTGGGACAGGGCGGCGAGCCAGCGGTCGTCCTGGAACTCGGCTGGGACTTCGTCCTCCCACGGATCGATCCCACGGCGTTCCAGTTCATCGAACCATCGGTCCCGCTGTGATTCGGGAAGGCGTCGTCCGCACCAGGGGCAGAAGTCGATCGTGATGCTCGATGTGCCGCCGTCGTGGATGATCAGCCCGTACTCCTGGAACTTGGCGCTGAACTTGATCAACGCGTCCGGACAGTCGAAGGGGGCGTCGTGCTGGTCGCAGGGCACGTTCACGCGACGGCTCATCGCCTCGCAGCAGTGGCTGGTCATGGTCTCGGTTTCTCGTTCATCGGCACTCTGCCCAGAAGTAGATCACGGTCTGTGGTGATCACCGGGTGGCACGTGGAGATCTGACAGACGCTCAGTGGACCCGACTGGAGCCGTTGTTGCCCAAGGGGAAGAAGCCGGGGCCTCCGCCGGTACGGACCAGACGGCAGTTGATCGACGGATCTTCAACGGGCTGCAGGCCCAGGCTGACGCCAGGAAGCTCATCACCTGGGACCTCGACATCGACTCCACCGCGTGCCGGGCCCACCAGCACGCTGCTGGGGCGGGAAAAAATACCTCCATGGCTTTCGTCAAGCTGTAACGGGAACGGGTCTCTCCGGTGAACAGAGCAGCCAGTGGTGGCGAAGGCCCCTCGGATGGTCGGGGCGGCTTCCGTCGGCCCCATCGAGGCGACTCCAACCAGCCACAGTCCGCGGGTGATTCGTGAAGCCCGGACGGCGCGGGGCGGGAAGCGCGGAGGCTTCCCGCCCCGCTGATGGCTCGGTGGTGGTCAGGTGCCTGTTGCTGCGGTGTAGCGGGCGGTGACGTCTTCCCAGTTGACCAGGTCCCAGAGCTTGGTGACGTAGTCGGGGCGGACGTTCTTGTACTGCAGGTAGTAGGCGTGTTCCCAGGCGTCGAAGACCAACAGCGGGGTGCTGCCCTGGCCGACGTTGCCGTGGTGGTCGTAGACCTGCTCCACGATCAGGCGCTTGCCGAGGGGCTCCCAGGCGAGCACGCCCCAGCCGGAGCCCTGGACGGACGCGGTGGCGACGGTGAGCTGCTTCTTGAACGCCTCGAAGCCGCCGAGGTGCTCGTCGACGGCGTCGGCGAGGGCACCGTCGGGGCGGTCGCCGCCGTCCGGGGAGAGGTTCTGCCAGAAGATCGAGTGCAGGACGTGGCCGGACAGGTTGAAGGCGAAGGTCTTCTCCAGCCCCACCAGCGAGGTGGGCGTGATCTGGTCCTTGTCCCGGATCTCGGCGATCTGTTCCAGGGTGTCGTTGGCGCCCTTGACGTAGGCGGCGTGGTGCTTGGCGTGGTGCAGTTCCAGGATCTGCCCGGTAATGGCCGGCTCGAGCGCGGCGTAGTCGTAGGGCAGGTCGGGAAGCGCGTAGGTGCCCATCAGGCACGTCCCCTTTCCGGGTGAGTGATCGTCAGGGCACAGCCTATGCCTCTATTGCGAATAGCTTGCAACAACGAAAGATATGCATCAACATGGTCTGCGGCGGGGTCGGCCCGTCATTCTTCGGTGTCCGAGCGCCTTCCGTCCGTCGGCGTGTCCTTCCTGGAGAGTGATCGTCTTCTCACCCGGCGCCCGCCGGTCCCGGCCGGCCCCGCCCCCTCACCGCATGCCGAGGACGTGGAGTTTTGCCGTGCCCTGCCTGATGCCGGACACCGGACCGCAGCGTGTCCTCGCGGCCTCGAACTTCGTCTATACCGTCGGAAGCGGCCTCTACCTCACCGCCGGAGTGCTGTACTTCACCGAAGCGGTCCACCTGCCGACAGGCCATGTGGGGCTCGGGCTCGGCATCGCCGGTCTTCTCGCCCTGGCCCTGGGCGTCACGGTCGGCCATCTGGCCGACCGGCACGGAGCACGCGGCATCTACGCGGCCACCCTGGTGGTCCAGGCGCTGGCCACGGCCTGCTTCGTCCTGGCGAACAGCTTCTGGCCGTTCGTCCTCGCCGTCTGCGCCGCCGCCGCGGCGAAGGCGGCCGGAATCGCCGCCCGCTCCCCGCTCATCAGGCACTACGGAGGCGAGCGGCCGCAGGAGTTCAGGGCCTACCTGCGTGCGGTGACCAACGTCGGCATCTCCCTCGGCGCCGTGCTGGCGGGCTGGGTCATCCAGGTGGGCACGCTCACCGCCTACCAGCTCATGGCCATCGGCAACGCGACCGCCTTCGCGGTCTCCGCGGTGATCCTGGTCCTCCTGCCGCCCGTCGCGCCCGCCCCCACCACCGGCGGCCCTCGCTGGATCGCCCTGCGGGACCGCCCCTATCTGCTGCTGACCGCCCTCGACGGCATCATGGCCATCCAGTTCAAGGTCCTCACCGTGGCCATCCCGCTCTGGATCGTCGGCGCCACCACCACCCCGCACTGGCTCATCTCGGCCACCATGCTCACCGGCACCGTCATCGTCGTCGCCTTCCAGGTACGGGCCAGCCGCAACGTCGATTCCCCCACCGCCGGCGCCCACGCCTACCGCCGGGCAGGCATGGCCTTCCTGATCGCCTGCTCATTGATCTCGCTGTCCGCAGGCATACCGGCGTGGGTCGCCGCAGCCCTGCTCATCACCGCGGTGGTGATCCACACGATCGGCGAACTATGGCACTCCGCCGCGGGCTTCGAGGTCTCCTTCGCCCTCGCCCCGCAGCACGCCACAGGCCAGTACCTGGGCGTGTTCGGTCTCGGCGCCGGACTCGCCGAAGCATTCGGACCAGGACTGCTCATCGCACTCTGCATCACCTGGGGCCGTCCCGGCTGGTATGTCGCGGGTGCCATGTTCGCGCTGACCGGCTTGGCAGCACCACCCGCAGTCCGCTGGGCACAACGCCATCAGCACGCCCCACAGACGCAGCTCATGCCTGCGGAAAAAGCTCCAACTGCCTGATCGAGCCGAGGCGGCAACTCAACTCCGCTCCAGCGAAGCCGAATCAGACCGCCTTCCGAAGCCACCTCACAGCGCCCGGTCTTCACGAATCACCCTCGAACCAGGGCCAGTCGGAGCCGCCTCGCTGGAGCCGACAGAAGCCGCCCCGGCCATCTTTGGACCGCTTCCAGGACGAACCTCGGACGCGGACGAGGTCGAAGGCGCGGACGAGGTACCGGTGACGGCCACGATCGTCCGCGTATTCGGTGACGCTCTCGTGTCCCGCGCGGCCTGCCCAGCAGCGGTGCCGCAGTTCCCAGCTGCGTGCGGACCGACCGATCGACGACCCGTAGTGCGTGCGGACCGGCGAAAACTGACAGATCGCCGACAGGCGACACCGCGTCCTGGCCGAACCGGTGCGGCCAGGGGGCCGGAAAGCGGACGACCGGAGCCGTGGCCGACGACTCGAGTCTCTGCACGACCAGCTCCGTGTCCCCGCGCTGCACGAGCAGCCGCGTGGCGGGCCGCCCCTCCAGACACGGGGCGTCGTCGGCTCTCGAGAAAGCCGGCGGGGCGGCGGTCGTGGTGACCGGTCGAGCAGGCTGCGGCACGAGGACTCCGGCGAGGGGGATGTTTGCCGGCGCCTTACGACAAGCCGAGGACAGCACCGACTCGACGGACGATGCCCTCAGCAAGATCATGGTGCGCGGGGCCCGGGTCGGCAGCGCCCGGGCGAGCACATTCGTCCGTACCCGGCTGAGCACATTCACGTGTACGCCGGTACCGTGCGGCGAACTCGCCGATGCGACGCCGGGTCCATTCTCGGGTGAGGCCATGGCCGAGCAGACGGTCACCTGGGTGTCCGCGAACAGCTCGGGCGTACGGCCGGGAACGCGGTCGGCCGGGAGGCCGGGCAGGTCCCGGTCCTTGTCGATCATGTCGCCTTCCTCGCGTGTCCGTCCTGCGTTGGCGGGGTCCCGGTCGTGATCCCACTCCCCCTGGATCCTCACGTGTCGGGGTGTAGCGCGTCCGTCGCCAACGTGGCCAGACGTGCCGCGCAGCGCGCCCGTCCACCTGTTCGCTAGCCGCTGATACCAGCATGTAGCTATGGTGGTGTGCATGGGAAAGCAGACGAACATCCGGCTGGACGAAACGGTCAAGGCGGCCGCGGAGGACCGGGCCAAGCGCCGGGGTCTGAGCCTGCAGGGGTACGTGGCCGACTTGATCGAGGCCGATGTGAACCAGTCGCGTGCCGCCTTCATGGCCGGCGCGGCGGCGTTCCTGGCCGGGTACACGGAGGCCTTCGAGGCGGAGGTCGGCGAGGACCGGTACCCCGGTCTTCAGGAGGGGCCGGCCGAGAGCGCGCCGAGGGACGCCGCGTGAATCTCCGTATCGATGTCGCCTGGCTCCTGGCAGTGGCGCAGCAGATCCCGGGAGACCCCCAGGTCGTCGACTACGGCGTGCCGGTCGCAGCGGAAGCACGTCATCGTGCGGAGATCCTCGACCACGAGGTTTATCCCGAGCCCCATCACAAGGCTGCCGCGCTGCTGTGCGAACTGGCGAGGAACCCCAGCCTGGAGGTGCGGAATCTTCTGTTCGCGGCCACGGTGACCGCGGCCTACCTGTCGGCATGCGGCCTTCCGGTGGGCCCCGGCCTGGACGCCGTTGTCCCGTTGGCCCGCGCGGCCCGGGACGGACTGCCGGTGCGGGAGGTCGCCGCTCAGATCAAAACCTGGACGAGCTGATCAGGCGGACTCTTCCCGCAGTGCCGTCCCGGGTCAGGATTCCACGTCGCTCACGAGCGTCGGCCGGACGTCCTCAGCGGTGAGCCGTACGGGAACTCCGGGACGTCCTCGCGGCCTGAACGACGGGCCGCGGACTGCCGGGATCCGAGATCAGGTCACCTGATCGTCTGACTTGCCGCTGTCGGGATCTGCCGCCGTCGGGCAGCAGATCCCGGGACGTGTTACCGGGGTTGCGGTGCACCGCAGGGACCATCCGCCGCTCGGGCCGTCTGCAGGCTCGTGCAGGTGGCCGCCACCGTGCTCTGCTGCGGCCAGTGCCCGCACGGACAGTGGATCGCCGGTCTTGGACCAGTGGTCGATCCAGCCGGCCATCCCCAGGACCAGCACACCGGACGGCGCGGTGACGACTCCCAGGTCGACGAAGGTCTCACTCACCCGCCGAGTCAACCAGGTGGCGACCGGACAGCTCCAGGGCCCTCACGGCGCGGCCGTACGGCGGATCACCGGCCTCCTCGTGATCCGACCCGGAGTCGCAAACCATCGCGCTCCCCTCACGAACTACGGTGCTCCGTCACAACTGGGGCCAGTGACCCACAACTTGCTGCCGGTCGCTGCTGTCGCCCGCGCCCGGCACCGACGTGCCGGCGGGACCGCGCGGCGGCCGCCGCGCGCAACACGCGACCCGGCCGCCCGATCCCCGAAGAAGCTCGGCTTCTGCCGGAAGTACTCGGTGCGGCGGTAGGACGGCCGGTCCTTGGCGGTTCTCGTACGGGCAGCCATGGGTCTCACCGTCGCGGGGGCCCGTGCCGGGGGGCGGGCGGGGAGGTGGTCCGTCCGGTGCGGCCTCCGGGCGGGTCGTCCTGTCCGGAATTGCCGTTCCGGTGTCCCGGGGGCGCGGCCCGGGCCGTCCCGGGCGGCGGTACGAGCCCGAAGTGGGCCCAGGCGGCGGGCATCGCGACCCTCCCCCGGGGCGTCCGGGCCAGCAGCCCCTCCCGGACCAGGAACGGCTCGGCGACCTCCTCCACCGTCTCCCGCTCCTCCCCCACGGCGACCGCGAGGGTGGACAGACCGACCGGTCCGCCGCCGAACAGCTTCAGCAGGGCGTGCAGCACGGCCCGGTCCAAGCGGTCCAGGCCACGGCCGTCGACCTCGTAGACCCCCAGGGCCGCGGACGCGATCTGTCGGGTGACCGCTCCGTCCGCTGTGACCTCGGCGTAGTCCCGCACCCGGCGCAGCAGACGGTTGGCGATGCGGGGCGTGCCGCGGGAGCGGCCGGCGATCTCGGCGGCGCCCGCGGGCTCGACCTCCACCTCCAGCAGCCGGGCGGAGCGGTTGATGACGCGCTCCAGTTCGGCCGGGTCGTAGAACTCCATGTGGGCGGTGAAGCCGAAGCGGTCGCGCAGCGGCGGGAGCAGCAGGCCGGCTCTGACGGTGGCGCCGACGAGGGTGAACGGCGGCAGTTCGAGGGACATGGCGGTCGCGTCGAGGCCGGTGCCGACGACGATGTCGACGCGGAAGTCCTCCATCGCCAGGTAGAGCATCTCCTCGGCGGGCCGGGACATCCGGTGGATCTCGTCGAGGAAGAGGACCTCGCCCCCGGTGAGCGAGGTCAGGACCGCCGCCAGGTCCCCGGGGCGCTGGATGGCGGGGCCGGAGGTGATGTGCAGCGGGGCTCCCATCTCCGCGGCGATGATCATCGCCAGGGTGGTCTTGCCGAGCCCCGGGGCACCGGAGAGCAGCACGTGGTCGGCGGTGGTGCTCCGCTGCCGCGCGGCCCTGAGGACGAGGTCGAGCTGCTCGCGGACCCGTACCTGGCCGATGAACCCGTCCAGGTCCTTGGGGCGCAACGCCGCCTCGGTGACCCGGTCCTCGCCGTCGGCGGCGGCCGCGACCGGCCGGTTGACCGGCTCCGCCGCAGTGGGCCGGCCGACGGCGGTCCTGCCCGGGGCCGGCGTCTCGTCCCGGGGCGTGGCGGCGCCGGGGAACATGGTGCCGCCCCGGTCCCCCGGCGTTCGCCTCGCGCCGGAGGGAGGGAGCGGCCGGCTGGTCTTCACGGCCCGGCCGGGGTGCCGTCGAGGAGGACGCGGGGGGCCGGACCGCTCGGGGCCGACGAGGCCGGCCCGGTGGAGCGCCGGCCGGCCGCGGCCGAGTCGAACGGCACGGTGCCGGGTGCGGCCGCTCGGTTCGCCCTGTCCGCCCAGGGCTCCGCCTCCGGGGCCTCCGGCTTCGCCCCGATGCCCAGTTCCTCCCTGGTCTTCTTCTCGATCTCGTCGGTGAGGTCGGGGTGGTCCCTGAGGAAGGTGCGGGCGTTCTCCTTGCCCTGGCCGAGCCGGTCGTCCTCGTACGTGTACCAGGCGCCGGTCTTGCGGACGAGGCCTTGCTGGACGCCCAGGTCGATCAGCTCGCCCTCGTGGCTGATGCCCCGGCCGTAGAGGATGTCGAACTCGGCCTGCCTGAACGGCGGGGCGACCTTGTTCTTGGCCACCTTGACGCGGGTGCGGTTGCCCACCGGCTCGGTGCCGTCCTTGAGGGTCTCGATCCGGCGGATGTCCAGGCGGACCGAGGCGTAGAACTTCAGGGCGCGGCCACCGGTCGTGGTCTCCGGCGAGCCGAAGACCACGCCGATCTTCTCGCGCAGCTGGTTGATGAAGATCATCGTGGTTCCGGAGTGGCTCAGCGCGCCGGAGATCTTCCGAAGCGCCTGGCTCATCAGCCGGGCCTGCAGGCCGACGTGCGGGTCGCCCATCTCGCCCTCGATCTCCGCGCGCGGCACCAGCGCGGCGACGGAGTCGATGACGATGAGGCCCAGGGCGCCGGAGTGGATGAGGGTGTCGGCGATCTGCAGGGCCTGTTCACCGTTGTCCGGCTGGCAGACCAGCAGGGTGTCGGTGTCGACGCCGAGCCGCTTGGCGTACTCGAGGTCGAGGCCGTACTCGGCGTCGATGAACGCCGCGGTCCTGCCTGCCTTCTGCGCGTTGGCCATGGCGTGCAGGGCCAGGGTCGTCTTGCCGGAGGACTCCGGGCCGTAGATCTCCACCACGCGGCCGCGCGGCAGGCCGCCGACTCCGAGGGCGAGATCCAGGGCGATCGAGCCGGTGGGGATGACCTCGACGGGGCCCCCCGGCTCATCGCCCAGGCGCATCACCGAGCCCGCGCCGAACTGTTTTTCGATCTGGGCGAGGGCGAGTTTGAGCGCTTCCTCGCGGTCCTGTTCCTTCATGGGGTCCGCCTCGGATGGGTGCGGTGTGTGGTCGCGGCCGGCGCACGGGTGCGCCGGCCCGTCAGAAGGGCTCCGTCTCCTTGCGGAGGGCATGCTGTCCGCCCTCGGCGGGGACCGGCCGCTCGCCGCCGCCGGGCCGGGTGAACGGGTCCTCGGCGGGAGGACGGGGGCCTCCGCGGGAACCGGCGGGGGCGGCGGTGTACGGGGGTTTGGTGATCGTCACGGCGGCGAACCGCAGCGACGGGCCGATCTCGTCGGCCTCCAGCTCGATGACGGTCCGCCTCTCGCCCTCCCGGGTCTCGTACGTCCGCTGGCGCAGCCGCCCCTGGACGATGACGCGGGTGCCGCGGGTCAGGGACTCGGCGGCGTGCTCCGCTTCCTGCCGCCAGACCGAGCAGCGCAGGAACAGCGTCTCGGCGTCCCGCCATTCGTTGCTCTGCCGGTCGAAGGTGCGGGGCGTGGACGCGACGGTGAAGTGCGCGACCGTGTCGCCGGACGGGGTGAGGCGCAGCTCGGGGTCGTCGGTCAGGTTGCCGACGACGGTGATGACGGTTTCACCGACCATGGCGGTTTTCCTCTCGTGCGACGGGTGGTTCCTCACCCGTGCCGGTTCGAGTTCGACGGGCAGCCTCGTACCGGTGGTGAGGGTGCCCGGAGGGGAGGCTGCGCCGCTCCGGCCAGGTGTGAGGGGTGAGCTGGGCGGCGCGGGTCTCCAGGGGGTCGCGGTGGCGAGGGGTGGCAGGGCTCCGGTACGCGGCTTTTCCCCGAGTCGGGGCGATCACCGGGTTCGCCTCGTTTCCCCCTCCTGTCTCGGCCCGGGCTCGGCGAGCCCGGCCGCGAGGAGCCGTGCCTGGTGGGCAGGGGACCTCCGCAGCGGGATTCCGAGCCGGGGGACGGTGCAGGGACGGCCTGCGGCGGCCCCGCACCAGGGACAGGGCACGCGGAGGGACCGGGCACGCGCGTCGCGCTTCGAGCCGTTGAGGTGGGAGGGCCGACTGCCCGGAGCGGCGGGTGTGCGCCGAACTCGCTGTCCTGAGGCGATCGCGGTCACCAGCGCGAGGAGTTCCGCACGATAACGGCGCGGGTCGTCAGGGTCGCTGTCCGGAAGTGGCAGCGGGTTGCGGGCGAGCCGCTCCTCCCGGATCGCGCGCACCTCGGCGCGGATGTCGGCGGCGGCGATATCGGACCGCTGCCTGCCCAGCCGGATCACAGCCGCCCGTACATCGGCGACGTCCAGGTCGGCGAGCAGCAGGTGCCAGGCGTCCGTCGTGGTGTCTTCCAGGTGCATCGACGGGCACATCGCCGCGACCAGGGCGACGAGCTGGGCCGTCTCGGCTGGCAGCATGCGCTCTTCCCTTCCGCGGGGGAACGTCCCGGCTGACGCCGGTGCGCCGCTTCCCGCCGCATCCGCCGGCTGCTGGTACACGTACAGGACGGCCCCGCAGGCGCACCGCAGCCGCTTGTCGTCCTCGAACGTCCAGCGGCCACAATCGAGGTGACCGATTTGGGAGACCAGGAACCACACCGTGTCGAGCGTGCCCCGGTCGGGGTGGGCGACGACAGCGGTCATGGATCCTCGCCTCCCTCGAGGGGGAGCAGACGGCGCAGGTCGAGCGTGCCGATGTGCAAGGCGCGGGCGATCCGTTCCCGCCCGCCGGGCAGGGGACGCAGGCTGAACGACCGCGGTTCGGAGGCCGACAGCACACCCAGCCCCGGGATCGCCTCGCCGGTGTACGGGTCGACGACCGGCTCGAGGCATGTCAGCCGGGCGAGAAGTTGCCGCTGCCAACTGGGGCGCACCCGGACCAGCGTCTCCACCTCGCCGGGGTGGTTTTCGGTCACCCAGGCGGTGAAGGCCTCTTCGTCGGCGACCACGACCGTCGGTTCGGGGTCGACGAGGGTGATGGTGGCGACCGGTGTGTCGTCCGGCAGGGCCACCCGGACCGACTTCAGGTTCAGCTCGGCACGGGCCGCGCGCAGCCCCTCGAGGACCTCGTGGCGCTCGGTCTGGTACTCGACGTCGACGGCGTCGCGCAGCACCCGGAGCACGGCGACCCGGGTGGCGTGCTCCTTGAGGCTCATGCGGACTTGTCCTTCCGCTCGGTCCCGTTCGCCCGCCTGGTCCCGGCCCCGGACTCGACGTCCTCGGCAACCCTGTTCCTCGCCGCCTCGGTGCCGTAGCGCACTATCAGCTGGCCGAGCGTGTGGGTCTCCCCGGTGTCGTCCAGGACGGCGGCGCCGAGCAGGTTGTGCCGACGGGCCTTCTCGTACAAGTCGCGCAGTTCCTCGTGGCCGGCGCCCGGCGCGGTGGCCGCCGTGACGTAGTCGGAAACGGAGGGGACGGGCTTGCCGGCCTCCAGCCAGTCGAGGACGGCCTCGGCGAACTCCGGGCCCGGCCTGTGGAGCACCGTCCCGGACAGCGTCTTCGCCCGGGACTTGGAGATCACCAGGGCGTTCTCGTGGTCGAGATCGCCGACGATGTCGAATTCGTACTCGATGCCCTCCCGCTGCTCGGGCTTGAGCCCGATCTTGCGCGGCACCTTGCGGCCGCGCTCGTCGGCCTCCACGACGTACTCGGTCTTGGTGCGCATGGTGACGATGAGGTGACCGGGGTAGGCGAGCAGGGCGTCGATCATCGCCCGCTCCTGGGGGCGGGCCTCCTTCCAGCCGGCGAAGTTGCCGCCCGCCCCGAGGCGCTTGGCCGCGTTGTCGACCTGCTCCAGCATCCCGCCGGTGCCGGACCAGAAGTGACTCAGGGAATCGACGATCATGACGTCGTAGCCCTCGTGGGCGGCCACCGCGAGCGCGTCGACGAGGGTGGCGGGCTGGAACGTCGTGAGCGGGAGGGTGTCGAAGGCGAACTCGTCGGCGTACTTGGCGGCGCTGCCGTGCTCGGTGTCGATCAGGGCGACCCGCTCGCCGAGCCCGGCGGCGGTGACCAGGGCGGTGTAGGTCTTGCCCGATCCGGTGGGACCGGCGAGCGCGATGCGGGCCTTGGCCTGTTCCTTGGTGGCGGTGGTGAAGGTGAGGTTCACGCCGTTCTCCTGGCGTCTGCGACGGCGGTTCCGGGTGGGCCTGGCCGGCAGGGGACGTGGTCCTCGTCCGGCAGGACGTGCCCCCGCGTGGCCGTCGCTCGGATCGAATATGTATTCGAATTGCTGTCTGCACTCAGACTAGGCGCCTCGGAAGTAACAATCCACCCTTTTTCGCAAGAAAAATACAGGAAAGGGGGAAATGTCAGCATCGAGGCGTATAATGCCCCCGCACGCATGCGGGCATCGGGCGCCTCCGGTCTCAGCCGACGTCAGCGGCCCGGCGTTCGCCCTCCCCCGCGGCCGGGTCCGTGGTGACGGCCAGGAAACAAGAAGTCACCTCATCCGGTGAGTCGGCGGTGGCGGATGAAGGTGCGGGCGATGGCGGCGAAGGCGAGGAAGCGGTCGGCTTTGCGTTCGTAGCGGCGGTGGAGTCTGCCCCGTCCGGTGTCCCTTGAGCCAAGGGTCAAGGACGGCTCCGACGTCGTGATCACACCAGCCGCACGGTGATCATTTCGGTGTGGACAACAGGGCTGGCCCGGCCGTCAGGGTTTCGGGATGAAGGCACTCGCCCGCACGCGCATGGCCAAGTCCATGCACGAGGCCGACTGGTCGGCGTTCGTTGCGATGCTGGAGTACAAGGCCGCCCGGTACAAACGGCAGTTCACCCGGATCGGCCGCTTCGAAACAGCGCGGCGAAGCGGGAACCCACCCGAAGCGACCCGCACCGCTGGCGTGGGAGCAGATCGGAACCGCTCGGGGTGACTGCCGATCTTGCAGAACCGAGCAAAGCGGCCCGCTGCGGGAAGCCCTGTGGCCAGCACGTCGGCCTGTTCGCCCGCCCCGGCCGACCGAAACGCGTTCAGCAGCACGGCCACCGCGCCCGGGTCATCGAGGGCGATGTGTGCGGCGGCACGTGCCGCCAGGCCGTGTATCGAAAGTGGATCAAGGTGAGGAGGTGGCTGTGTTCAGGGCTAGGCTCACCGGTCTGGTGTCGACCCGAGGAGACGGACGAGTTGGCTGCTGTGGTGCTTGTTCACGGCCTGTATCACCGTCCCGAGCACTTTGCGGTGGTGGCGGAACGGTTACGGACCGACGGAACCAAGGTTGCCGTACCCGAGCTCCACCGCGGCTCTTTGGCCGCTGACACCGCCGCCGTCCAAGCCGTCATCGACGCCTTGCCCGAGCCCCGGGTCGTCCTTGGCCATTCCTACGGAGGGTCGGTGATCACAGGGGTCCGCGGAGCAGCACACCTGGTCTACCTGGCAGCATTCGTACTCGATGCCGGCGAGAGCGCGGCCAGTCTGGGCGGTGCGTCCCAACAGCTCAAGGACGCCATCGTCGCCGAGCCGGACGGCTCGACCACCCTGCACCCCGGCCTGGCCGTCGACACACTCTATGGCGACTGCCCTGGCCCCCTCGCCGCGCAGGCGGTCGGCCTGCTGCGTGCACAAGCCCCGGGCTGCGGACGTGGAGTACCCCAGCACCACAGCTGGAAGAAGACTCCCTCGACCTACGTCATCTGCGCACAGGACCGCGCCATCGACCCTGGCCTCCAGCGGACCATGGCCTCGCGCTGCACCGACGTGCGCGAATGGCAGACAGGCCACTCCCCGTTCGTGGGGCAGCCTGACCTCACCGTGGAACTCCTGCGAGAACTGCTCCCCACCCGCATCGCGCCCAGCCGGAACCAGGTAGTCACAATCACTCGTTGATCACTGCAATCAGAACCGTCCCCTCGTATCGGACCGCCGGCCCCCAACCGTTGCCGGGTCGCCGATTTCACCCACGTCGCCACCTTCGCCGGCGTTGTCCACGTCGCCTCCGTCGTGGACACCTTCTCCCGCCGCGTCGTCGGCTGGTCCGCGGCCACCCCGAAGGAGACACGCCTCGTCCCGGACGCCCCGGAGATGGCCCCGTGGCAGCGCGACCGAGACCAACGCCCTTACAAGGAAGGCGAGTTGATACATCACAGCGATGCCGGGTCGCAGGGCGGATTCAACTGGTCGTCGCAACACCTCGTACGCATGGAGGTGTTGGATGGCGCGTCGTCAGCAGGCAGCGGAACTGTCGCTGACGCTTACGACAACTCCCTGACGGAGTCCGCGATCGGCCTGTTCAAAACCGAGCCGATCAAGCCCCGCCGCCCATGGAAGACATGGTCCGAGGTCGAACCGGCCGCCGTCGAGTGGGTCGACTGGTATTGCCACCGCCGACTCCACGGTGAGATCGGGCACATGCCGCCCGTCGAATACGAGACCAACCACTACCGCGAGACCGCAAAACACCAGGTCGCAGTCAAGACCTAGAGTCTCGATCAAACCCGGAACGGTTCACCCTGAGCGGGCCCTGGTCGCAGCGGCCGGGGATGCGGTCATCACGCTCGTCGGCCACTACGAGGACGAAGACGCCGCGGGCAGTAGCGATGTTCCTTGATGAGCTGCGCGTCGTCCTGGAGCCGCCCGCGGCGCCTCCGCGACGGCGGTTCCTGCGCAGGGGCAACAGCACGGACTGCGGACTGCCTCTTTGATGTGATGACAACCGATGCAGCGCGGAAACTTTGGTTTACATTGGCATTTTCGTAAACTAGAGTTGTCGCATGACGGTCCCTGAGATCACCCCGGAAGAGCAGGCAGAACTCGACAAGGCCCTGTACGACGCCTTGAACCCCCTGGCCTCGGCCATCCGCTCCCGGGAGACCGGGTTGTCCGCCGCCCGTATGTGGGACGCGAGTCCCATCGAAGTGGCACTGTCCGTCCTGGCCGCGTGGAAGGTGCTGGACGGCGAGGTCAAGCGGCTCACGGAGCGGGCGGCCGTGACCGCCGGCTCCTACGGCGCGAGCTATGAGCAGTTGGGGGCCGTCTGGGGCATCACCCGGCAGGGTGCCCGCAAGAAATGGCCCGACGCCGTCAGCCGCCCAGCACCCGCGACAGCGGGCAAGAGCACGCTTGCGCTGTTCGGAGGAACCGCCGAGCTGGCGCAGTCGCCTTCCGGCGGTTGGGGCTGGACCGGCCAAGGCGCCGATGGAGCATCCGGAGCGGCCGCCGACGGGGCACCGTACGCGACTGCAGAGGAAGCGGCGGCCCACGCGGGTGCGTTCCTCAAAGAACACGCCCTCGGCATCGGCGATCAGCCCTAAAACTTCTCTCGCGGGTCGCCTGCGGGCCCGGACGAGGATGACGGCGAGGTGGAGTGCGGTCAGGAAGGCAGTTCCAGGCAGGTACCTCTCGGCCAGGCGGGGTGCCGTTGACGAGCGGCGAACCAACCGACAAGTAACCCGCCAGTAGCTTTCGGATCGAAGGTTGGACACCCGAGGACCCCGGCGGTGTCGCCGGGGTCCTCGCCGTCGGATCACGCAGCTGACGCCTTGGGCGGGAGTTCGATGTCGAGCCACGTGATGAAGGCGAGCGCGGGGCCGCCGAAGTGTTCGCGGACGCGGGCCTGGATGGCGCGGAGTTCGTGGCCGGGGCCAAAGTCGTGAGTGATGGTCTCGCCGCAGCCGCACGCGCAGTCGCGGGCGATGACCTTCGGGTTGAGGAGCCAGACGCCGCGGTCGGCCTCCAGGGCCTCGGCCTCGGTCATGCGCGGGAAGTAGTCGATCGCGCTGCGTCCGAGCACATCGTTGGTCACCTGTTCGTAGTCGCCGAGCCTGGCCCGGATCGCCATCCTTGCCCCTCCCACTTCCTTCGCCGGCACACCTTCTGACGGCAACAACTGACGCCACCGAGCCCGGCCTCGCGGACGTATGTGCAGGGGCTGATGAAGCAGGTCGAGCCGGACCAGCAGTGGGGAGTGTCGGCCGCCGTCGAGGGCAACTCCTGGGCGCTGAAGAACGGTTGGCTGGCGCGCAGTACGACGGGTCTGTGGGACGTGGACGGTGAGAACCGATAAATGATCCGGCTTCCGGCGCCAAGTGATCTAGGCTTCAAGGAACTTGACGATGAGCAGGCCGGACGATGGCGTTCCCTTTACCGTTTTCGCTGTGCGCCTCGGGTCCGGCCACGGAAGGAGCGCAGTGCCTCCCGTACGCCCGAATCGCCGTTCCCTCATGGCCGGTGGCCTCGCAGTGGCCGCCGCAGCCGCCGTTCCCCTGTCGGTGTCCACGCCCGCAGTGGCGGCCGGTCTCATCCCCATCCGGCTGGCCGGGCCGACCGGTCCTTCGCCGGTGGGCGCCGTAGAACTGCACCTGGTCGACCCGTCGCGGACCGACCCCTGGTCGGGGCAGCCGCGCGAGGTGATGGTGACCGTGACGTACCCGGCCGCCGACGTGCGTGACCGCGTGATGCTGCCCTGGCTGCCGTCTGGTGCCGAGCGGGCCCTGAAGGCCCGCTTCGGGGGCGCGGTGGACGGCTACGCGCTCCCGGAGACCCACAGCGCGGACCGCGCGCCGGTCCGGCCCGGCCGTCGGCCGGTGCTGCTCCACTCGCCGGGATACAACTCGGACCGCACGTTCAACACGCTGGTCATCGAGGAACTGGCGTCCTGGGGCTACGTCGTGGTCGCGGTCGACCATCCCCACGACTCGGGCGAGGTGGAGTTCCCGGACGGCCGCGTGGTCGTCAACCGCCCCGACGACGCGAGCCACGAGGCCCGCACGGCCGCGGTCGCGGTGCGCGCCGCCGATCTGCGGTTCGTCCTCGACCAGCTGACCGTGCTGGAGCGGGGCGGCAACCCCGACGCCGAGGGGCGTCCGCTCCCGCGCGGGCTGCGCGGGACGCTGGACCTCACGCGGGTCGGCGCTTTCGGGCACTCCCGGGGCGGCGCCGCGTCGGCGGCGGTGATGCATCTGGACGAGCGGGTGCGGGTCGGCGTCGATCTGGACGGCGCGCTGTACGGGCCGGTGGTCGAGCACGGTCTCGACCGGCCGTTCCTGTTGATGGACACGGCGGTCCACGACGGGCTGAACAAAGACGGGTCCTGGCCGCCGTTCTGGGCGCACCTGAGCGACTGGCACCGCTGTCTGCGGCTCGCGGACGCCGACCACAACTGCTTCACCGACATCGTGGCCATCGCCCCGCAGGTCCCCGAGCCGGTGCGCAAGACGCTGCAGATCGGCGCGATCCCCGCCGACCGGGCGGTGGCTGCCGTACGGGCGACCGTGCGGGCCTTCTTCGATCTCCAGCTGCGCGGCCGCCCGGGCGCCGGGCATCTGCTGTGGGGGGCTTCGCCGCGCTACCCCGAGGTCAAGTACATCGCCGGATAGCGACCGGCGCCGGACGCCCTCAGGCCGTCTGCCTGCGGCCCCGCCGCAGGCAGACGCCCGCCACCAGCACCCCGGCCGGGCGGGCCCGTCAAGGGCAGACAGTCCGGCACTCGCACCAGGTCCGCCCGCCCCGATGCGCAGTTTCACGGATATGCGTGCCGGTGTACATCGGCGTCTCTACCGTCCAGCCCGAATGGCGATCAACGGGGGTGACGAAAGGGGCTGATGTGGGGCGGAATCTGGGTCTGGGCGGGGTGGTGGACCATTTACTTGTCGGTTGGTTCGCCGCTCGTCAACGGCACCCCTACGACCGCCGGCGTGACGGCGGTGAACGCCACACCGCCGCCCTTCGGAACCTGTTCAGCAAGCTCCTCGGCTGCCTCTGCCTCTGCCGCTGCCCGCGAGCCGGCACGCTCTACGGCACCGAACACGCCTTCGCCGGCCCCGCCACCTTGGCCGCACGGCCGTCCACGGCGCAGTCGGAACCGCGTCAAAGAGGTCAGCCCACCCAAGAGGCGGGGAGGTCCGTGTGGATGATCTCAAGATCGGCGACCGCGTGACCGCGCGCATGGACCCAGCAGTGATCCTGCAAGCCGTCCCCGCGCAGCAATCGGCCAGGAGCGGCATACCAGCGTACAAAACCCCAGGCCTGCGAGCGGTCGGTCACCCCGCCCTCCAGCGCCACCGACACATCAGGACCATCCACGATGATCTTGTTGCAGTGGAGCGCAGGTGTCAGCCCAGGGCGAGCCATCGGATGGCGAGCTGTTCGATCTGCGCGGTCTCCGTTTCGTCCAACGGCTCGCGGCCGGTGGCTTTGCGCAAGAAGTGCGTCTGGCTCCAACCCAATTTGTCGGCGGCCGCCATCTGCTCCGCGCCGAGAAGTAGCTCCAGCACGACGTCACCGGCTGACGAGGTGAGCCAGGGTTCGCGTCCGAGTGCATCGGCCAGGTCGAGGCCGTGGACGGCGACTTCGACGACTCGGGTGAGCAGAAACTCCGACAAGAGCATGGCGTCACCATGACGTGTCCAGACGGTACGGCCGGCCGGCTGGACCCGGCACAACCGGTCGACCCGCTGCCAGGTCGCGGTGAAATCCTCGGCGAAGGCGGCACCATCAGCCGGCTCTGCCGCTCGGTCCTGAGCCAGAGCGATCCGGGCACTGTTGGTCCGGGGTGAAAAGCGGTCGTCCGGGCGGTAGTAATCCGCAGCGGAAATCGTGGCCGTACCCGGGGCCGGCGCGTCCAGCATGCCCGGAAGCCAATCGATCACGACACACACGTGCCCGAGCAGGTCGCGTACGGTCCACGGGGTGCAGCGTGTCGGGAGGCTCCACCCAGCTTCGGACAGTCCTGATACGGCATCAGTGAGCGCCCCGGATTCTTGGCGAAACGCTTCGAGCACGCGATCTTGATTCATGCCGGTGACGCTACCGACCGGACGCCTTCGGGCACCCGGTTGGTCATGACCTGGAGGCCAGCAGCAGGAGCGCTGCCGTGCCGGTGGCTTCGGGCTCGTCGTCGTCCACGACGGCGAACCCCTGCGCGGCGAACGTCTCGCTGACGAAGTACAGCACCCTCGCGCCGCACTTGTCGGCGAGGTCGATGAAGTCTGCCGCGCCGACCTCATCACCCGTCAGAGGAGAAGGCCGAGGCCGTCCGTGCCGCACTCGGCACGTAAGGGCTGCGCGCGGGGGGGCCGCCCCGGTGTAGCGCGGGGGGGGGGGACGCCGGGGGGGGGGGGGCCGCCGCGGGGCGCGCCGGCCCCCCCACAACAACGCCGCAGACGTGCGTGCCACACCCCACGTCTCCGCCGTGATCGCCCGGAC
>NZ_JBHYPZ010000057.1:27584-39205 GCF_042746485.1 Streptomyces sp. NPDC058751 | reverse complement strand
TGGGCCGGGGCTGGCGGGCCCCCTCCGCGCTGTTCGGGCGGGCGCGGGGCGGCCGCCCCTCTTGTCGGGGGGGGCCCCCCCCCCGCGCTGCGGCGAGCGCCCTCGCCGGGCCCCTCAGTTCTTGATCGTGGCGTCGATGAGGGCCTGGAGCTGCACCGCGACGCGGTCCAGGGGTTCGGTGCTGCGCTTGGCGCGACAGAGGGCCACCGTGCCCTCGACGGCCGCGACGACGAGCGTGGCGACCTGTGCCGCCTGCTCGGAGTCGGCTCCGTGTTCGCGCAGGGAGTCGGCGAGCAGGCCCTCCCACCGGCCGAAGACCTCGGCTGCGGCCGCCAGGGCGGGCGGCACCTCGTCGGCCGGGGGTTCCTCGATGGCCACGGCCAGGACGGGGCAGCCTGCGTGGAAGTCGGTGTCGACGACGATTCCCCTCCACAGGGCCAGGAAGGCGCGCAGGCCCGAGGCGGGGCCGGCTGCGAGTTCCTTGCGCAGGCTGCGGGCGACCCATTCCCCCGTGTAGCGGACCGCTTCCGTGGCCAGCTGCTGCTTGCCCTCGGGGAAGTAGTGGTACGTCGAGCCGAGCGGCGCCTGGGCGTGCTTGGCCATCTCCCGGATGCTCGTGGCGCTCAGCCCGCGCCGGCTGATCATGTCGGCGGCGCCGGCCACGATCCGCTCTCGGGACGGCGTACCACTGCTGCTCTTGGCCACCCGCACAGCTCCTCTGGCTATAACGACCGTCATAGTCTAGCGTGACCCCTCGTTATGACGACTGTCATAACGAGGGGCTGTCGAAGAACCGAGGAGCTGCCATGCCGATGATCCGGTTGACCGTCCCGACCGGCGCCCTGACGGATCAGGGCCGCGTGACGATCCAGCAGGATCTCGCCGCTGTACTGCTGCGCTGGGAGGGTGCGCCCGACACCGCCTTCTTCCGGGCCCAGGCGTGGAGCTACCTCACCGAGCTGCCCGTGGGCGCGCAGAAGACGGCCGGGGACGACGCGCCCCGCTTCCTCGTGGAGGTGACGGTTCCCCAGAGAGCCCTGTCGGAGCGGCGCAAGGCGGGCCTGGTCGAGGAGGCCACCGCCGCCGTCCTCTCGGCCGCCGGCCTGCCGACGGACCAGGCACTGCGCGTGTGGGTGCTGGTGCACGAACAGCCCGAGGGCACCTGGGGCGCGGGCGGCTCCGTCGTCCGCTACGCCGACCTGGTCGCCCTGGCGAAGGGGCAGCGGGCCGATGCGTGAACTGACCTACATCGCCCGGCGCACCGTCGAATGGCGCGAGGCGCCCGACCCCGAGATCAGGTCCGGCCAGGAGGCGATCGTCGCCCCCGTCGCCGCCACCTCCTGCGACGTGGACTCCTCCATCCTGGCCGGGCACGGTTTCATCGACCCCCCGTTCGCCCTCGGCCACGAATGCGTCGCCCGCGTCACCGACATCGGCGACCAGGTCACCACCGTGGCCCCCGGCGACCTGGTCGTGGTGCCCTGGTCCATCAGCTGCGGCACCTGCGCCCCCTGCCGCGCAGGACTGACCGCCCACTGCGCCTCGGTCCCGCACATGGCGATGTACGGCGCGCCGATCGGCGGCAGCTGGGGCGGCCTCTTCTCCGACCTGGTCCGCGTCCCGTACGCCGACACCATGCTCGTCCCGCTGCCCACCGGCCTCGACCCGGTCTCCATGGCCTCGGCCAGCGACAACTGGTCCCTGTCCTGGCGGCTCGTCGTCCCCCATCTCAAGGCCCGTCCCGGCGCCCGTGTCCTGGTCGTCGCCCGGGGCAGCATCGGTCTGTACGTGTGCGACATCGCCCGCGCGCTCGGCGCCTCCGACGTCCTCTACGTCGACCCCGACGCCGAGCACCGCAAGCTCGCCGAGGGCTTCGGCGCCCGCAGCGCCGAGGTGATCGAGCCGATCCCGCACGGATTCGACATCGCCGTCGAGGCCACCGGCCGCGTCGACCAGCTCGCGCTCGCCGTCGGCTCTCTCGCCCCCGAGGGCATCTGCGAGTCGGCCGGCAACCACTTCCGGCCCGGCGAGCTCCCCCTGCTCGACATGTACCTCACCGGTGTCACCCTGCGCATCGCCCGCGACAACGTCCGCGCCCACATTCCCGACGCCCTCGACCTCGCCGCCTCCGGCACCGTCGACCCCGCCCGGGTCGTCTCCCATGTCCTCGACTGGGAGCAACTGCCCGACGCGCTGCCGGAGAAGCACCTCAAGCCCGTCTTCGTACGAGACATCACCGCGCCACCGGCCCCGGCCCCGAGCTGATCCCTCCGCCCGGCCGCACCAAGCACCCTGAACCGCGTGGCAGACGGCGTGCACAGGCTCACCGCGCAACTGACCGGACGTCGCCGCACCCGTGCGGAAGTCCCTGAGGCCGACGAGTTCCCGGGCGGAGTACGCATGTACAGCCCCGTCACCGGGACCGGCAAGCCCGCTCGCGCCGCCCCTGCACGTGACACGACTCGACCGCGGCGCCACGGGCACCTGCGCCCTGGGCATCGCCCACGAAGGGCCGCCCGGCTACGGACACGGCGGCATCGGCACCATGCTGCTGACCGGTGGTTCAACTGCCGGCGAACACCAGCGCACCTACCCCGACCAGCACGACTACCGACTCGGCGCCTGATCAACGGCCTTCACTCGACAGGACCCGCACCCTCGGCCAGGTGCCGGCCGATCCGGCCGATCACTGCGGCGTGGTGGGTCAGGCCGTGGGTGTCGACTCCGCCGGTGATCTGCCGGCCGTCGTGCGTCATGCCGGTCATGTCCGTCCTCGCGTGTCCGGTCCGAGGGCGGCACGCGCCGGTCGGGCGGGTGGACAAGACAGTGACGGGGCTTCCGGACCAAGCTCCTGTGAAGTCACAAGCGCCCGTCCGGCCGCGTACGTAGGTGACACCCGATGGGCCGACAAATCCCCGACAGGACAGTCGAAACGTCAGCCAGTCGGAGGGTCGGACCCACCAGCAGTGTCACCACGTCGCATCCTCACTGTCAGTCGGCGGCGAGCAGGTGGGCGGGGGCGATCCGGGACAGCCCCCGGATCGGGACCGTCAGAGCCGCGCTCACCAGGGCGGTCGCGGCAAGCGTGGCCAGCAGCGCGGCGCCGGCGACCGCGAGGAGGTGTCCGTGCAGCACGCCCTGACCGAGCGACAGCACCACGAGCAGGCCGGCCACCGCGCCGGTCAGGCCGCCCAGCAGAGCCAGTCCGATCCCCTCGTACAGGGTCAGCATCGCCAGCTCGCGGTTGGTCCAGCCGGTCGCCCGCAGCACCGCGAGATCGGCGGCGCGCTCGCGCTGCGAGATGATCAGCACGTCGATGGCGCCGGCAGCACCCAGCAGCAGGGAGAGGGCGACGCTGAGGTAGTCGGCCCCGCGTGCCTGCGCCACCACGGCGTTGCCGAGCAGCGAGCCGGCCGCCTCGCCGCGGAAGGCCAGTGTCAGGGCGAGCAGCACGGTGAAGGCGGCCACTCCCAGCGCCAGCCCTGCCGCGCCCAGCAGCGTGCGGCCCCGCACCCGCAGCAGGTTGAGCACGGCCAGTCCGGCCACCGAACCCACCGGGCGGGAGCGGCGGGCCGCGGTCACAGGGGGTCGGACGGCTGCCATGGGCCCCAGCCGGGCGGCGAGCCAGGCGGGGATCAATCCCGCCGCCAGGGCCACGAGGAGCGCCACCGGCAGGACGAGGAGTGACTTGGCGCCGGCGCCGGGCTGTCCCAGCATGCTGCCGAGGGCGTAGGCGAGGACCGTGCCCGCGGCTCCGGCAGCGAGGCCGATGACCGCCAGTTCGCCGAGGACCAGGCGGAGTACTTCACCGCCGCTCCAGCCCAGGCAGCGCAGCGTGCCGATCTCGGTGCGGCGTGAGCGCACCGAGGCCAGCGCCGCCTGCCCGAGGAAGAGCGCGCACACGACGAGGACCAGGACGAAGAGCACCGCGCTCTTGGTGTCCACCGCCCTGAGGATCCGCAGTGCCACGCCCTTGGCGACCCAGCGCTCCGTCACATGCGCCGTGGGACTCAGCGCCACCGTCTGCGGGGCGGGGGAACTGCCGACGGTGACGTCGACCTGGAGCCGGGGGTAGGCGGCCCGGATCGCCCCGGCCACGGCGTTCACCCGCGCGCGGGAGGCGGTGTCGACGCCGCTCACGCCGGCCACCCGGATCCTGATCGCGCTGACCGGCGCCTTGTCCTGCAGGCTCGGGACCCGGCGGCTCTTGGTGAGCGCGGTGATGGAGTCCATCGTCGTCAGCATGGTGGGCGGCGGGCTGGCGTAACCGCCCAGGTTGCGGTCGGGCCGCAGCGGCTTGTCGTGGAGCACCGCGCGCGTGGCGGGGTCCGCGCCGGTGACCTGTGGCGACTGGTAGGTCTCCAACGGGACGTCGGACAGTGCCGAGAAGCCGCGCAGTTCACCGGTGTCGTAGCGGCCGACCAGGCGGACGAAGGGATTGGGCAGGCGCCCGGAGTCGACCTGGTCGCAGTGTCCCAGGCCGAGGCAGTCCGTGGAGGCATGGCTGATCACCTTCCGGTACTGCTTGCCCTGGTTCTCCTCGGGGACGTAGCGGACGGGCCGCTGTTCTTGGTTGGCCACCCACAGGCCGGGTTTCTGCCGCGGCTGTTCCTGCACGGCGAGGCCGCCGTCGGATGTCCGGCGGTAGGTGACGGGGCCCACCGTCCAGTAGGAGCCGGTGTCGAAGGAATCCTCCTCCAGCGCCTTCCGGTAGCCCTTGCTCAGATCGACGCCGACCTTGCCCACGCGGGTCCCGTGCAGGCCGCGGACGAAACTGGCGGCTGTCGGATTGCCCAGTTTGGAGGGCAGTTCGGCCGGGTCACCGACATCGAGCCGCTCGACGGCGGCGTTGAGCGTTCCGGCGGTCAGCGGGCTGCTGCTGAGCAGCGCCGGGATGTACGAGTCGTGCTGTCCGTGGACGCTCTTGGAGGACGGCAGCGTCCACGGCTTGTCCTGCTCGGTGAGCATGCGGCCCGAGGTGATCGCGCCGCCCAGGCCCACCAGGCGGTTCTCGGCCTCAGGATCGACGGCGGACAGCAGTACGGGGTAACTGACCGGAACGTCGATGGTGGCCTTGCCCTGCCCGGACTGACAGTTCATCCACGAATTCAGGTCCCGGTCGAACGCCGACCTGTCGCTGAGGTCCTCGGCGATGAGGTTCGGCCTCATCGGCAGTTGCAGGTTGAATTCCGTCTGCTCGCTCTTGTCCCGGTTGAAGTAGAAGCAGACGTCGTACTTGCCCTTCAGCTGGTAGCGCCGGGTGCTCTTGTCGACCGCGCCCTTCTCCAGGGTGTCGGACTGGAAGACCTGGTCCGACGACGCCCCCGACGTCAGGGGGGAGCGGGTGAGGTAGACGTACTCGTCGGAGGTGCGATAGGTGCCCAGTCCTGCCGTGAGCGTGGGGCTGATGCGCAGGATCTGCCGGGACGCCTTGCTGTCCAGGAAGCGGGAGACGTCCACGGTGACGGTGCTCATCACCATGAGGTACCCGATGTTGGCGACCGGTGCGGCCACGTCGATCCCGGCCATGCCGCGGATGCGCCGGTACTGGTCCGTGGTGATGCCGCCGAACGTGCCGGACAGGAAGTTCGGCTCGACTAATCCGCTCTGCCGTTCCACGTCCGTCTGCGAGTTCGGCGGGCGCACCAGGACGTCGTAGGCGGACCGTGCGTTCTTGCGGACCGTGCCCACGGTGGTCGCCCTGCTGGTGCTCACCGTCGCGGTCAGCAGGGTGAAGCTGGTCGCCGCCACCAGGATGCCGGCGGCCAGGGCCAGGGCCCGCCCGCGCCGCCGCCGGAGCTGATCGAGGATCATCGTCATCACGGGCGCAGGCCCCCCAGCCGGTTCAGCACGTCGCCGGACGGCGTGACCCGCTGGTCGGAGGTGATCCTGCCGTCCTGCAGACGCACCACCCGGTCGCCGTTGGCGGCGACCTCCGCGTCGTGGGTGGCGATCAGCATCGTCATCGCGTACCGCTCGCGCAGCGACATCAGCAGATCGATGATCTCCCGTCCGATGACGCTGTCCAGGTTGCCGGTCGGCTCGTCGGCCAGCAGCAGTCCCGGCCGGTTGACCAACGCGCGGGCGACGGCGACGCGTTGCTGCTGGCCGCCCGACAGCTGCGAGGGCAGGGCGTCGGACCGGTCTCCCAGGCCGACCGCTTCGAGCAGTTCCATGCCGCGCTCGCGCCGGTCGAAGTCCACTCTGCGGGGCAGGACGGGGGCGAGCACGTTGTCCAGCGCGGTCAGCGCGGGCAGCAGATGGAAGCGCTGGAAGACGAAGCCGACACGCCGCCGGTGGCGGTCGAGGTTCCGGGGCACCAGTTCCGTGCCGTCGATCTCGACACGCCCCTCGTCGGGCCGGTCCATACCGCCCGTCACATGCAGCACGGTGGACTTGCCGGCACCGGAGGCCCCGGTCAGCATCACCACCTCGCCGGCCGCGACCTCCAGGTCGATCCCGTCCAGAGCGGTCAGCCCGGGATACCGGCGGCTCACCCCGCGCAACGCCACGCTCACAGCCATAGATGCAGCCTCACCCTCATACATTGTCGCAATTCAAGGGTATGTTGTCACAATGCAGGAGGGAGCAATGCCGAAGGGAGAGGTACATGCCGCTCCACCACGCGGTACTCGCGCTGCTGACCCAGCGGCCGAACCACGGATACGAACTCAAAGCCCGGTTCGAGGAGGCCATCGGCCCGCAGTGGGGTGGCCTGAACATCGGCCACCTCTACCAGATCCTCGAACGGCTGGTCCGTGACGGCTATGTCTCACGCTCGCAGGTCACGCAGACCGACCGGCCCGACAAGAACCTCTACACACTCACCGAGGCCGGCAGGACCGAGCTGAACACGTGGGCGACCAGCGCCTGGGTACGTGTCGGCGGCTTCCGCGACGAGCTGTTCCTGAAACTCCTCGGCGCCGTCGCCCTGGGACCGCACGCCCTGACCACACTGATCGAGGCACAGCGGCAGACATACCTGTCCGAACTCGCCGGCCTGGCACGGCAACGCCGGGCCCACGCCGCCGAGCCGCTGGTCGCGGTCCTGATCGACGCCGCCATCGCGCACACCAAGGCCGACCTCGGGCTGCTGGACAGCGCCTCGGCACACCTGGCGCCGCTCGCCGCGGCCCAGGACGCACAGGCGCCACAGCGTTCACAGCCCCAAGGATCCGGCGGTACGGACACCACCGGCGACGACAGCGGCAGGAGAGGACGCCGGTCGGAGTCCGCATAGCCGACGCCACGCGCGTTCAAAGATGGTTACGGCGATGAGCGCAGCCGTCACCCGCCTCCACGCCGCGGTCACCGAGAACGCGCCCCGCCCGGTCGTCGAGGAACGCCTCACCGCCGCCGTCCTGCTCCTGGGCCGTCACGCGTCGACGAAACCCCCGCCTGTGCCGGCCCGGCCGGGCCGCACGGACCTCGCTGCCCTGGACCGGGCCCGCGCTCTGCTGCGGCAGCGGTTCGCCGACAACATCTCCGCCGACGACCCGGCGCGAGCGGCCGGATGCAGCCGCTTCACGCTGTACCGGGGCTTCCGCACCGCATACGGCTTCGCCCCCAGCGACTACCAGCGCGATCTGCGGCTGCGTCGTGCTTGTCCCGGGACGAGGGCTGTCGGTGTACATGCTGATGTGTTCCGGCGCGTACGGATGGATGTGCTCAGGAAAGACTGCGTGTCGTAGCGGGGCGGCGAGGGTGTGGCGTTGACGCTTGGACGGTGCGGTCGTGGGCCGTATGACCGTTGTCAGGAGGCTGAAGCGCATGCTTGTTCTGGGCCGTTCGCAGGTCGAGTCCCTGCTCTCCACGGACTCGCTGATCGACGCCCTGGCCTCGGCGATGGCGGACCTCAGCGCGGGTCGCGCCTCGGTACCCGACCGCGTCGCCGCCCTGGTGCCTGAACGCGATGGATTCCTGGCCGCCATGCCGGGTTTCCTGCCGTCGACCAGGGTGCTCATGACCAAGCTGGTCTCACTCTTCCCGCACAACGAGGGGACACGGTTGCCCACGCATCAGGCGCTGATCGTGGCATTCGATCCGGACACCGGCGAGCCCGCCGCCCTGCTGGACGGTACGGCCATCACCGCAGCACGGACCGGCGCCTGCTCCGCGCTGTCGGCACGGCTGCTGGCCCGGGAGGACGCGACCGTGCTGGCAGTACTGGGCACCGGCGTACAGGCCCGCTCCCACGCCCACGCGATCTGCCGGGTCCGCCCGATCCGGCAGATCCGCGTGGCCGGCCGGGACCCGGCGAAAGCCGCCGCGCTGGCCGAGGAACTCTCGACCGTACTGGAGGTCGAAGCCCAGGCCGTGTCCGGCTACGCCGAAGCGCTCGACGGCGCGGACATCGCCGCCGCGACGACGCACGCCGTCGAACCCGTGATCCGCCGCCCCTGGCTGACACCCGGGGTGCACATCACCTCCGTGGGATACAACCCGGCCGGCCGCGAGATCGACGACGCCACGGTCGCCGAGGCGCTGGTGTGCGTCGAATCGCGCCAGGCCGCGCTGGCCCCGCTCCCCGCGGGCAGCAACGACCTGCTCACACCTATCCGCGACGGCCTCATCACAGCCGATCACGTGCACGCCGAGCTGGGCGAACTCATCAGTGGCAGCAGACCGGGGCGCACCACGCCCGACCAGATCACCCTCTACAAGTCGGTCGGCGTGGCGGTGCAGGACGCCGCGGCCACGGCCCTGGTCATCGACTCCGCCCGCAAGCAGTCGATCGGCAAGGAGATCACGCTGCAGTGATGCCATCACCGGCACGCGATCATCCGGGCCTGGTGCTCGTACCAGGTACAGGCAGGACGCGCACGCTCGACGAGGTGCTCGCCCACTTCGGCGAGTCCGACGGCGGGGCCCCGGCGCTCCGGCTGCTCCGGGACGCCAGGGAGCGCCGGGACGTCGAGATGGCGTTGATCGTCAAGGCCGCCGCCGACGCCTCGGGCGAGGAGTTCCTGGAGCCGTGACCGAGCTGTCCCGTGCCGACTGGCACAGGCGCCACGAGGACGTCGTGTCCATGCCGGGCACGCTCCGCCCGCCCGAGGCGGTGCCGGCGCCGGTCGAGGCGACTCGCCGGGCTCCCGAGCACCTGGACTTCGACGAGTGCCGGACGCCCGCGGTGAGGCGATCCGGGCGCTCGGCGGCATCCCCGGCCGGGCGTCCCGACCAAGATCAATCTCGCCAGGATTTCCTGTACCTCAACTACTCCCGGGATGCCGCACAAACCGCCCGCCGGGCCGCGAGTGACTCCCAAACTCGGTTCCGGCAGGCTGATCAAGTGAGCGGGAATGCAGAGGCGTCCGGCAACCGGTTTCGAGATCGACGCGAACGCAAGTATGGATATGACTTCCTCGACGAGGTACTCGTCCGGTGTGCTCGGTGTGACGGATGCGCCACTGTCACGCCCCACCCCCGGGATCCCCGCAGACGAGAACGCCGTCGGCGCCCCGCGCCCGCTGCGCGACCCGGACGCGGTCGAGCTGGACGAGGACGACGACGCGCAGCGGTAGAGCGTGCGCGCTTCGTGCCGCGACCCTGTCCGTGAACCTCGGCCCGAGCGGCGGGGCCTCGGCCCGAGCGGCGGGGTCTCGGCCCGCCACCGTAACGAACCGCCGGTGCTTTACTTACGTACCGGCGGTTCTTTATGATGGGCAGGCAGGCGAGAGGCCCGTCGATGTTCCCTCGGCGGTGTTGGCCGACTCCTTCAGGACGCCCTCGCATCGCTGTCGGGTCGTCCGTCGTCACCACGCCTCGGTCGCTGCTGCTGACTGCTTTGTCCGTCCTCGGTCGACGAGTGCTCCGTGTGGCGTACCGGAGAGAGGTAAGTGCCATGGCCTGGGTTCCGGACTCCGGGAGGAGCGTTCACCGCACTGCGGGCCTGCGCCCGAAGCGCGTTGAAGCCGGCCCGGGCGGCGGCGCCGTGACGGCTGCCGACGGCGCAGTGCCGACGGGTACGCCGTTTCCTGCCGTCCTCGTACCGCCGGCGCCGACCGTGCGCTCCTGGTGCTCCACGGTCCTGGGCGTGCTTCGGTGGCAGGGCAGGCGGCTCGTTCTGGTGACCGGCCTTGTGGTGGAGTTTCCCCTGGCGCTGGTGGAGCTGGCCCGCGGCGCGGGGTACTCCGTGACGGCATCGCTCCCTGATGCCCTTGCGGCCGGTGACGTGGCCGGCGTACTGGTGGCGATCGCCGTGAGCGCCGCGGTCCTGGTCGTCGTGTGCGCGGTCGCGGCGGTCGGCTGGGCGGGCGGCATCCACCTCCTGACCGGGACGGCCGCACCTGGTCGGTCCGTGGAGGTGAAGGATGCCTACCGTCATGGTCTGAGCCGCCTGCCCCTGCTGGGTGCGTGGACTCTGGGCGTCGTGATGCTGCTGGTGGCGGGACTGGCCGCATTCGTCGTTCCGGGCCTGTACGTGCTGTTCGCGCTGAGCCTGTTCAGCTTTCCCGTGCTCTTCGAGCCCGGCGTCGACCCGCTGCGCCGCTCGTTCGCGCTCACTCATGCGCGGGGGGCAGGGGTCTTCGCGAGGCTCGGTGTCCTGGCCGCCGTCGCGGTGGCCTTCGAAAGTGCCCTGAGTCTGTTCTTCGCCGGCGTGAGCCGGGCCCTGCTCGGGCGAACCGGCTGGGGCACCGGCGGCCACGGGCTGAGCGACGGGGTCGTCGACGCGGTGCACACCGCGGTCGGCGCTCCCGTGTGGGCCCTGCTGGTGGCGGGTCTGACCGTCACGTACGCCGAGCTGCGCGCCCGGCAGCCGGAGAACACCTCGCACGCGGCGCATCCGCGGCCGGACACGGCTCGCTCCTGACCGCCGCGACCGGCCCTGCGGCCCCGCACCCGGTCGATCGACTAGAACAGAGGAAAGAACGTGAAGGTAATCGTCTTCGGCGGCAGCGGACTCATCGGCGACGGCTTCCTCCAGGAGAGCCTGCTCGCCGGGGACGTGCGAGAGGTCGTCGCGGTGGGACGCAGGCCGCTGGACCTGGCTCATCCGAAACTGCGCCAGGTCGTCCACGGCGACTTCCTGGACTTCACCGCGATCCGGGACGACCTCCAAGGCGCCGACGTCTGCCTGTGGGGTCTGGGGGTCAGCTCGGCCGGCATGGCTCCCGCCGACTACGAGCGCATCACCTACGGCTACACCGAGGCCGCCGTGCAGACGCTGCGGGAGATCAACCCGGATCTGACGTTCGTGTACGTCTCCGGCGG
This sequence comes from Streptomyces sp. NPDC058751, assembly GCF_042746485.1. NCBI lineage: Bacteria > Bacillati > Actinomycetota > Actinomycetes > Kitasatosporales > Streptomycetaceae > Streptomyces > Streptomyces sp. NPDC058751. The sequence continues at coordinate 27,994 of NZ_JBHYPZ010000057.1, read as the reverse complement.
CGGCACCGACTCCAGCGAGCGCGGGCGGGTCCGCTGGGCGCGGGTCAAGGGGCGTACCGAGAACGCGGTCATCGCGGCCTTCCCGAACGGGTACGCACTGCGCCCGGGGTTCGTGCTGCCCCGCCATGCCGCACGGTCCAAGACGACGGCGTACCGCTGGGCGACGGTGGCAACCCGTCCGCTGGTTCCGTTGCTGCGCGTGCTGCGGCTGGCCCCGGTGCTGGTGACGGACACCGTCCGGCTGGGGCGGGCCGCGCTGAACCTCGCCCGCACGGGACATTCGCGCCGCGTCCTGGAGAACCGGGACATCAACGAGGCGGCAGCCTCCTGAGGCGCGCCCCCGGTGAGCGGCCCCAGAAGACCGCCCGGGGCCCCGCCGGCCCGTCGCGCGGCCTCGGGGCGGGGCGGCC
>NZ_JBHYPZ010000057.1:0-27574 GCF_042746485.1 Streptomyces sp. NPDC058751 | reverse complement strand
CAAAGCCGCGCGCGCTTTTCTGCGCGTCCGTGTCTCTCTCCCTCTACACATTGGTTGGGCCCCCCCGGCTCTCCGCGCCGGGCCCCCCCCCGTCGCGCCCGCGGCGCCCCCCCCGCGGCGCTTTCGGGCCGGCTCGCGAGGGGTTCGGCGGCGGGGCCCGACGGGGCGCGGTGCGGTGGATCGGCCGCTCAGTCCTCGGTGCTGCGCACCTCGTGCTGGGCGAGGAGCCCGGTGAGTGTCAGCGTCAGGGTCGTAGTGACGACGTGGTCGAAACTCATCAGCAGCTTCCCGATGGCCGGGTCGGCCTCGTAGGCGGCTCGCAGCGCCTCGCTCGGGGTGCTGTGCGGCCAGGACGCGGCGGCGATCAGGATCGTGATCGCCGCGATGTGCAGAGCGTCGTCGGCATCCAGCTCCGGCAGCGCCCGGGTGACGATCCGTGCGATCTCGTCGGCGATGCCGAGGGTCGCCCGCTTGTGACGCAGCACGACCGCGGTCGACACGTTGCGCTCCAGGACCCCGGCCTGGGCGCTGAGCAGGTCGCACAGCACCGGGCGCGCCTGGAGCGTCGCGGCGATCGTCCTGGCGAGCCGCTCCGCCCGCGCGTCCGCGGAACCGGTCGTGACAGCTCCACTCGTCTCGGCGAGGGCGGCCAGCCAGCCGCGCATCTCGGCATCGAGGAGTTCGAGCAGCACCGCCTCGCGGGACTCGAAGTAGCGCAGCACGTTCGATTTCGCCAGACCCACACGGCGGCTCAGCTCATTGAGGCTGACCTCCGCGACCGGCATCTGCGTCAGCATTTCCGCGGCCGTTTCGAGGATGGCCGTCTTGCGCTGCTCGCGCTGCTCCTCGCTGCGCGCCCGTTGGAATTCCATGCCGCCCACAGTACAGACCACCCGTCTCTTAGGTTAAGGACCGCCGGTCTCTTGTGTACAGACCGATGGTGCTTTAACGTCGGACAAGAGAACAGACCACCAGTCTTTAAGGAATGGGCATGACCTACCAGGCACCCGACCAGACCGGGAAGCTCGCGATCGTCACGGGCGCGAACAGCGGCACCGGCAAGGAGGCCGCGCGCAAGCTCGCGGCAGCCGGGGCGAGGGTGATCATGGCGGTGCGGACCGTCGCCAAGGGCGACGGCGCCAGACGAGAGATCCTCGCCCGGCACCCGGGGGCGGACGTGGAGGTGCGCCGCATCGACCTGGCCGATCTCGCCACCGTGGAAGCCTTCGCCGACTCCGTCGTCCGCGACGGCTGGCCGGTGGACATCCTGCTGAACAACGCAGGCGTGATGTTCCCGCCCGTGCGGCACGAAACCACCGACGGTTTCGAGCTGCAGTTCGGCAGCAACTACCTCGGACCGTTCGCCCTCACCATCCGGCTGCTGCCGATCCTGCTGAAGGCGACGGCTCCTCGGGTGGTGACGATGTCCAGCGGCATGGCCGCCCGCGGCGCCATCGACTTCGACGACCTCAACTGGACGAAGTCCTACAACCCCACCGGCGCCTACGCGCGCTCCAAACTCGCCGACCTGCTGCTCAGCCAGCAGCTTGCCCGCGTCGCGACCGCGCAAGGCTGGAACCTGCTCTCGGTCGGCGCGCACCCCGGCAGCTCCGCCACCGGCCTCGCCGACGCCGGCCCGCGCATGGGAGGCAAACCGAGCCTGCTCTTCCGCGTCGCCGTGAAGGTCACCCCCACGCACTCCGCCGAGGCCGGTGCCGATCCGATGCTGTACGCGGCCACCGCGCCCGATGTGGTCCAGGGCGGCTACTACGGTCCCCGCTTCAACCTGGTGGGCGGCCCCGTCAAGGCGAACTTCACGGCGAAGGCCAAGGACCAGCAGGTCGCCGAACGCCTGTGGAGCGAGAGCGAGCGGCTCACCGGCGTCCGTGTCGCCGCATGACTGCGACAGCGAGGCCCAGGCCACCAACCCGGAGATCTTCGCCACCGCCGTCGCCGATCTCCCGCCCGACCACACCGCCGCCGGGGAGGACGCCCCGACGGTCCCGGCCCGGCGCAAGGCACGCCGCGAGTACGAGAACCGGGTCAGCGCACTCACGCCCTGATCATGATCGTTCTCACCGATAACCGCTGTACCGATGTTCCTCAAGGCCGTGCTCGGCCTCTTCAGGGTGAACCTCCTCCAACCTGTCAAATTTATTGACTGGCCTGCGCTACGGTGGGCGCATGACCGTACGCACCGGGAACTCCCCGGAGCTGATCGCGGGAGACCTCGCCGTCGCCATCCACCAGCGGTCCGTCCGTGACGGGGAACGGCTCCCGTCCCAGGCCAAGCTGGCGCGGTCCTACGGGGTGTCGTCGGGCACGGCCGCCGCCGCGCTGGCCCTGCTCGCCGCGGCCGGCCTGATCCGGACCGCGCCGGGCAGCGGTACGTACGCCACGTCCCGCCCGGACCCGTTCGAGCCGAATCCGGTCCTCGAGGTCATGGCGGCGGCCTCCATCTGCCGGACGCTCGCGGGCCTGACGTCCGGCCCCGCCGAGCCCGACCCGCCGACGCTTGCCGTCGGAGGGAGCCCGCACCGGGGGACGGTGCGGGAGGACGAGCAGACCCTGCCGCCGAGCCGTATCGACGTCGACGCTCTGGCCGTCCTCGACCGGCACGTGCTGCGCTGGATGAGCGAGGCGTTCCTGTCCGCCGCCCGCCGCCTGGTGGCGCACGGCGTGAGCGACGCGGACCGGCACCTGGTCGAGTCCGCCCGCGCCATCCTGCGCGACGGCGGCCGCCGCCCCGAAGGCCAACCCGCTGTCGCACTGTCGGACGGTCCACAGTCGGCCGACGAGGACGTCGTCCTGCGGATCTGGCCCGAACGCGCGGAGTCGCGCGACCCCCACGGGCCACTGTTCTAGACCCGCCCCACCGGCCCTTGCACCGGGCAAAACCGGGCGGCTGTCCACTGCAGGCGCCCGGCCGCCCACCCGCCAAGTCACCAGAGCGATCACTTGACCAGGAGGAGCGCCATCGTGGCCGTCACTCTTCGCCCGCATCAAGTCGAGGCGGTCGACGCGGTGCTGCACCGACTCTCCGAGCAGCCCGGTGCGGGCATCCCGTTCGAGGGGCTGCGCACGCAGGTCGTCGCCGCCACCGGCTCCGGCAAGACCCTGATCGGAGTGGCGGCGGCCGACCGTCTTTCCGCGCGGCGGGTGCTGGTCCTGGTGCCGACCCTGGACCTGCTCCTGCAGACGGCCGGCGCGTGGCGGGCGGGCGGCCGCCGCGGCGCGATGATCGGCGTGTGCTCGCTGCGCGGTGCGGACAGCCAGGGTGTGCCGTGCACGACGGATGCGGACGAGTTGGTCGCGTGGACGGCGGGGCCCGAGACCGTGACGGTGTTCGCGACGTACGCGTCGGTCGGGATGGGCACGCTCCAGCGGGCGCATGCCGCGGGTCTGCCGGTGTGGGACCTGATGGTCGTGGACGAGGCGCACCGGGTCAGCGGGGATGGGCTGAAGCCGTGGGCCGCCGTGCACGATCAGACCCAGGTCCCGGCCGTGCGGCGCCTGTACATGACCGCCACGGCACGCGTGTGGGAGGCCGAAGGGGACCGCCCGCGGCTGGTCGCCTCCATGGACGAGGACTCGCCCGTCTTCGGGCCCGTGGCGTACAGGCTGAAGTTGTCCGAGGCGATCCGTCTTGGGCTGGTGGCGCCGTATCAGGTGCTGTGCCTGGACATCCGTGACCCCGCCCTGTACGCCGCGATGAGCACCGAGGCGAGCGGTTCCGACATCGTGCGCGGGGCGCGGCTGGCAGCCGTGCAGACCGGCTTGATGCGGGCGGCGGCGGAGGAGCGGTTCCGGCGGGTGCTCAGCTTCCACAGCAGGGTCGGTGAGGCGGAGGCCATGGCGGCCTCGGTGCCGGTGACGGCGGCCCGGCTCGCCGAGGACGCCCCGGAGGCGTTCCCGCCCGCCGGGCAGGTGTGGTCGGCGTGGCTGTACGGCGAGCACGCCCCCGCCCACCGCCGCCGCGTCCTGGAGGAGTTCGCCTCCGACTACCTCGGATCGGACTGTCTCGAAGGATCCGGCCTGGACGACACTGACGTGCGCGCCGAGTTGAGGGTGCTGTCGTCGGTCCGGGTGCTGGGCGAGGGCGTCGACACGGCCGAGTGCGACGCGGTCCTGTTCGCCGACGCCCGCGGCTCCATGGTCGACATCGTCCAGATGGTCGGGCGCGCCCTGCGAATGCGGCCAGGCGTCGGGAAACTCGCCACGCTGATCGTCCCGGTATTCCTCGGGGAGGACGAGGACGCCGACGACCTGCTCACCTCGAACGCCTACGGCACCCTCAGCAAGATCCTGACCGCGTTGCAGGCACACGACTCCGACACCATCGAGGCGCTCGCCGACCCGCGCGTACGCAACACCCGCCCACAGCCGGAAGAGGAGGACGACGGCCACGACCAGGACGGCGACCTGGAGGACGTCGTGCGGGTGGGTGCGGCGGCGGCCGGAGTGCTCCGGTTCAGCGAGGAACGCGACCCCGCCGCCCTCGCCCGGTTCGTGCGGCTGCGCATCATCGACCCCGAAGCCGCGTACTGGCGCCGCGGCATCGAGGTCGCCACCCGGTGGCTGCGCGAGACCGGCAGCACCGAGCTGCGCGTCCCGTACACGTACGTCTCACCGGAGGGCTGGGGCGCGGCCGGCGGGCATCCGCTGGGGGTGTGGATCGCGGACCAGCGCCGGTACTACACGGCCGGGACCCTGGAAGCCTCGCGCGTGCAGCAGCTGGAGGCGCTGGGGATGGTGTGGTCGGTCCAGGCGTCCGCGTGGGAGGCCGGCCTCGCCGTCGCCCGCGCCTATGCCCAAACACACTCCCACCTCCTCCCACCCGCCACCGCCGTCTTCGACGGCTACCCCATCGGCACCTTCATGAAGAACGCCCGCGCAGCAGCCAGGAAGGCGGCCGAGAACGCCGGGCGGCGGGAGATCGGGGAGACCGTCTCCTACGCCGGGGAACTCCCGGAATCCCGGGCGGAAGCGCTCGCCGACCTTGATCCAGGGTGGTGCCCGGCGTGGGAGATCGGCTGGCAGCGCTCGTACCGGCTCGTCCTCGCCCATGTGAAGGCGGGCGGCGCGCTCCCGGCCGGAGCAGGTGAACTCATCGTCCAGGGCGAGGACCTGGGCGTGTGGATCGCGGGGCAGCGGACCGGTTGGGACAGGCTCGTGCCCGCGCAGCAGTGGCTCCTGGAGTCGGTCGGGATCGAACCTCCGGCAGAGGACGAGCCGGTGCCGACCGCGTCCCGGTCGCAGGACGCCCGGTGGGCCGCGAACCTCGCCGCCGCCCGCCAGTTCCACGCCCGCGAAGGCCACCTGACCGTCCCCCGCAAGACGGTGGAGACCGTGGAAGGCGTCGAGCACAAACTCGGGGCCTGGCTCGACAACACCCGCCGCCGCGCCGCCAAGCTCAGCCCGCAACGCCGCGCCGAACTCGAACAGCTCGGCATGCGCTGGTAACCCCGCGAACGCATGTCACGGCCGCCCCGAGAACGTGCAGCGCGATCGGGGCACGGCCGGGTGTTTCATGAGCGACCACCCATGAAACACGCTCACATCAGCCTGTTGGGCGGCGGGCGGCGGGCGTCAGCCTTCCGGGTGTCCGTCGTAGACGCGGATTTTGTACTCGGTGGCCTCCAGCGCCAGGCCGAGCTCACGGATCTGCCGCGTGATTCGGTCTTGCTGGTCGAGCATGATGCGGCGGCGTTCCGGGATGGTGCCCGGGCCCTGCTCGACGAGCAGGATGTAGCGCTTGAGATCGGCCATGGTCATGCCGGACAGGCGCATCCGGGTGAGGAAGACGAGGCGGCGCAGGTCGAACGCGGAGTACTCGCGGTACCCGGAGGCGTTGCGAGCGGGCCGCACGAGTCCCTCCTGCTCGTAGTACCGGAGGGTGTGCGTCGACAGGCCGACGAGCCGGGCGGCCTCGGCGACACTCTTGGGCATCGCCGAGGCCTCGATCGTGGCGTCGATCGTGGCGTCGTCGAGCAGTTCGTGCAGCGCATCGATCGCCGACGAGGACGGCCCGTTGCTGGCAGCGAGGATGCGTTCGATCAGCGCTTCAGTGGCCATGGCCCACAGCGTACGGTGATCAGAACGCGCGCACCGCGGGCGGCATGCCCGGGAAGTCCGCCGACTCGCTGACAGGCGCCCATTTCTCGACGTCGTCGAGAGCACCACGGTAGACGCGGGTGAGATTGCGGACCGCCTCGGCACCGAGCGGGAGCCGGAGCGGCGCGTCGGGGGTGTCGAGCATGTCGCGGATCACCCGGGCGGCGCGTGCCGGGTCGCCCTCCTGGATGCCGTCGGCCTCGGCCATGTTCGCACGCACGGCACCGACGGCCTCGTCGTAGACCGAGCTCTGCTGCGCCGTGTTGAGCACGTCGGCTGCGTTGAACGCGGTGCGGAAGCGACTGGGCTCGACGATCAGGACGCGGATGCCGAACGGTGCGACCTCGCCCGCGAGCGCCTCCGACCAGCCCTCGAGCGCGAACTTGCCGGCCGAGTAGCTGCCGACGGCGGGGAACGACATCCGCCCGCCCTGGCTGCTCATCTGCACGATCGCACCCGAGCGACGCTCGCGCAGGTGGGGCAGCACGGCACGCACATAGGCGGCCGGGCCGAACAGATGCTGCTCGAGCATGGCCCGCAGCGCGGCATCCGTGATCTCTTCGGCGGCGCCGACCTGTCCGGCACCGGCATTGTTGACGAGCACGTCGACGCGCCCGAACACCTCCAGCGCCCGCTGCACGACCGCGGCAGCTCCCGCCGTGTCACGCACATCGTGCTCGATGACGAGGAGCCGATCCCCGTACCGCGCCTTGAGCCCGTCGAACCGGTCGGCCCGTCGCGCGGTTCCGGTCACATGCTCGCCGGCCGCGAGTGCCGCCTCGGCGAGCGCCAGGCCGAGGCCCGAACTCGCGCCCGTGATGATCCATGTCTTCGTCTCGTTCGTCGTGGTCATGACCTCGACGCTAAAGCTTCGAGCGCGCTTGAAAGCAAGCCGCGCTCAGGCTCGGAAGGCAGCCTCAGACGGTCTGCTGGCGGGAAGATCCATCGAGCAGGTGCGGGTCACTCCCGAACGGCCGATGGCCGTTTTTCAAGCAGCGCCATCAGGGCAGGGTGCGCAGGAGTTGGCGGAGGGCGCGGTGCAGGGCCAGGCGACGGGCGACGCCGGGGGCTGCGTAGGCGGTGACGACGGGGACGGCCACGGCGGTGAACGTGGTGAGCGGGCCGATCCAGCAGGACATCAGCAGCACGCCGCCACTCAGGAGCAGGACGGTGACGGCGTGCTCGTCACCTTCGAACGGGCGCCCAGCCGCCGCTTCCACCTGGTCGTCGGCGCCGACGGGACGCACTCCGCCGTCCGCCGGCTCGCCTTCGGAGCGGAGGAACGGTTCGTCCGCTTCAAGGATCACTACTTCGCCTTCGCCGATGCCGACGCCTCCCTCGGCGAGGTCCGCTGGGTGACGATGTTCAACACCCCGGGCCGCATGGCCGGGATCTACCGTTCCGGGAATCACGCCCAGGCCAAGGCCTACTTCATGTTCCACTCCGCGCCGCTGGAGTACGACCACAAAGACGTCGCGGAGCACAAACGCCTGATCAGCAAGCGGTTCGCCGGAGACAGGTCATGGCGGATCCGGGAACTCCTCGGCTCGGCCCTCGCCGACCCGGAGTTCCACTTCGACGCCCTGGGCCAGGTCAGGACGGGCTCCTGGCACAACGGCCGCGTCGCGCTGGTCGGGGACTCCGCCTGGTGCGCGTCCCCCGCGTCGGGCGCCGGCGCGGAACCGGCGCCCGCAGGCGAAGAACGCCGCCTCCCTGCCGGACTGCTCCCGGCCCCGGCAGCCGTAGACCGCCGTCGCATCCCGCCACCGGCACACATGCCCGGCCCGATGCCCCTTTCCCGAACCCGTGCAGCCCCGAGGAGGGCCCGTGCGAACACTGCTCGGCACCCCGGACACCCCCGCAGAGGCACGACCCGGCCAAGCACCGGACCCGGCGACAGCAGACGATGAAGCACACGTGGTTCGCCGGCAGGGGATGCCCGCCGTCAGTTCGTCTCCGGCCCGAACCGGCGCTTGTACGCCGACGGTGTGATGCCGGTCTCGCGGCGCATCAGCGCGCGCAGATTGGCAGCGGTGCCAAGCCCGCTGCGTCGCGCGACCACCTCGAAGCGGGACTCACCTCGCTCGATCAACCGGCACGCCAGGGCAAGCCGTTCCCCCGTCAGCCACGCCAGCGGTGTCGTGCCCAGTTGCGCCTGGAAGCGGCGATGCAGCGTCGCCGGACTGACCGCCGCGCACGCCGCGAGGCCGGACACGGTGAGCGGTGAGTCCAGCCGTTCCTGGGCCCAGGCCAGAACAGGCGCCAAGGACTCGCCCGGCAGGTCGGGCATGGGACGCTCCACGAACTGCCGCTGCCCACCGTCCCGGTGCGCCGCGAAGACCAGCCGCCGGCTCACGGAGTTGGCGACCTCCGCGCCGTAGTCGCGGCGGACCACATGCAGCCCGAGATCGAGCGCAGCTGCACTGCCTGCCGCGGTGAGGATGTCACCGTCATCCACGAACAGCACGTCTGCTTCGAGCTGGACAGAGGGGAAGCGGGCCCGGAAGGAATCCGCCCACTGCCAGTGCGCGGTGGCCCGGCGCCCGTCGAGGACTCCGGCCTCAGCCAGTGTGAAGGCGCCGCTGCAGAAGCCGACCAGGCGCGCACCGCGGGCGTGTGCCCGGCGGACGGCATCGAGCACCGCGGGACGGCGGGGCACTTCGGTGTCCGGCCGGTTGGGGACGATCAAGGTGTCCGCCGAGTCGGCCGCTTCCAGGCCGGCGACTCCCGTGAGCGTGAAGAATCCGTCACGCATCAGGATGCGGGGCTCCGGGGAGCAGAGCCTGAAGTCGTAGAGATCACGGCCGATCTCCGGTCTGCGCAGACCGAAGACCTCGGTCGCGCAGCCGAGCTCGAAGGGGTTCGAGTTCTCGTCCACGATCACGACGACCCGGTGTACGCCCGCCGCGTGAGCTGCGTGCGAGGATTCTTTCGCCATGTGCAATTCCTAGCACTCACGGCGGTCAGGCGAAACGGCTCAGGATGATCACATGAGCAGCGAACCCATCCCCCTCAGCAAGGCTCTGGCCTCCTTCGATGCCTTGTGGAGCCCCCGCATAGTCACGCGCGTCAACGACTATGACGTCCGCATCGCCAAGGTCGAGGGCGAACACATCTGGCACGTCCACGACGACACCGACGAGTTCTTCCTAGTACTCGACGGCGAGCTGCGCATCTGCCTGCGCGAGCCCGACGGGGAGCGCACGGTCCTGCTCCCCCAGGGGGCGGTCTTCACCGTTCCCCGAGGCACAGAGCACAAGCCGTACGCTCCGTCCGGTGCCGCGATCCTCATGTTCGAGCCCACCGGGACACCGACCGTGGGCGATCGCCACGACGAGATCCCAGAGCACGTCGACTCGACGACCGGACACGCACTCAGCACCTGACCCGGCAGGCTCCGGACACGCCACCGCCCATGGCGTCAGCCCACCGTGGCCAGCCTCCGGAACCGTGATCCGCTCCCGGGTGGTGGTCGACCAGGCCACCAGTCAGGCGATGGAAACCAGCACTCCGCCCGCGACTGCGAGGAAGAAAAAGAGCTGGACGAAGCGGTGTTCACGCCATGCGACCCTGCTCATGTTCACGAGTCGGTTGCTCAGGACGGGCATGACGCCGGGGCGGTCAGGACGGCCTTGGCGGCCAGCCGGAGATTCCTGATCATCGGATTCGGGTCGCCCTTGCGGCTGACCAGGACGACCCGGCTGGGGGGAGCGCCCTCGATGGGGACGGTGACGAGGTCGGGACGCAGTGAGCTACGCCGATCGCCGACCGGTAGCACGGCGATCGCCCTGCCACTCGCGACGAGTTCGAGCTTGTCCTCGTAACTCTCGATCAGCGGCACATCGGCCCCGAGGATCCGGTAGGAGGTCCAGTCCGCGGTCTCGAACGCGCACGGCGCCGCCTCCTCGCCGGCCAGTTCTTCCACGGTCACCGACGCGCGGGCGGCCAGGGGATGGCCGCGCGGGACCACGAGCATCCGGGGCTCCTCGTACAGCGGGGTGGTGGACACGTCGTCGGCGGCGAAGGGCAGCGGGACCCGTGCGATCAGGGCGTCGACGCGCTTGTCGGACAGTGCCCCGACGTCGCGGCAGTTCAGATGCCGGGTGGCGATCTCGGCGTCGGGGTGACGGCGGCGCAGTTCCCGTACGGCGGCAGTGATCACCAGGTCTTCGACGTAGCCGATGGCGATTCGTTCGGTCTGGGTTTGTTCACGCACGGCCAGCTCGGCCTGGCGGGCGGCCTGCAGCAGGTCTTGGGCCCGGGGGAGGAATGTCTGGCCGGCCGGAGTGAGCCGGGTGCCCTGGGGGGTGCGGTCCAGCAGTCGTGTGCCGAGATATTTCTCGAGCCGTTGGATCTGGCGGCTCAGCGCCGGCTGGGCCACGTGCAGGTCGGCGGCGGCCCGGCCGAAGTGCTGGTGCGCCGCCACCACGGTGAAGTAGCGCACGAGCCGCAGTTCCAGGTCCTGTCCGAGATCGTTCACCCTTGCAGGATATGCGTCATGCCGTTTCGGAATGATCGGGTTGCCGAACCGGTCTTGGACGGCCCTGCCGTCCCGGGCCTTGACTGAAGGAGCAACGTTTCCCCGAGAAAGCGACAGGCATGATGAAGGCGATCCAGTTCCACGAAGCGGGCGGGCCGGAAGTTCTGCGGTACGACGAGGTGCCGGTTCCCGGGATCGGCCCGGGCGAGGTGCTCGTCCGGGTGCACGCGGCGGGCATCAACCCGCCGGACTGGTACCTGCGTGAGGGGATGAAGGTCATGCCGGCCGAGATGAGGCCGGCGCTGGAGTTCCCCTTGATCCCCGGAACGGACATGTCGGGCGTGGTGAAGGCGGTCGCTCCGGACGTGCTGGGGTTCGCCGTCGGTGACGAGGTCTTCGGCATGCTGCGGTTCCCCGGATTCGACGGCCGGACGTACGCCGAGTACGTGGCCGCTCCGGCTTCTGACCTGGCTCACAAGCCGGCCGGTATCGACCACGTACAGGCGGCCGGGGCGCCGATGGCCGTGCTGACGGCCTGGCAGTACCTGATTGATCTCGGCCACGACGTGCCGTCTCCTTTCACCGGCCAGGTGCACCGGCCGGTGCCGATCACGCCGGGGATGACCGTGCTGGTCAACGGGGCCGCCGGTGGAGTGGGCCACTTCGCGGTGCAGCTGGCGAAATGGAAGGGGGCACACGTCATCGCGGTGGCTTCGAGCCGGCACGAGCAGTTCCTGCGCAAGCTCGGCGCGGATGAGTTCATCGACTACACCACGACACAGGCCACGGACGTGGTCAGCGGCGTCGACCTGGTGATCGACACCGTCGGCGGCCCGGACGGCTCACGCTTCCTGACCGTGCTCAAGCGCGGCGGCACCATGCTTCCGGTGTTCTTCGCCCAGTACGACCCGGAGGAGACGGCGCGTCTGGACATCACCGTCTCGAACATTCAGGTACGTTCCAACGGCCCCCAGCTCGCCGGGATCGGGCGCCTGCTCGACGAGGGCAAGCTCCAGGTCGGTGTGGACAGCACCTACCCGCTGTCCGAAGCGGCCAGCGCACACACGCGAGCCGCGCAGGGCCACATCCAAGGCAAGATCGTGCTGAAGGTGGCCTCGTGATCGCCGAACTCCGGCAGGCGGTGGCGAAGTACGCCCACGCCCTGGACGAGCTGAACGTGCCCGGGCTGGAAACGGTCCTGCCCGAAGACGCCGCCTGGACCTTCACGACGCCCGGACAGGGGGTCCCGGCCCGGTCGCCGGACGCGCGGCGGTGGCCCGACGGGGATCCCTGCAGTCGCGTCGGCGTGAACGTGCCGTTCTCCGCGTCGTGTGTCAACGCACTGCGCCTCAGCCAGTGCAGAGTCCGCCCGTCCAGGTCCTCGGATCCGGTGGGAACGGCGGGCCGACATCGAGGTCCGGCCGGCCGACCGCGACGATCAAACCGCAGCTCGCGCGCTTGCCCGAGCGGGCCTCGTCCCGGCTGACCTGGTCACCTTCTACGACAGCATCGGCGAGGTCACCTGGGCGGACGTCGGCAACGGCTACTTCCTCGACTCGGCAGGGGGCGTCCTTCTGCGACTCCAGGAGCACGGCGCTGTCGATGCCGGCGCGGACCAGATGGTGGCCATCGGCTCGAACGGCGGCGGCCTGTCCTACGTCGCGGGCCCTGATGGGTCGGTTCATCGAACGCGGACGGCATCACTGGACGAACCGGAACTCGACAAGGTAGCCGACAGCCTGCAGCAGTTCCTGGAAATGCTGGAGCAACCCCTGACGCGATTCGTCGCCGACGGCGAACCAGGATCTCTGCAGGTCAGCCCGCAGGACCCGTTCTGTCAGGCGTTGTTGCCGCGGACCACGACCAGCCGGGTTTCTTCGGTGCCCGCCATCAGGGCCCTCACGTCTGCTTCTTCTTCGGTGGCCCGGACTCGCGCAGTACCTGCGCCCTGGACAGAACGGCACCCACGCCGGCCGCTCCGGAGCGAGCGGAGCGGCCGCGGTCGGCGTGATGGTCGGCGGGCCGTGACGGGCGTGGGCCCCGTGAGCGTCAGCGGGCCGTGCCGAAGTCCTGCGTCCAGTAGTCGCCGGGCTGCGCCACCCCCACACCGATCTCCTTGAAGCCGCAGTCCAGGATGTTGCGCTTGTGGCCGGCACTGGCCATCCAGCCCGCCATGACCTGCTCGGGCGTGGAGTACCCGTACGCGACGTTCTCGCCGTAGGTGCTCCAGAGGTAGCCCGCGCGCGTGATCCGCTGTCCCGGGTCGGACCCGTCGGAACCGGTGTGCGACATGGCGTTGTGGCTCGCCATGTCCGCGCTGTGGGCCTGGGCTGCCTGCGAGAGCTTCGCGTTCAGGGCGACCGGGGAGCAACCGGCCTTGGCGCGCTCGCTGTTGACCAGGGCGACCACGCGGGCGACGGCGGCGGACGCGGGGGTCGCCGTGCCTGCGGCGGGGGCCGTGGTGGTGGACGGCTTCGGTGCGGCGGTCGTCGTCGAGGGGGGCACGGCGGTCGGCTTCGGCGCGGCGGCGGTCCTCGTCGGGGCGGCCTGGGTGGTCGCCTTCGAGACGGGCGCCTCGGGCTTCTTCGGGGCGGGCGCCGCAGTCCTGGGAGAGGTCGTCGGCGAGGCCGAGGGCGAAGCCGTCGCCGTGGGCTTCGCGGTCCGGACGTCCCGCCCCCGGTGCCCGTGCCAGGACGCCTTCCTCCCGTCCGTCCGGTGTCCGTCCCAGGACGCCTTCCTCCCGTCCTTCCTGGGGCTGCTGGACGTGGCGGCGGTGGCCTCGGTTCCTTCGTCGCCCATGCACGCCATGGCGGCCGACGGCACCGCCACCGCGCTCATCGCCAGGACGGCGACGGCTATGGACCGGCGACGCGTCTTCCTGCCGTGCTTCCGGTGGTTCCTCATGCGGACCTCGTTCGATCGACTCTCCTTGCGCCTCCGGCGGGCTCGGTTTCGCACAACACTGCGCTTGACCTGCGGGGACGCCTTGCGGGCCGTCATTGTTAAAAGCCGCGGGAGGGCACGACAACGGCGCCTTCCACTACCTCGGCTAGTAGGCGAGAGCACCCTTGAATCCGGCCCGGGATTGTGCGGGGCCGCCGCGCCGGACGCCGACGGCGCCTCACACTCCGTCAGAAGGACGGCAGAGGCGGTCCGGCGGCTCGAGGCCGGTGACCCGGGCCGGCCACCCCGGCCGAGATGCCGTGTATGTCTGCTTCCATATGCCAGATGCGCTTATATCGGCCACATGCCGCGTACTATCGCGGCACGTTGATGGGGACCGGGCACGTGAGGGATGTCACCGACTTTCCCCGCAACCCTTTCGCTGCCCGGCGTACGGGGGGGCGGTCAGGCGGCGGCCTCATCGGGGAAGCGGCCGCGGGCCCAGACTCCCTCGTCCAGGGTCCGCTCGACACCAGGCAGCCCGACCCCTGCAGTAAGTGGCGGCGGAGCTCCTCTCGCCGCTTCCGGAGCGGGCTGGACGATCGATTCCAAGGGCTGGTGATCATGGTGATTCCGGGCCAGAGGGGTGGTACGGCCCCATAGGCTGAGCCCCTGTCCGCATCATCTGGGGGAGTAATGACCAGTAGGTTCACCGAGTTGGTCGTCGACTGCCACGATCCGGAGCGGCTCGCGGCCTTCTGGTGCGCGGTCCTGGACTTCAAGGTGATCGACCGGAGCGAGGGCAAGGTCGAGATCGGTTCCTGGGAGCCGACCGCCGAGGAGGTCCGGGCCCGCCAGATGCCGCCCACCCTGGTCTTCATCCGGGTGCCCGAGGGCAAGAGCGTGAAGAACCGGCTCCACCTCGACGTCAGCCCGATCGACGGCAGCACCGAGGACGAAGTGGCCAGGCTGCTCGACCTCGGCGCCGCCAAGGTGGACGTGGGCCAGGGTCCTGGCCGGAACTGGGTCGTCATGACCGACCCCGAGGGCAACGAGTTCGACGTCCTGCGCACCCTGGCGCCGCCCAACCAGACGATGGGTCCCAAGGGTTAGAGGTCGGCATCGGCATTCCGGGCAAGCGCCGGAACAGCGGGTTCATCCGGCCCGGATCAGGGCGCTTCCGTGGCCCGATCCCGCCGGACGCCGCGATGCGCGGTAACGCGGGTGGTTGAGGCGGTCCGAACGGGCACGGCACCGCACAGCACGCACGGCGTCAGGCGTCGACACGTCACCCGGATCCGGCGCCTCCGGTCACGGGCCCGCGTTCCCCTCGAAGTCGCCGAGGTTGATCAGGCACACCCGGTTGTCCCAGGCGTCCCAGCGCACGTGCTTCCGCGCGCCCCAGTAGTAGAGGTCGTATCCCATGAGGTCGCCGTACGCCTCGTCCTCGCGCACCCGGTCGGGCGTGCCGAACGCGGCCAGGAACGCCTCGTACGAGGCCAGGCCGGCGAAGTGGGACAGGTGGTGGTCTTCGCCGTAGAGCGCGAAGCCGACGACCGTCCCCGCGTGGATCTTGTAGCTCACCTTGTCGGCGCGGTGCAGGAATCCGTCGGCCCGGACCGTGTGATCGAGGACTTCGTCGAAGGTCAGACGCCGCCCGCCGTGGTCGCGGTACTCGCCCTCGTCGCCGGCTCCCCCGCGGTACCGGGCGACCACGGGGGACAGGACCTCGACGATGTCATGGCGCGGGACGTCGGCAGCCGCCGAACCCAGGCCTATGCCGCCCATTTCGACGGTCGCGAGGTCCAGGTGCGGTCGGGTCAGCACGTCCGGGTTGCCGAGGATCTCGATCATGGTCGGAGTCTAGGCAGGGACCCTGCGTGGGCGCGGCGGGAGGGCGGCGGTCACGCATGTCGCCGGGCGGCCGCCTCGGCCGGGCGCCGGATGTCGTCCAGGTCGGCCTCGAACTCGGCGGTGAGGTCGGCGGGCAGATCCGGCCACGGGCCGCGGCCGGGGAGTTCGCCGCCCTGGAGCCGGCCCCGCCGACTGCGGGGGTCTACGCTCCCGGGAGTGGAGCGGCCCGCGAACCCGGTCTCCTCACCTCCAGGACCTCGGGCGACGCATGATCCGCCGAGCCCTCGCCGACAGCCCGGCTGCACCTGGCGGACCACCCACCGGCCCCCCAGGCCGAACAGTTCTTCCCCGCCCCGGAAAAGGAACGGGGAGTCGCGCTGTCCGGGTTCGGCGAGGTCTGCGAGCACCCCGCCTCCCCCACCGGCCCCCGCCCTCCCCCACCGGGCAGGTGCCCGCGGGTACCGCCGGGCGGTACCCGCTGCGGAGTGCCGCCCCTGGGGACATGTCTCCGATCACGCCGTCGCTGTCAGTGCCGCGTGCGCGGTGGTGAGGATCTCCTCGGAGAGCGGGGAGCCCTTGGTGGCCCGGGCCAGGACGAGTGCGCCGAGCATGGTGCACAGCCGGGTGATGCCGTCCTGGTCCTCGGTGGCGAGCCAGTCGGCGAAGTCGCGCACTCCCTCGGTGTAGACACGGCGGGCCTCGTGGTCTGCGGGGTCGCGTGCCATGTCGGAGGCGAGTGCGGCGGCGGGGCACCCGTGCGCCGCGCCGTCGCGGTGCTCGACGGAGAGATAGGTGTCGATGAGCGCCCGCTGGGCGGCGGCGCGCTGTCCGGCGTGCCGCTCGAGTCCGTCATCGCGGAACCGGGTGAGTTCGTCGAACGCGTGGGTGGTGGCTTCGTCGATGAGTGCCTCCTTGGAGGCGAACTGCTTGTAGAAGCCGCCGTGGGTGAGGCCGGACGCCTTCATGAGGTCGGAGACGCTGACGTGGGTGCCCTGTTCCCGGAACAGGCGGGACGCGGTCTCCACGACCCGTCGGCGGTTCTCCTGCGCTTGCGCCTGTGATACGCGACCCATGGGCCACCTCCCGTTTGGATGTCGGCTGCAATCTATCCTAGACTCCAGTTTAGATTGCGGTCATCATCTAATTGCGGGAGCTGCTGGGCACCCGCATCACCAGGAGCGGGCATGGAACTGAAGGACGCGGTTGCGGTGGTCACCGGCGCCAACCGGGGGCTCGGGCGGCATCTGGCCGCCCAGCTCGTGGAGCGCGGGGCGAAGGTGTACGCGGCGGCCCGCCGCCCCGAGTCGGTGGACCTGCCCGGCGTCACCCCGCTGTGGCTGGACGTGACCGACGAGGAGTCGATCCGGGCCGCGGCCCGCACCGCGTCCGACACGACGCTGCTGGTGAACAACGCGGGCATCTCCACCGCCACGCCGCTGATCTCGGGCGGCCCGGACGCGGTGCGTCTGGAGATGGAGACGAACTTCTTCGGCCCGCTCGCCGTGACGCGGACGTTCGCCCCGGTCATCGAGGGCAACGGCGGCGGCGCCGTGCTCAACGTCCTGTCGGTCCTCTCCTGGCTGCACCCGGCCGGCCTCGGGTCCTACGCCGCCGCCAAGGCCGCCGCATGGGCGCTGACCGACGCGGCCCGGGAGGAACTGGCACCCCGCGGGATCAGCGTCTCGGCACTGCACGTCGGATACATGGACACCGACATGGCGGCGGGCGTTCCCGCCGAGCACAAGACCGACCCCGCCGATGTGGCCGCGCAGGCCCTGGACGGCGTCGCGGGGGGCCTGCCCGAGATCCTCGCGGACGAGCTGACCCGACACGTCCGGCAGAGCCTGGCCACGTCGCCGCACGTGTCGTGAGGCAGGCCCCGCCGTACCGCCTCCCCCTGTACGGGTGTTCTTGAGCAGGGACACCCAAGGCGCAATCCGCGCGGCCTCACCCGGTTCGACGGCCACCTGGGCGCTCTCGACGTCCGCCTGACGCCGCAGCAGTTCGCCCGTCCGGCGGACTCGGCACGGTGCCGCTCGCGGTTCCCCACGAGGCGATCACCGGATCCCCGGGCGGCATGCCCGAAGGCGACTCCGGCTTCCTCGTCCCGCTCCGGCCGCACCGGTGGCCTGACACGCCCAGGCGACGCGTTCCGGGAGAAGCCCAGGACCAACACAGATCGTGTCCCCCCACCCCCCGGGGACGAGAAACGGAAGAAGACGATGAAGACCTTCATGATCGAGCGGTACGGCGACAAGGCCGACGTGCAGGCCGGTGAGATGCCCGACCCGCAGGTGGGCAGCGACGACGTCCTGGTCCGCATCCACGCGGCGAGCATCAACCCGCTGGACCTCAAGCTCCGCGACGGTGCCTTCAAGTCGGTCCTGCCGTATCGCCTCCCGCTCGTCCTCGGCAACGACCTCGCCGGCGTGGTGGTCGAGGTGGGAGCGGCCGTCACGCGGTTCGCGGTGGGCGACGAGGTCTACGCGCGGCCCGACAAGGACCGCATCGGCACCTTCGCCGAACTCATCGCCGTCCACCAGGACGACGTGGCGATCAAGCCCGCCACCCTCACCATGGCGCAGGCCGCCTCCCTTCCCCTGGTCGCTCTGACCTCGTGGCAGGCGCTGGTCGAGCGGGCACAGGTACGGCCGGGCCAGAAGGTCCTCATCCACGCGGGCGCCGGAGGCGTCGGCACCATCGCCATCCAGCTGGCGAAGCAGTTGGGCGCGCACGTGGCCACCACCGCGAGCACCGCCAAGCTCGGCCTGGTGAAGGAACTCGGCGCGGATGTCGTCGTCGACTACAAGCAGCAGGCCTTCGAGACGGTCCTCGACGGCTACGACGTCGTCCTGGACACCCTGGGCGGCGAGACGCTCGAGAAGTCCCTGCGGGTACTCAAGCCCGGCGGGAAGGTCATCAGCATCGCGGGGCCCCCCGACGCGGCCTTCGCCCGCGAGCTGGGAGCGAACGCGATCGTGCGACAGCTGATGAACGCGCTGAGCTTCAAGATCCGGCGCAGCGCCAAGCGCCGCGACGTGACGTACTCGTTCCTGTTCATGAAGGCCAGCGGCGACCAGTTGCGCGAACTCACGCCGCTCGTCGAGACCGGGAAGATCCGTCCCGTCGTCGACAGCGTCTTCCCGTTCGATCAGACCCCACAAGCCCTGGAGTACGTCGAGAAGGGCCTCGCCAAGGCCGGCAAGGTCGTCGTCGCGATGCCCTGAAGAGCTGTGTCACATCCTCCTTTCGCAGGTCACGGGGTGCAGAGGAGGGTTGTGATCCCGCTTGCCGTCCGGTGGGGCGTCGATGGTCACCGTTCCGGACGGCACCGGCAGCGCGAGGGCCTGGCCGCGGTCGCGGTGCACCGGGTCCGCCTGCCCGCTCACGGCCGACGCAGACACCTGGACGGCACCTGGCCACCGCTCCCGGGTCGTCGAGGCATACGTGCGCCGCGGCCCAGAGGGCGGGTCGGACGCTGGTGGGGTGCAGCTCACGGAACCGGACCGTCGTGACGCCCCCGCCGGACCGGGCCGTGCCGTTCGCGAGGGTCGCCGCCATGGTGGCGGCGACCCTCGCGATCATCGGCGATGTCTTCGTGCGGGCCCGGTCAGGTGCGGGTCCAGCGTTGGTTGTTGCTGTTCGAGCAGGAGTAGAGCTGGACCAGGGTGCCGTTGGCGGTGCCGCCTCCGACGGCGTCGAGGCAGAGGCCGGACTGGACGCCGACAACGGATCCGTCGGAGTTGAGGCGCCACTTCTGGTTGTCGCCGCCCCAGCAGCCGTAGATCTGGACCTTGGCGCCGTTGCCGGTGCCGGCGGCGTCCAGGCACTTGTTGCCGTAGACCCTGAGCTCACCGGCGTCGGTGTACGTCCACTGCTGGTTGGTGCCGCTGTGGCAGTCCCACAGCTGGACCTGGGTGCCGTCGGTGGTGCTGCCGCTGGGCACGTCCAGGCAGCGGCCCGAACCGACGCCCTTGATCGTTCCGCCGTCCGCGGGCGGTGTGGTGGAGCCGCCGTTGAGTGCGTTGAGGACGGCGGTGTAGGCAGACTTCTTGCTGCCGTCGTTGTTGAACAGCAGCGGCGTGTGCTCCGATCGCCAGGAGTCGCTGTCGCGCACACCCCAGACGGTGACGCCGAGGCAGCGCGAGACGGCCAGGCAGTCGTTGACCACGCCTGCGTAGGTCGAGGCCGAGGCGCCCTGGATGTCGAGTTCGGTGACGGCCACGTCGACGCCGAGGGCGGCGAAGTTCTGCAGGGTGGTACGGAAGTTGCTGTTGTAGGGGCTGCCGCTGTTGAAGTGCGACTGGAAGCCGACGCAGTCGATCGGCACGCCGCGCTGCTTGAAGTCCCGCACCATGGCGTACATGGCCTGGGTCTTGGCCCAGGTCCAGTCCTCGACGTTGTAGTCGTTGTAGCAGAGCTTGGCGGACGGGTCGGCGGCGCGCGCGGTGCGGAAGGCGACCTCGATCCAGTCGTTGCCGGTGCGCTGCAGGTTGGAGTCGCGCCGGGCTCCCGAACTTCCGTCGGCGAAGGCCTCGTTCACGACGTCCCACTGCGCGATCTTGCCCTTGTAGTGGCTCATCACGCCGTTGATGTGGTCGGTCATCGCCTGGCGCAGCGCGCTGCCGCTGAGGCTCTGCATCCAGCCGGGCTGCTGGGAGTGCCAGGCCAGGGTGTGGCCGCGCACCTTCTTGCCGTTCTGTACCGCCCAGTTGTAGACGCGGTCGGCGGCGGTGAAGCTGAACTGGCCCCGCTGCGGTTCGGTGGCGTCGATCTTCATCTCGTTCTCGGCCGTCACCGAGTTGAACTCACGGGCCGCGATCGTCGCGTACGTCGAGTCGCTCAGCCTGTTCGCGGCGATGGCGACGCCGAAGTAGCGGCCGCTCTGCGCCGCGGCGGCGCCGAGCGTGCTCTCGGCGGCCTGAGCGGGCGGCGGCGCGACCAGTGCGGCGACCACACCCAGGACACCGGCGACCAGCGCCAGCAGCAGAACGCGGACCTTCCGCCGGACAACGGGTTCGGGAAGGGCGTATGAGCCCATGGCTGTGCCTCCAAGGTAGGAATGACGGGATCACCGGACGCCGCGGTCATGGGACCCGGGGGGATCCGAACCGGCACGGGCGGGCCCGGTCGGCCGCCGGGTGACGTACGCCGGGCGGCAGCGGTCTTTCAGCACAGGCACGGGGGTACTCCATCGCGGCTCAGCCGGGAGGCCGTCACGTGCCGTCGCGTCCCTCTCCGATCGCGTGGAGAGCCGGGATGCGTCGGTGCGAGCCTCACCGGGACGAAAAGCGGGGTGGCGCAGGCGTTTTGGCGCGCGGATCCGTCGGGCAGCCGTGCGCGGCTCTGCGGTGCGGCACAGTCTGTCCAGGACCTGCCTTGTTCGATATACCGGCCCACGGCCGGTTCACCAGACAGATGATTGAGGCTTGACGATGACTCGTCAATCCTCTCGACAGAAAAGTTTCCGATCCTATCTCGAAACTTTCGAAGCTCCGTCAAGGCGGGCGGACCCTGGACCGGCGAGCCGCCATCGCGAACCACCTGGGAGTTTCCCGTCGACGCCAGGGCTTGTCGTGCCCCGAGGGAGGAACTGTTTGCGGACAGATTGACGGCAGACCTTGACCGGAGGGCCCTGCCTTCCTAGCTTGTGGCGTCACAGATCCGAGATCACAGCGAAACTTTCGAATCTCCTGCCCCCGGCATGGCTGCCGCTCCGCGGTTCATCGGCGGTACCCCACCCCCCAAGGAGGCCCTCTGATGTGGCTTCGCCACCCGTCCCCGGTCCGCCCAAGACGCTTACTCGGCGTCCTTGCGCCCTTGCTGCTGCTGGCCACCTTCCTCGGCGCCCAGCCCGCCGAGGCCGCGACCGTAGACCCCAACGCCTCGTACGTGCTGGTCAACCGCAACAGCGGCAAAGCCCTGGACGTCTACAACATGGCGACCGACGACGGTGCCCGCATCACCCAGTGGACCAGGAACGACCAGAACCAGCAGCAGTGGCAGTTCGTCGATTCCGGAGACGGCTACTACCGCATCAAGTCCCGCCACTCGGGCAAGGCACTGGACGTCTACAACTGGTCCACCGCGAACGGCGGCTCGATCGTCCAGTGGACCGACCTGAACGGCACCAACCAGCAGTGGCGGCTGGCCGACAGCTCGGACGGCTACGTGAGGCTCATCTCGCGTCACAGCAACAAGGCCCTCGAAGTACAGGGCGCCTCCACCGCCGACAACGCGAACATCGTCCAGTACGACGACTGGGGCGGCACCAACCAGCAGTGGCAGCTCGTCAAGGTCGGCGCCGGCACCCCCGGCTCGTGTGATCTCCCGTCGGCCTACCGCTGGGCGTCGACGGGCGCGCTGGCGCAGCCCAAGCAGGGGTGGGTCTCGCTCAAGGACTTCACCGTCGTCCCCTACAACGGCAGACAACTCGTCTACGCCACCACGCACGACACGGGGACGAGGTGGGGTTCGATGAACTTCGGCCCGTTCACCGACTGGTCGGAGATGGCCTCGGCCGGCCAGAACACGATGTCCGACCCGGCCGTCGCACCCACGCTCTTCTACTTCGCACCGAAGAACGTCTGGGTGCTCGCCTACCAGTGGGGCGGGACCGCCTTCTCCTACCGGACGTCGAGCGACCCCACCAACCCGAACGGCTGGTCGTCCGAGCAGGTGCTCTTCTCCGGAAGCATCTCCGGCTCCGGAACGGGTCCCATCGACCAGACGCTCATCGGTGACGGCACGAACATGTACCTGTTCTTCGCCGGCGACAACGGCAAGATCTACCGGGCCGGCATGCCGATCGGGAACTTCCCGGGCAGCTTCGGCTCCACCTCGACAGTGATCATGAGCGATACGACGAACAACCTGTTCGAAGCTCCGCAGGTCTACAAGCTGCGGGGCCAGAACCGCTACCTCATGATCGTCGAGGCGATCGGCTCGCAGGGCCGGTACTTCCGCTCGTTCACGGCCACCGGTCTGAACGGCTCCTGGACACCCCAGGCCGCGACCGAGAGCAATCCCTTCGCCGGCAAGGCCAACAGTGGCGCCACCTGGACCAACGACATCAGCCACGGCGAACTGATCCGCACCAGCGCCGATCAGACCATGACCGTCGATCCCTGCAATCTGCAGTTGCTCTACCAGGGGCGCAGCCCCAACTCCGGCGGCGACTACGGCCTCCTGCCCTACCGTCCGGGTCTGCTGACCCTGCAGCGCTGACGGCAGGACGCGGTCCGGCTCCGAGGGGGAGCCGGCGTGGGGGGGGGGGGGGGGCCGGGGGGGCGGGGGGGGGGGGGGGGGGGGGTTTGGCCGGGCCCCGCCACGCCATGATCCGAACGGCCCGGGTCACCTCACCCGCCCGCGCGGTCTCGGTCACACGCCGTCGATGGCCGCGAAGATCATCAGGGCGAACCACGCAATGGCGGCACACCACGAGAGCAGGGTCGCGAGCGTCATCAGCAGGCGCACGACGACGGGGAAGACGCCGACCGCGATGTGGGGATGACGCGGGTCATAGGCGATCTCGACATGGGTGGTGCCCCGTGACGTGTTGAAGGTGTGGGTCTCGCCGTGCTGGTCCGTGTATTCGTACACCCGTGTCGTCTTGCCGCGGGAGGTGAATCCCGCCTGCACCGTGATGCCGCGCCGGGGCAGGTGCCACATGTTCTTGGCCTGTGCCGTCAGGGCGACGCAAACCGCGTTCAGGAGCAGTCCCACGACGCCCAGCACCAGAATGACCAGGAGACCGAGCGGTCTCCCGCGGACGACGACGATCACGCTGCCGGCGACGAGCGCCGCGAGACCGGGGCTGAACACGGCCATGAGCAGGCCCGTTGCGAGGAACCTGCCCCGGACGCCGGGGGCGTGCGGGTCGGCGAGGGAGCGGGTGGTCACGAGTGCGGCCCCGTCGAGGGACGGGTCGGACTCGGGGAGTCGGGCCACGGCAGCGTTCACTGCTGTGGCGAACATGCCTGCCGCGGCCTCGCTGACGCCCTCCACCCGATGCACGACAGCCTGGGCGCCCTGCGGCATCCGTAGCTCGACGGTGACGGTCCGCCCGCTCGTCACGACGTCCTGGACAGCTTCCAGGGGGATGCGTATTTCGTCCTCCGCACGGCGCAGGGTCAGCGCCGCCCCGTCGTGGCGGAGGACGGCACCCCCGCTGCCGCGCAGCACTGGAACGGAAGGCGTGACAGTCATGAGCATGATCATATGAGGCCGACGGTGTCTTGAGGGTTCGGTTCGTCATCATCTGCGGCATGCCCAAGGCCTTCCCAGCCCACCGACACCGTCCGCTCCACCGCTTTCTCCGCATCGTCCTCGACCCGGACGTGCTGCGGCAGACGGGTCCGGGGTCCCGGCAGGGCGCCCCGGTCCGCAACCGTTACGACACCCCGTTCACCACCTGCCGGTGATCCCGCCGCGGCCGCCCACGACCGTCGGCCCCAGGCGCAGCGGGACTGTTGGCTCCCCCACCGCAGCCGTCGGCTCACCTCGGCCCACCACGAGATCCCGTTGTCGGACGCGGCCTGGGAGACGAAGGTTCAGGAGTCCTTGTGCGGCGGCTCGTCGCCGGGCGTGCCGGTCGGGCGGAACAGCTCGACGGCCTCGTCCGGGCGCCCCTGCCGGATGAGGAGGTGGGCCAGGTCGAGGCGGTCGGTCCTGTCCGTGGATCCTCGGAGGACGGTGATGGCCTCGTCCGGTCGGCCCGCTTTCTCCAGCACACTCGCCACATTGCGGGCCCGCAAGGAGTACACGTCGTCGACGATCGCCCGGGCCTGCGCCAGTGCCTCCTCCAGCCGGCCCATTTCTTCGAGCAGCCAGACGCGGTAGGGGATCAGGGTCTCCCGCTCCTGGGTGTCGGCGTTCCGGATCTTGTGGTCGACCAGGCCGAGCGCGGCCTCGGCCCGGCCCTGGTCGGCGAACATCTGCGTGAGGGAGGCCAGCAGCCAGTCGGACTCCCGGTCCTCCAGCAGCGGCAGGGCGGCCTCGATCGCCTCCTCGGCCCTCCCGTTCCGGGCAAGGACATGCACCAGGCTCCCGGCGGCGGTGTTCGGCGCGTCCGCGGCACGGGGGCGCAGCAGTGCGACGGCCTCGTCCGCGCGGCCCTGCCGTTCCAGGACCCGGCTCAGCTGGATGAGCGGCTCCCGTTTCCAGCAGCGCGTCTCGTTCTCGACCAAGGGCCTGATCAGCGCGGCGACCTCCGCGTCCCGTCCGTGGCCCTCCGTGGTCTCGACGAGCGCCCGCAGCAGGAACGCGTCGTCCACGTCGGGGCGGAGCGACTCGATGGCCTCGTCGACGCGTCCGTTCCGGGCCAGCAGACCGGCCAGCACCGGCCTCGCCACCCGATTGCCGCCGTCCGCCTGTGCCCGTACCAGTGCGATGGCCTCCGTCGCCCGTCCCAGGGCCTCCAGCACCCCGGCGGCCGCCTCGACGGCCTTCCACCACCCGGTCTCCGCGTACGGGGAGACGACCTCCCAGGCCGCCTCCGGTTCGCCCCTTCGAGGTCATCAGCGATCATGGTGGCAGCCTATGGGCTGTCCCGTAAAAGATCTCCGAGTCGTCTCGGGCATGGCTTGCCGCCGTGGAGTCCGCTGATCCATCCGGTTCGACAAGCTCCTCGGCTGCCTCTGCCGCTGCCCGCGAGCCGGCACGCTCTACGGCACCGAACACGCCTTCGCCGGCCCCGCCACCTTGGCCTCACGGCCGTCCACGGCGCAGTCGGAACCGCGTCAAAGAGGTCAGCCCACCCAAGAGGCGGGGAGGTCCGCGTGGATGATCTCAAGATCGGCGACCGCGTGACCGCGCGCATGGACCCAGCAGTGATCCTGCAAGCCGTCCCGGCGCAGCAATCGGCCAGGAGCCGCATACCAGCGCACGGGTGAGTCCTCTTCACCCGCCCACATCGGATGGTCGGGCAGGTCGATGCGGGCGTAGCGGGCCTGGAGGCCGGGCACCAGGGCGTCCGGCAACTCGCAGGCGTCGTACAGGCCGCCGACAGCGAAGAGCGATTCGCTCAGCACCAACTCGACCCATGCCAGGGACATCCGGTCGAGGAACGGAATCCAACCCCGGTGTGACTCCACCACCACCGGAGGGTCGTCCTGCTCGATCGCGGTGAGGGGAATCCCCCATGCCGCACAGTCCTGGTTCTCGCGGCGGAAAACCAGGACTCCGCCAAGGGCGTCATCGACATGGAGCCCGGCCGGCGGGACCAAGGGGTCCTGCTGCCGGGTCAGGTCGTCCCGGCGGCCCAAGAGCGCGTATCCCTCGCGCAAGGCCGCGGGAAGCCCGAAGCCGAGAACACTCTCCGCAGCCGTCAGCTCGTCCGCGGCACAACCGTCCTCGGGCCGCAGAGGACGGCCGGTCCACTCATCACTGAACCAGCGCACGAAGCCCCAGGCCTGCGAGCGGTCGGTCACCCCGCCCTCCAGAGCCACCGACACATCAGGACCGTCCATCATGTCCATGACGCTACCGCGTCGCCCGACGGGCGACCACGCGGGGGCAACGCTCACCTGGGGTCGGCCAACGGGCCCGACTTGACCCGTCGGCGGCGTGAAATGTCTTCGGCTGCTGCGCCACAAAGCGGTCGCGGGTGGGAACGAGCGTCCCGTCCGCGATGAGCACAGCGTCCTTGAATCAGGCCGGGTAGAAGGGGCGCGGCACGTACCGCGCCCGTAACCGCATCACATGCCCGGCGTTCAAGGCAGCCGGGTTGCTCCGTGGTGCCGTCGCACACCCCTCCAGTCCGGAGAGTTGCCGGACGAGGCCTGGCGCACATGCCCACGCGTTACCGGCCCGCGAGGAACACCAGATGGCCGGCACGAACTCGCGCGAACCCGACGAGAGCAGGCCGATGCTCAAGCAGCGCTCTGCCGTGTTCTTCCTGCTGGCCGCATCGGTGTCGGCTTCGGTGCCGGTCTGCTGACCGTTCTGGCCGCGAACCCCCGGCCGGTGGCGGTCACCGCCGGCGCGGCAGCGGCCGCTGCCGGAGTCCTGTTCTTCAACCAGATCGTCGAACAGGCCAGCGCGATGCAGACGGGCTCAGGGATGCGTGGTGAACCGACACGCTCCGCACGGAAAGCCGTCGTCCGGTCAGTTTCTCCCGTCCGGACGGGACGGGAGGTGTGATGGCCTGGCCTGCGCCGGCCGCGAACCCGGACGGTACTTCGGCCTCGCTTCTGTGATCCGCGACCGAGGCGAGCGCAGGTGCCGTGCGCATCCTCCGAGGGACATCAAGCCCACAGCCAGGTCGACTTACGATCGAGGCAGGGACCGGCCGTCTGTCGCGTCGAAGGGGTGCTCGTGGCGGAGCTCGTGCGGCAGCAGGATGTGGACGCGTACGTGGGCTTCCATGCTTTCGGGCTGCAGGAGTCCGACGATGCGGACCTGCCGGTTCCCTTCCCCGACGACTTCGACCGGCATGCGTTCCTCAGTACTCATCCGGGACGTCTGGACATCACCAGCGGTGGCCATACCCACACCGCCACGGTCAGCGTCGAGGTGTGGGACGGGCCTCCGTCCCGGCAGGACCGGGCCGACTGGGACGAGATCGCCGATGCCGAATTCGAGTCGACCAGTGGTCAGGTAGCCGTGTGGTCCATGCACACGGGCCGTATGGACGACCTGATCACGCTGGCGGATTCCGGCGGTTCGTGGCACGTCCGTGTCCACTGTGGCGGCCGGGCCGAGGCCGCGGCCCTGTCGGAGGGCAAGGGAACCGGCCACGGCGTGGAGCGCTACCTCGTGCGGTTCTGACCCGCCAAGTCCTGAACCGGCTGTGGCGGAGCGGCCGGTCCAGAGCTGTTCCCGCCGCGGCGCAGGCCAGGTGACGATCTTCACGATGAAGCCGTCGTCCATTCCGTCGATGATGCGGTTCTTGGCGCAGTAGCTCTTCAGGATGCTGCCGCCGGCCTGGTTGTCGTCGCCGGGTATCGACTTGGCGGCTGTGCGCAGGACTGTCGTCCGTGCCTTGAAATCACCGGCCATTTTCGTGACTCCTCCTCCACCTGAAGGTGGGGGCTTCTCGCTAACCCTGGTGGGCGTCGCGACGGACCAGCCCGGCCCGTAGAACGTTGATGGCTCCCACTGTGTCCGCATGATCCGTGTGGCCGCAGGACTGGCAGTGGAACTTCTCCTGGGTGGGCCGGTTCTCTTTGGCGGTGTGCCCGCATGCGGGGCACCGCCGGGAGGTGTTGCGGGGGTCCACGGCGATCACTTCCCGACCGGCGC
>NZ_JBHYPZ010000056.1:30697-58367 GCF_042746485.1 Streptomyces sp. NPDC058751 | reverse complement strand
GTGCGCCGATCCCCCGATTCCTGATAAGCACAAACGGGCCGCGGGGGGGGCGTGAACCTGATGGTTCCGGCCACCCCGGCGGCTTTGTGCGGTCCTGGAAAGGCCCTCCACGGGCCCGGGAAGCCCCACGGGCACACGAACGCCGGAGGGCCCGCAGCGTGATCGCTGCGGGCCCTCCGGCGTGTTCCGTAGGCCCCCTGCGGGGCCGTACCGGCTGCGGCGGCTTCGTGCTGCTGCCGGTCAGTCCTCGTCGCGGCGGAGCGAGGGCTTCAGGTCCTTCAGCCGGCCCAGGAGGCCGTTCACGAACGAGGGCGACTCGTCCGTGGAGAACTCCTTCGCCAGTTGCACCGCCTCGTCGAGCACCACGGCGTCCGGGGTCTCGTCGACCCAGATCAGCTCGTAGGCGCCGAGGCGCAGGATGTTGCGGTCGACGACCGGCATCCTGTCCAGCGTCCAGCCGACGGCGTACTGCGCGATGAGCTCGTCGATGCGCCGCGCCTTGACGGCGTAGCCCTCGACCAGCTCCATCGTGTATTCGCTGACCGGGGGCTGCCGGGTGTCGGACCGGGAGTGCCGGATCCAGTCCGCGAGGACCGTCAGGACGTCCACACCGCGCTGGTCGCCCTCGAAGAGGATCTGGAAGGCGCGCTTGCGGGCCGTGTTGCGGGCAGCCACGGTTAGCTGTTCACCCGGCCGAGGTAGTCGCTGGTGCGGGTGTCGACCTTGATCTTCTCACCGGTGGTGATGAAGAGCGGGACCTGGATCTGGTGACCGGTCTCCAGGGTGGCGGGCTTGGTGCCACCGGTGGAGCGGTCGCCCTGGACGCCCGGCTCGGTCTCCTGGACGACCAGCTCGACGGCGGCAGGCAGCTCGACGAAGAGCACCTCGCCCTCGTGCTGGGCGACGGTGGCCGTGAAGCCCTCGATGAGGAAGTTGGCGGCGTCGGCGACGGCCTTGCGGTCGACCATGAGCTGGTCGTACGTCTCCATGTCCATGAAGACGAAGTACTCGCCGTCCATGTACGAGAACTGCATGTCGCGCTTGTCGATCGTGGCCGTCTCGACCTTGACGCCGGCGTTGAACGTCTTGTCGACGACCTTGCCGGAGAGCACGTTCTTCAGCTTGGTGCGCACGAAGGCCGGGCCCTTGCCGGGCTTGACGTGCTGGAACTCGACGACGGACCAGAGCTGGCCTCCGTCGAGCTTGAGCACCAGGCCGTTCTTGAGGTCGTTCGTGGAAGCCACGGTTGCGGAATCTCCTGGACTGACGTGGACGACCCCGGCGCACGCGCGCGGCCCGAAGGCTAGAGCGCGAGCAGTTCCTTGGTCGTGATGGTGAGTAGCTCGGGTCCGCCGTCCGCCTCAGGGCGCACGACGAGCGTGTCATCGATCCTGACACCGCCCCGGCCCGGGAGGTGGACCCCCGGTTCGACGGTGACCGGCACGCAAGCGTCCAGTTTACCCATGGCTGCGGGCGCAAGCTGCGGGTCCTCGTCGATTTCGAGCCCGACACCGTGCCCCGTCAGGGGCGGAAGGCCTTCGGTATGGCCCCCGGCGTCCAGCACCTGACGGGCCGCGTGGTCCACGTCGCGGTAGGCGGCGCCGGGTGCCAGCGCCTCCCGGCCGGCGCGCTGGGCGGCGAAGACGAGGTCGTACAGCTCGATCTGCCAGCCTGCGGGCGAGGTGCCGATGACGAACGTACGCCCGATCTCGCACCGGTAGCCGTGGTAGGTGGCGCCGAGGCAGACGGAGAGGAAGTCGCCCTCCTCGACACGCCGGTCGGTGGGCCGGTGGCCGCGGCGTCCCGAGTTCGGTCCGGTGCCGACCGAGGTCGCGAAGGCGGGTCCGTCGGCGCCGTGGTCGACGAGCCGGCGTTCCAGTTCCAGGGCGAGGTGGCGTTCCGTGCGGCCGACGAGAATCGACTCGAGGAGTTCACCGAGCGCCTGGTCGGCGATCTCGGCGCCGATCCGCAGCGTGGAGATCTCCTCCTCGTCCTTGATCACGCGGAGCTGTTCCACCGCGCCGCCCAGGTCGGCCAGGCTCAGCCGCGGCGCGACCGAGCCGAGTGCGCGGTGCCGGGTCACGGTCAGGTGGTGCTCCTCGACCGCGAGGGACTCGGCGCCCTGACCGGCCGCGAGCCTGGCGGCGGCGACGGCCGGATCGCCTCCGGTGCGCGGCAGCACCCGGACGTCCAGCGCCTCGTCGGGGCGCCCTTCCATGGCTTCGCCGGACAGCGGGCCCGCGCACAGCAGCACGTCCTCGTCACTGCCGAGCAACAGGACCGCGCCGGGCGGCGCGGCGCCGGCGAGATACCTCACGTTGGCGGGACGGGTGACGAGCGCTGCCGCGCTGCCGCCCGCCGTACAGCGCTCCCGGAGCCGCTCTCTGCGGGTCGCGTACACCTCTGGCATGAATCGAGCCTACGAGCGGTGGCCGGATGTCGCCGGTCCAGAGGGCCGGACGGGTAGCCCTCCGCCCGGACGAACGGCCCCGGACCCTGCCCCGGTCCTTGCCCTTGCCCCTGCCCCTGCCCACGGACCGGACCCCTCGGCCTCGGACACCGCCGACCGGACCGGACCGGCTCGGCACCGCCCGGCCCGAGCCCTCCTCGGCGCCGCCCCGGCCCGGGCCCTTTCAGCACCGCCGACAGGCGAACCCTTTCAGCACATCGGCGGGGCGGACTCGTTCACCACTGCGGCGGGCTGGCGATCGAGCGGGCCAGGACGTCGTCCAGGAGGCGGGCCGTGGCGGGCACGTCGAGCTGGGAGTTGTCGATGATCGGGAGTCCGGAGCCGTACCAGCCGGCCATGCGGCCGTGGATGCGCGCGACCTCCTCGTCACCGAGCCTGCGGTTCCCCGAACGCTCCGCGTTGCGCTCCAGGACCACTTCCAGGCCCGGCAGGAGCACGACCGGCAGCAGCCCCGGGCCCACGTGCCGCTTCCATCCGCCGAGCCCGACGACCGGCCGGTCCGGGAAGACGGCGTCGTCGAGGATGCACGAGATGCCGTTGGCCAGGAAGTTGCGGGCGGCGAAGCCGCAGGTGCGGCGGGCGAGACGATACTGCGCCTCGGAATGGTCGTTCCATCCCGACTGGGGGTCGGCGAAGCCCGAGCGCACCCATTCGCGTACGTCGTCGAGGCTGATGTGGGCCGTGGGCACCCGGCGGTGGTCCGCCCAGTACTTCGCGACGCTGGTCTTGCCCGCGCCCGCGGGGCCGATGAGCAGGACCGCGAGCGTGGTCGCCGCCGGGTCGGGCGCGCCCGTGACGGGCGGCGGGCTCGGCATGGCCACCGAGACGCCCGAGGGCAGCTGCACGTGTCCGGTGGTGTCCGGAGCGGGCGGCACGGGCGGATGCGGCGGAGGCTGCGCCGACGGGTGCTGCGGCGGCTGCGGGGGCATCTGCTGCGGTGGCAGATGGTGCTGCGGCGCCTGGGCGGGAGGGGCGCCGGGCGGCCCCGGTGTTCCGGCGAAGCCCGGCGCGGGCGCGGGGCCCTGCTGCCCCGGGTACTGTCCGGCCGGCGACCATCCGGCGGCCGGCCCTTGCCCCGGCTGGTGGGGCGGCGGCAGCGGAGCCCCCACTGCGTGCTGCATCCGGTGCCACTCCGTCTCGTACAGGCGATGTGCGCGTGACGACGGGACGCCGGTCCCGTCGCTACTGAACGGTACCTTCCCCGGCCGCCGTTGTGTGAACGGCCGGGGACCGTGCGAAGTGCCCGGTGGGAAGAGGCAGAACGGGCTGAACAGGTGTCCTTCGGGCCGTACGGCCCCGCGAGGCGCCGCCCGTTACTCGCCGACCTCGCCGTACGCGGCGAGCAGGACGGCCGGATCCGGGCCCTCCAGGACGGTCGGCCTGGCCAGTCCGTCGAGGACGATGAAGCGCAGCAGGTCGCCCCGGGACTTCTTGTCGACCTTCATGTTCTCCACGAGCTTCGGCCACTGGTCGTAGCGGTAGCTCAGCGGGAGACCGACGGACTCCAGGATCGTGCGGTGCCTGTCGGCGGTCGCGTCGTCCAGCCGGCCCGCGAGGCGGCCGAGTTCGGCGGCGAAGTGCATGCCGACGGAGACGGCGGCGCCGTGCCGCCACTTGTAGCGCTCGTTCTTCTCGATGGCGTGGGCGAGCGTGTGACCGTAGTTGAGGATCTCGCGCAGCCCCGACTCCTTGAGGTCGCCGGAGACGACCTCGGCCTTGACCCTGATGGAACGCTCGATCAGCTCGGCGGTGTGCGGGCCCGCGGGCGTCCGGGCGGCCTCGGGGTCGGACTCGATGAGTTCCAGGATCACCGGGTCGGCGATGAAGCCGGCCTTGATGATCTCCGCGAGCCCGGAGACGTAGTCGTTGACGGGCAGCGAGTCGAGCGCGGCCAGGTCGCACAGCACGCCCGCGGGCGGGTGGAAGGCGCCGACGAGGTTCTTGCCCTCGGCGGTGTTGATGCCGGTCTTGCCGCCGACCGCCGCGTCGACCATGGCGAGCACGGTGGTGGGGACGGCGATCCAGCGCACCCCGCGCAGCCAGGTCGCGGCCACGAAACCGGCGAGGTCGGTGGTGGCACCTCCGCCGACGCCGACGACGACGTCGGTGCGGGTGAAACCGGACTGGCCCAGCGCCTTCCAGCAGTAGGCCGCGACCTCGGCGGTCTTGGCCTCCTCGGCGTTCGGCACCTGGATGGCGACGGCCTCGAAGCCCTGCTCCGCCAGGTCGGCGCGCAGCGCCTCACCGGTGTCGGCGAGCGCCTCGGGGTGGATCACGGCGACACGCTTGGCCCTGTCGCCGATCAAGGCACCGAGTTCACCGAGGAGCTGACGGCCGATCAGGACCTCGTAGGGGTCGGTGCCCGCGCTGCCGCCGACCTGGACCCGGGTCACTGCCTCGCTCATGCTTCCTTCAACTCCAGTGCGTCGAGGACCTCTTGGGCGACCTCATCGGGGGTACGGCCGTCGGTCGCCACGACCGCGCGGGCGACTTCGGTGTACAGGTGGCGGCGTGCCTCCATCAGCTCGCGCCACTGCTTGCGGGGGTTGACGGCGAGCAGCGGCCGGGCGACGTTCAGGCCGGTGCGCTGCACCGCCTCCTCGACGTCCATGGAGAGGTAGACGACCTGGTGGCCGGTGAGCAGCGCGCGGGTGTCGGCGTCGAGGACCGCACCACCGCCCAGCGCCAGCACGCCGTCGTGCCCGGCGAGCGCCTCGCGCACCGCGCGCTTCTCGATCGCACGGAAGGCGGGCTCGCCCTCGTCGACGAAGATGTCGGCGACGCTGCGGCCCTCGGCGGCCACGATGTCGTCGTCGGTGTCCCGGTAGGCGCAGCCCAGCCGCTCGGCGACGAGCGCGCCCACCGTGGACTTGCCGACCCCCATCGGCCCGACCAGGACCAGCCGTGGGGCGGTCACCGGATGGCCAGGTTCTCGAGGTACGAGCGGACGTTGCGGCGGGTCTCGGTGACCGAGTCGCCGCCGAACTTCTCGGCCACCGCGTCCGCGAGGACGAGCGCGACCATGGCCTCGGCGACGATGCCGGCGGCCGGCACGGCGGAGACGTCGGAGCGCTGGTGGTGGGCCTTGGCGGCCTCGCCGGTGGCGACGTCGACGGTGGCCAGCGCGCGCGGCACGGTGGCGATCGGCTTCATCGCGGCGCGGACGCGCAGCAGCTCGCCGGTGGTCAGACCGCCCTCGGTCCCCCCGGCGCGGCCGGAGACGCGGCGGATTCCCTCGGGCGTGGAGACGATCTCGTCGTGGGCCTGGGAGCCGGGCACCCGGGCCAGCTCGAAGCCGTCGCCGATCTCGACGCCCTTGATCGCCTGGATGCCCATCAGGGCGCCGGCGAGACGGGCGTCCAGCTTGCGGTCCCAGTGCACGTGCGAGCCGAGGCCCACGGGAACGCCGTACGCGAGCACCTCGACCACGCCGCCGAGGGTGTCACCGTCCTTGTGGGCCTGGTCGACCTCCGCGACCATCGCCTTCGAGGCGTCGGCGTCCAGGCAGCGCAGCGGGTCGGCGTCGAGCTTCTCGACGTCGGCCGGGGTGGGGTACACGCCCTGCGGGGCCTTCACGGAGCACAGTTCGACGACGTGGGAGACGATCTCGATCCCGGCCGTCTCCTTCAGGTACGAGCGGGCGACGGCGCCGAGCGCCACGCGGGCCGCGGTCTCACGGGCGGAGGCGCGCTCCAGGATCGGCCGGGCCTCGTCGAAGCCGTACTTCTGCATGCCGGCGAGGTCGGCGTGGCCGGGCCTCGGGCGGGTCAGCGGGGCGTTGCGGGCGAGGCCGTCGAGGATCTCCTGGTCCACCGGGTCGGCCGACATGACCTGCTCCCACTTGGGCCACTCGGTGTTGCCGACCATGATCGCGACCGGGGAACCGAGGGTGAGGCCGTGCCGGACGCCGCCGAGGAACGTGACCTCGTCGCGCTCGAACTTCATCCGGGCACCGCGTCCATAGCCCAGGCGCCGCCGGGCGAGGTGGTCCGCCACCATCTCCGTGGTGATCGGCACGCCGGCGGGAAGGCCCTCCAGCGTCGCGACAAGTGCGGGGCCGTGGGACTCCCCCGCGGTCAGCCAGCGCAACCTGCTCAACGGTGCTCCTCATGCTCGCGCCCTGGTACTGCTGCGTACACGCGTGCTCGCGTACGGCGACGGCGCGACCGGGTGCGCGGCCCTGGCCCGCCGTGTCCGATCCTCCCACGTCCGGACGCGGGAACCGGCCGCAGGTCCATCAGGCGGGACGACCGGTCGCGGACGGGACGGCTCGGGGCGCCCCGTCCCGTGCCCCGCACCTACGCCTGCGGCTGTCCCTGGCCCTGGCCCTGGCCCGGAGCGTAGGCACCGAGGAAGTCGGCACCGCTGGGCCCGGCCTGCGCCGGGGTGCGCGGGAGCTCGTCCTGCTCGCCCTGCTGGTTCTGCTGGTTCTGCTGCGGGGCGTACTCGCCCAGATAGTCCGCGCCGCGCCCCTGCCCGTACTGCGCCGCGGCGTGCACGGGCACCCCCGCCCGCACGGCACGCCGGTACTGGATCTTGCGCTTGATCTTGACGATCCACGAGCCGACGACGGCCAGCACGATCAGCACCAGCACCGTGACCTGCACCCAGTCGGGCATGAACTTCAGAACGAGCTCGAAGATCTCGCCCTTGCCGGACGCCAGCGGCACCCCGGCGGACTCGTTGGTCATGTACCTGACCCCTCCCACCCTGCGCTCCGCCCTCTGCGGAACTCAGCGGATCTTATCGGGAGGCGAGCGCGCGCTCACCGGCCTTTCTCATGGCGCCCACGGGGGCCGGATGCCGTCCGGTCATCCTCTCCACCTGGAACACCGCCTGGTGCACGAGCAGGTCGAGGCCGCCGACCACGGCTCCGCCGTACGCGGACCAGCGCGCCGCGAGGTCGGTCGGCCAGGGGTCGTACAGCACGTCGAAGAGCGTCGTGGGGCGCCCGGGGACGGCCGCCGCCAGCGCGTCCGTGGCACCGGCCGGAGTCGTGGCGATCACCAGCGGCGCCCGCAGCGCCTGTTCGGCGTCGGCCCAGTCCGCGGTGCGCACCTCGATGCCGAGGCGCTCGCCCCACTGCCGCATCTCGGCGGCCCGCTCCGGACCGCGGACGTACACGACGACCTCACCGGTGCAGATCCGCGCGAGGGCGGCCAGCGCGGAGGAGGCGGTGGCGCCGGCGCCGAGGACCGCGGCCGAGTCGACCTGCTCGATGCCGTGCTCGCGCAGCGCGGCGACCATCCCGGGGATGTCGGTGTTGTCGCCGACGCGCCGCCCGTCCTCGGTGAACACGACGGTGTTGACCGCCTCCACGGAGGCGGCCGTCTCGCTGATCTCGTCGAGCAGCGGCATGACGGCCCGCTTGAGCGGCATGGTCAGCGACAGCCCGGCCCACTCCGGTCCGAGGCCCTCGACGAAAGCGGGCAGCGCCGCCTCGTCGACCTCGAACCGGTCGTACGTCCACTCGCCGAGGCCGAGTTCCCGGTACGCGGCGCGGTGCAGCACCGGCGAGAGGGAGTGCTCGATCGGTGAACCGAGCACGGCCGCCCGGCGCGCGTCAGTTTCCGGAGCTGGCATTGAACTTGTCCTTGAGTTTCTCGAACTGGGCCAGCGTCTTGGCGAATTCCGTGTTGTTCCGGCCGTCGGTCGCCACGAAGTACATCCAGCCGTCCTTCGTGGGGTTGAACACCGCCCTGAAGGCGTCGTCGCCCGGATTGCCGATCGGACCGGGCGGCAGACCCCTGTGGTAATACGTGTTGTACGGGTCCGGATTGCTGTTGATCTCGGACTCGCCGATATTGATCTCGCTCTGGCCCTTCAGGTAATTGAAGCTCGAGTCGAACTGCAGCTTCTGGTTGGTCTCGGTGTTGGTGCTCTTCAGACGGTTGTAGACGACCTCGGCCATCTTGCGGTAGTCGTCGTGCGTCTTGCCCTCGGCCTGGACCAGGCTCGCCACCGTGACCACCTGGAGGGGGTTGTCGAGGTTGAGGCTCTTCGCCTTCGCCGCGAGCCCCAGCGCCGCGTACTTCTTGTTGGCCTGCGCGACCATGCTCTTCAGCACGGTCTCGGGCTTCATCCCCTTGGCGGCGGGATACGTCAGCGGGTAGAGGAAACCCTCCAGCGGGTCCTTTATGTCCTCGTCGCTGTTCGCCCAGCTCGGAAGTCCGAAGGTCTTGTACTTCTTCTTCGCGACGGCGCTGGTCGTGCCCTTGGCGAGTCCGAGCTTCTTGTCGATCGCCTCGTACACCTGGGAATTACGGAAGCCGGGAGGAACGGTCACGTTGTTCTGGCTCTTGGGGTCGAGCATCAGCGCGACGGCGCTCTTGGCCGACATCTCCTTGCGCAGGATGTAGGCGCCCGCCTGGATCGACTTGCCCTTGGGATTGTCGTTCTGGGCGGAAACGAACGCGTCCACGCTCTTCACGACACCGGCGGCCTTGAGCTTCTGGCCGATCACATAGCCGCCCTCGCCCTTGCCGATCTCGACGGGAACTTGCCCCGTACCCTCACCAGCGAAATCGGGGGCCGCGCCGAAACGATTCTGGTAGTAGTCGTACCCGAAATACGCGGCTCCGGCGAGACCGCCGCCGAAGACCATGACGACCACCAGACAGGCGAGGCCGTTGCGGCTCTTCTTGCCCTTGCCGCCGCGCTCCTTGCCGCCGCCCCGCCGCTCCTTGAGGTCCCCGCGGCCCCGGCGCTTCTTCGGGTCCTCGTCCTCGTCGGTGTCGTCGGCGGCGTCGTCATCGTCGTCGTCACCGGAAAAGAAGGCGTGTTCGCCCTGGTCCGGCCCCGGGTCCCAGTCCGGCTCGGGTTCGGGCTCGGCGCGGCGCCGGGCCGGCGGCTCGGGCGGCGGATAGGCGTCCGGGGTGTTGTAGGGGTCGGGCTGCTCACCCGTGTACTGGCCGGCGTAGGGGTCGACGGGGTCGGCCGCGTACGGCGCCTGGGACTGCGCACCGGCGCCGCCGTCGGCGTACTGCTGCTGCCCCTGGCCGGGGTACTGCGGCTGGCCCTGGCCGGGGTACTGCTGCCCCTGGGCGTCGTACTGCGGCTGACCCTGCCCCGGGTACTGCTGGCCCTGGCCCGGGTACTGCTGCTGAACGGGGTACTGCTGCCCCTGGGTGTCGTACTGAGGCTGGCCCTGTCCGGGGTACTGCTGGCCCTGGCCCGGGTACTGCTGCTGCCCCTGGTACTGCTGCCCCTGGCCCCAGTCGCCCTGCTGCTGCGGATAGTGCTGCGGCTGGCCGCCGTCGTAGGCGGACTGGCCGTCGGCGGCCTGTCCGCCCCATCCGCCGTCCCCGTACGACGGGTCCTCCGGATGCCACGGTTCGGAGCCATGGCCCCGGCCATACTCAGTCATCGATCCCCTACGAGCCGCGAGCCGGCAGCGGCCGGCTCCCATGGACCGGCTCCCGTCCGCCTCTTTACTGTGCGACGGCTGTTCGAACCCATCGCATCGGGCGGAACGTTACCGTATCGCGATCACATGACCACTTCGACGCCCTCTCCGGGCGACTTGCCTGACACCCGTTCGGATTCCAGTGCCTGCTGCAGGATGATCACGGCCGCTGCCTGGTCGATCACCGACCGGCCCTTCTTCGTTCTCACACCCGCGGCACGCAGGCCCTGGCCGGCCGTGACCGTGGTCATCCTCTCATCCACGAGCCGTACCGGAACAGGAGCGATCCCTTCCGCGAGCTCCTGGGCGAAGGCACGGACCTTGGCCGCGGCCGGGCCCTCGCCCCCCTTGAGGGAGCGGGGGAGACCGACGACGACCTCGATCGGCTCGTACTCCTCGACGAGCTGCCGCAGCCGGCGGTGGGCGGCCGGGACGTCACGTCCCGGAACCGTCTCCACCGGCGTCGCGAGGATCCCGTCGGGGTCGCACGAGGCGACCCCGATCCGGGCGTCCCCGACGTCGATCGCGAGCCGACGTCCTCTGCGCATGTCCGCGGCCCTTACTTGGCCGTCTCGGCGACGAGGCGCTGGACCACGTCGATGGCCTCGCCGACGGCGGCCGGGTTCTGGCCGCCGCCCTGGGCGACGTCCGGCTTGCCGCCACCGCCGCCGCCGAGGGTCTTCGCGGCACCGCGGACCAGCTCGCCGGCCTTCAGACCGCGCTCGCGGGCGGCCTCGTTGGTGGCGATGACCGTCAGCGGCTTGCCGCCCACGACCGTGAACAGGGCCACCACGGCGGCCCGTCCGCCCTGGATGCGGCCGCGCACGTCGAGGACCAGCTTGCGCAGGTCGTCGGCGCCCGTGCCGTCCGGGACCTGCCCGGTGACCAGGGCCACGCCGTTGACGTCCTGGGCCGACTCGACGAGACCGGCGGCGGCCTGCAGGACCTTCTCCGCGCGGAACCTCTCGATCTCCTTCTCGGCGTCCTTCAGCTTGCCGAGCATGGCGGAGACCTTCTCCGGAAGCTCCTCGGGGCGGCCCTTGACCAGCTCCTGGAGCTGGGCGACGACCGTGTGCTCACGGGCCAGGAAGTTGTACGCGTCCACGCCCACCAGGGCCTCGATGCGCCGCACCCCGGAACCGATGGAGGACTCGCCGAGCAGCTTCACCAGACCGAGCTGGGCGGTGTTGTGCACGTGCGTGCCACCGCACAGCTCCTTGGAGAAGTCGCCGATGGTCACGACGCGGACGCGCTCGCCGTACTTCTCGCCGAACTCGGCGATGGCGCCCTGCTTCTTGGCCTCGTCGATGCTCATGACCTCGGCCTGCACGTCCAGGTCGCGGGCGAGCACCTCGTTGATCTGCTGCTCGACGTCCGTCATCACGGCCGTCGGCACGGCGGACGGGGAGCCGAAGTCGAAGCGGAAACGGCCGGGCTGGTTCTCGGAACCGGCCTGGGCGGCCGTCGGGCCGAGGGCGTCGCGCAGCGCCTGGTGCGTGAGGTGCGTGGCCGAGTGGGCGCGGGCGATGGCCTTGCGACGGCGTACGTCGATGACGGCCTGGGCCTTGGCGCCGACGGTGGCCTCGCCGACCTGGACGACGCCCTTGTGGACGTACACACCGGGGACGGGCTTCTGGCAGTCGCGGATCTCGATGATCGCGCCGGAGTCGACCCGGATGCGGCCGGTGTCACCGATCTGGCCGCCGCCCTCGGCGTAGAACGGGGTGCGGTCGAGGACGATCTCGACCTCGTCGCCCTCGGTGGCGGCCGGGGAGGAGACACCGTCGACGAGGATGCCCACGATCGTCGACTCGGCCTCGGTGCCGTCGTAGCCGACGAAGTCGGTCTCACCGGAGGCGTCGGCGATCTGGCGGTAGGCGCCGAGGTCGGCGTGGCCGGACTTCTTGGCGCGGGCGTCGGCCTTGGCCTTGTCCCGCTGCTCCTTCATCAGGCGGCGGAAGCCGTCCTCGTCCACCGACAGGCCCTGCTCGGCGGCCATTTCGAGGGTGAGGTCGATCGGGAAGCCCCACGTGTCGTGGAGCAGGAACGCCTTGTCGCCGGCCAGGACCGTGCCGCCGGACGACTTGGTGTCCGTGATGGCCGTGTCGAGGATGTTCGTGCCGGCCTTCAGCGTCTTGAGGAAGGCGGCCTCCTCGGCGAGGGCCACGGTCTCGATCCGCTGCCGGTCGGTGACCAGGTCCGGGTACTGCTGGCCCATCATGCCGATCACGACGTCGATGAGGTCCTTGACGACCGGTCCGGTGGCACCGAGGAGGCGCATGTTGCGGATGGCGCGGCGCATGATGCGGCGCAGCACGTAGCCGCGGCCCTCGTTGCCGGGGCTCACGCCGTCGCCGATGAGCATCACGGAGGTGCGCATGTGGTCGGTGACCACGCGCAGCGACACGTCGGACGCCTTGGCGGCGCCGTACTCGACACCCGTCAGCTCGGTGGCCTTCTTGATGACGGCCATGGAGGTGTCGATCTCGTACATGTTCTGCACGCCCTGCAGAATCATGGCGAGGCGCTCGAGGCCGAGGCCGGTGTCGATGTTCTTGCTGGGCAGCTCGCCGAGGATCTCGAAGTCGTCCTTCGAGGTGCCCTCGCCGCGCTCGTACTGCATGAAGACCAGGTTCCAGATCTCCACGTACCGCTCGTCGTTGACGGCCGGGCCGCCCTCGACGCCGAACTCGGGGCCGCGGTCGTAGTTGATCTCGGAGCACGGGCCGCAGGGACCCGGGACGCCCATGGACCAGTAGTTGTCCTTCTTGCCCAGGCGCTGGATGCGCTCGGCCGGGACGCCGATCTTGTCGCGCCAGATGGTCTCGGCCTCGTCGTCGTCGAGGTAGACCGTGATCCACAGACGCTCGGGGTCGAGACCGTAACCACCCTTGTCCTGGGGCGAGGTGAGCAGCTCCCAGGCGTAGGTGATGGCCCCTTCCTTGAAGTAGTCGCCGAAGGAGAAGTTGCCGCACATCTGGAAGAACGTGCCGTGGCGCGTGGTCTTGCCGACCTCTTCGATGTCGGGCGTGCGCACGCACTTCTGCACGCTGGTGGCGCGGGCCCAGGGAGCCTTGACCTCACCGAGGAAGTACGGCTTGAAGGGGACCATGCCGGCGGGGACCAGGAGCAGAGTCGGGTCGTCCGCGATGAGCGACGCCGAAGGGACGACGGTGTGACCGCGCTC
The DNA here is from genome assembly GCF_042746485.1 of Streptomyces sp. NPDC058751. Lineage (NCBI taxonomy): Bacteria > Bacillati > Actinomycetota > Actinomycetes > Kitasatosporales > Streptomycetaceae > Streptomyces > Streptomyces sp. NPDC058751. The sequence goes on along the minus strand of NZ_JBHYPZ010000056.1, from coordinate 45,305 downwards.
CTCGTAGAAGCTCAACCAGCGGCGGCGGATTTCAGCCGACTCCATCAGTGGTCCTCATTCCGGTTGTACGAGTACGTCGTGTTGTCGATGTACTTGATCTGCTTGTTGTCGCCGGACTGCCCGCCGTCGATCTCGCGGATGCGGCGTTGCGTGGGCAGTTCGGGGTCCGGGTGCCCGTTCAGGCCGAGCACCTCGCCGAGTTCGGCCTCGCGCTGGACCATCCCGTCGCGGACGTCGAGCGCGAACTCCTTGAGCCGGTGACCCGCGTCGATCGCCTTGTTCGCGGCCTGCGCCGCGAGGCTCTCGGGGGTCAGCTGCCTGAGCTTGCGGTTGACCTTGGTGGTGGCCCATACACCCGCGGCTGCGCCCGCGGTGAACCAGAACGTACGGCGGAACATCGCTGCGTCAGTCCTTCTTCCGCTTTCCCCGCCGCGCGGACGGGACGGTGCGGCCCACGATCACGGTACGCCGGGACGCTTTGTCGGGCACATTCTCACGACGGCCTCCGATGGCCCGGCGCACGCCGTACCCGAACGCCGCGACCTTGACCAGCGGGCCGCCGAACGTGGAGGCGACGGTCGTCGACAGCGCCGAGGCGTTCGAGGTGACCTCCTGGACGTCCGACGCGATGGCGTCGACCCGGTCGATCTGCGTCTGCGCGGAGCGCACCGCCGCCGAGGCGTCGGCCAGGAGCGGGACGGCCTGCTCGGTCACGTCCGCGACGAGCTTGGTGGTCGCCCTGAGCGTCTGGGCCAGCCTCACCAGCGCGACGGCGAGGAAGGAGACCAGGATCGCCCAGAAGACGGCCACCAGGATCCCGGCCACCTCACCACCGGACACTGTGCACCCGCTCCCTGTCTGCGCCTGAACGGCCTGTGTGCCTGAACATCGAAAAGTCGTCACCCGAGCCTATCGCGCCGGGGCCGGGGCTCCGTACCGCATTAATCCGCCCCGGAGCACGGAGTTGCGCGAACCGATTGTACGGAGTGCTCATGACTCAGTACGCTCCGTATCCCATGCAGCGTTCTCACCCCGCCCCGCGCTCCGGTTCCGCCGCACCCGGCAATCTGCCCCTGGAGCTCGACGCGTTCGTGGGGCGTTCCGCCGAGCTCGAGCTGCTGGCCGAGGCACTGGAGGCGGCCCGCCTGGTCACCGTGACCGGCATGGGGGGCGTCGGCAAGACACGGTTCGCCACGCACGCGGCGGCGGGGAGAAACCCGCGCGACGGGGTGTGGCACGTGGACCTGTCCGCGGTGCACGACCCGGAACTCGTCGAGTACGCCGTCGCCGAGGCCCTCGGCCTGACCGACCACACGGCGAAGCCGCCGCGCCGGGTGCTGCTCGACCACCTCGCCGGGCTCCGGCTCCTGCTGGTCCTGGACGGTTTCGAGCACCTGGTGGACGTGAGCGCCCCGCTGGTGGGCGAGTTGCTGCGGCGGGCGCCCGGGCTGCGGGTGCTGGCCGTGGGCCGCAGACCGCTGGACATCGCGGGCGAGCGGGTGTTCCCGCTGGCTCCGCTGGCCGCGGCGGAGGCGGTGGAGCTGTTCGCGGACCGGGCGGCGGCCCGGGTGCCCGGCTTCGCGCTGGACGAGGGCAACGGATCCGACGTCCGGGATCTGTGCCGCCGGCTGGACGGGATCCCGCTGGCGCTGGAGCTGGCGGCGGGGCGCGTCGGCGCCCTCTCCCCCGCGCAGCTCCTCGCCCGGCTGGAGGACCGGTTCCGGCTGCTGACCGGCGGTGCGCGCGACGCGGCGCCCCGGCACCGGACGCTGCGGACGGCGATCGGCTGGAGCCACGAGCTGTGCACACCGGGAGAACGGCTGCTGTGGGCGCGCCTTTCGGTGTTCGCGGGGCAGTTCGACCTGGAGGCCGCCGAATACGTGTGCAGCGGGGACGGACTGCACGCCGACGACGTCCTCGACGTGCTCGGCGAACTGCTCGCGCAGTCGGTGCTCTCGCGCGAGGAGACCGCCGCCGGTGTGCGCTACCGGATGCTGGACACGGTCCGGGCCTACGGTGCGCACTGGCTGACGGCGACGGGCGACGCGGAGCGGCTGCGGCGCCGCCACCGCGACTGGTACATGGGCCTGGTCACCTGGTGCGAGCTGGACTGGTTCTCGCCGCGGCAGGCCGAGGTGGCGGTCCGCGTCGAGACGGAACTGCCGAACCTGCGCTGCGCGCTGGAGTACTCGCTCGGCGAGCCCGGCGAGGCGCATCTGGGCCAGTACCTGGCGGGCGCCCTGTGGTTCTACTGGGTCGGCTGCGGCCGGCTGTCCGAGGGCCGGCACTGGCTGGAGCGCAGTGTCGAGCTGGACGGCGACCGCGACCAGTCGCGGCTGAAGGCGCTGTGGGTGCTCGGCTACGTGGCCGTCCTCCAGGGGGACCCGGTGCCCGCGCTGTCCGCGCTCCAGGAGTGCCGCGAAGAGGCGGAGCGCTGCGGGAACGCCGTCGCGGTCGCCTACGCCGAGCACCGCACCGGCTGTCTGGCCCTGGTCACCGACGACATGGCGCGCGCCGAGGAGCTGCTGCGCTCGGCGCTGGACCGCTACCACGAGATCGGCGAGCTCAACAGCAACGTGCTCATGGGCCAGGTCGAACTGGCGATGGCGCTCGCCTTCCAGGGCGACATGCCCGGCGCGGTGGGACTGTGCGAGGACGTCCGGGGGGTGTGCGAGGACCACGGGGAGCGCTGGGCGCTGGCGTACGCGCTGTACGTCCTCGCCTACCAGGCCCAGACCGAGGGCGATCAGGCGCGGGCGCGCGCTCTGCTGGAACAGGGCCTCGGCATCGCGCACGGCTTCCACGATCTCCTCGGCACCGTTCTCGCGGTCGAGCTGCTGGCCCTGGTCACGGTGGTGGAGGGCGACGCGGCCGAGGCGGCGGTGCTCCAGGGGGCGGCGTCGCGGATGTGGCCGTCGGTGGGCCTGCCGCTGTTCGGCTCGGCGTACTACAACGCGCCGCACGAGCGCTGTGCGGCCCTCGCCCGGCAGGAGCTGGGCGACGCGCGGTACGAGGAGTGCGTACGGGCGGGAGAGCGGCTCGGGCAGGAGGCGGCGGTCGCCCGGGCACTGGGCGGCGCCGGGGTGCCACCGCTCGGGGCGGTGCCGTCGCCGCGCCGGCTGCCTCCGGACAGGCGAAAGCCCGCCGTCTCGCCCACCTCGAAGGGCGGGGAGACGACGGGCTGACGCTGACGCGCAGGTGGTACCGCGTCCGCTGAAGGAAGATCAGCGGGCGTAGTACTCGACGACGAGCTGCTCGTCGCAGATCACCGGGATCTCCTTGCGGTTCGGCTCGCGGTCCAGGCGGAAGGCCAGGGCGGCGAGGTTCACCTGGAGGTAGCGCGGGGTCTCACCGTCGGGGGCGAAGCCACCGGCACGGGCGACCTCGAACAGCGTCTTGCCGCGGCTGCGCTCGCGGACCATCACGACGTCGTCGGGACGGACGCGGAACGAGGGCTTGTCGACCTTCTGGCCGTTGACCTCGATGTGGCCGTGAACGACCATCTGGCGGGCCTGGTAGATCGTGCGGGCGATGCCCGAACGCAGGACCAGCGCGTCGAGACGACGCTCCAGCTCGATGATCAGGGCCTCACCGGTCTTGCCCTGGACCTTGGAGGCACGCTCGTAGGCGCGGACGAGCTGGCGCTCGGACACGTCGTACTGCGCGCGCAGACGCTGCTTCTCGAGCAGACGGACCTTGTAGTCCGAGTTCTGCTTGCGGCCACGGCCGTGCTCGCCCGGCGGGTAGGGGCGGGCCTCGAAGTACTTGACGGCCTTCGGGGTCAGCGCGATACCGAGCGCACGCGACTTCTTGACCTTGGGGCGGGACTGATTCGCCACTTCTATCTCTTTCCTGAATTTCCGGCTCACCCGGGTTAAAGGAGGTCGCATCCGCAGCCTGGGAAACCCTGCGGGCCCTGACGGACCTGCCGGGCAGCCGCTCCCTGGTCTGGGCACAATGTGCAGCACACGAGTAGCCCACCGACCGTTCCCGAAATCGAGACGGTGGTGGGCGGCCCGCGACACCATCGACGGTGCGCGACGCTCCTGGATCCCCTCGTCGTACGAGTACGGCGTAAGGCTCCGGCTGGATGTCCCGTTGGGTGATGCCGACCGGAGCCGGACACGGGACGCAGCGCTCCGAGCCATGCTACAGGGTGCTCAGGTACGCCCTCCACCGAGGTGTTTCCTGGTCCACTCCACCGCGTCGGCGTACCGCGCCTCGGCGCCGTGCCGGGTCGGCGCGTAGTACCGCCGGTCCGTGAGCCCGTCGGGCGCGTACTGCTGGGCCGCGATGCCTTCGGGCAGGTCGTGCGGGTACACGTACCCCCGGGCGTGCCCGAGCTTGGCCGCGCCCTTGTAGTGCCCGTCGCGCAGATGGGCCGGCACCGGACCCGCGTGCCCCTTGCGCACGTCCTCCAGGGCGGCGCCGATGGCCGTGGTCGCGGCGTTGGACTTCGGGGCCAGCGCGAGGGCGATGGTGGCGTGGCTGAGGGTGAGCGCGGCCTCGGGGAAGCCGATCATCGCGACGGCCTGGGCGGCCGCCACGGCTATGGGCAGCGCGTTCGGGTCGGCGAGGCCGATGTCCTCGCTGGCGGAGATCATCAGGCGCCGGGCGATGAAGCGGGGGTCCTCGCCCGCCTCGATCATCCGGGCCAGGTAGTGCAGGGCGGCGTCCACGTCGGAGCCGCGGATGGACTTGATGAGCGCGCTCGCCACGTCGTAGTGCTGGTCGCCGTCGCGGTCGTACTTCACGGCGGCGCGGTCGACCGTCGCCTCCAGCGTCTGGAGGGTGATCTCCGGCTCGCCCTTGTCGAGCGCCGCGCCGGCCGCGGCCTCCAGGGCGGTCAGGGCGCGGCGGGCGTCGCCGCCGGCGATCCGCAGCAGGTGGTCCTCGGTGTCCTCGGGAAGGGTCACGGACCCCTTGAGGCCGCGCTCCGAGGTGAGCGCCCGGCGCAGCAGGCCGCGCAGACCGTCGTCGGTGAGCGGTTCGAGGGTCAGCAGGAGGGAGCGGGAGAGCAGCGGCGAGATCACCGAGAAGTACGGGTTCTCGGTGGTCGCGGCGATCAGGGTCACCCAGCGGTTCTCCACCGCCGGGAGCAGGGAGTCCTGCTGGGCCTTGCTGAAGCGGTGGATCTCGTCCAGGAAGAGGACGGTCTCCTTGCCGAAGCCGCCGGCGGCACGGCGGGCGCCGTCGATGACCGCGCGCACCTCCTTGACGCCCGCGGTGATCGCGGAGAGTTCCACGAAGCGCTTGTCGGTGGCCTTGGAGACGACGTACGCGAGGGTGGTCTTTCCGGTGCCGGGCGGGCCCCAGAGGATCACCGAGGACGGTCCGGCCGGGCCGCCGTCGGCCTCGGCGACGAGTCTACGCAGGGGCGAGCCCGGCTTCAGCAGGTGCTGCTGCCCCGCGACCTCGTCGAGGGTGCGCGGACGCATCCGTACGGCCAGGGGACTGCCGGCCGGGTCCTTTTCCTGGCGCTCTTCGGCGGCGGCGGTGAACAGATCGGGCTCCACGTCGGAAACCCTATGTCACGCCACCGACAGTCCCCCCGGACCGGTCAGCTCGTCCAGAAGTCCCACCAGCGGGTCAGGATCAGCATGCCGATGATGCCGATGTGCAGCGCCGGCAGGACCCAGGTGAACTCGCCGAAGAAGCCCTTCAGCCAGCCCGGGGCGGGCAGGAACCCGTTGCGGACGTTGAACGAGGTCACGTACCAGAACATGATGATCGTGGCGACCCAGGCCAGGCTGCACCACAGGCAGAGCGAGTTGATCCGGTACAGCGACTGGAACTGGAGCCAGGTGCAGAACGCGACGCCGAAGAGCGTGCCCGCGTTGAAGGTCAGCCAGTACCAGCGCGGGAAGGTGGCCCGCGCGAGCAGGCTCATGCCGACGCAGATCACGATGCCGTAGGCCACCATGCCGAGCATCGGGTTGGGGAACCCGAAGACCGAGGCCTGCTCGCTCTTCATGATGTTGCCGCAGGAGACCACCGGGTTCAGGCTGCAGCCCGGGACGAAGCCCGGGTCCTCCAGGAGCTTGAACTTGTCGATCGTGATGACCCACGCGGCAAGGAGACCGGCCGCACCCGTGATCAGCAGCAGCACGGCGAAGGCGCGGCTGCCGCCGGCCGTCCGCGCGGGGGCGGCGGCGGGGCGTTCCTGATCGGTCGGGACGTCCTTGACTGTCGTCTTGTTCATCACGCCGTTTCCGTAGCTTCGAAGGGGCCTGCGGGCAGGCTCATTGTGCCGCACCCGGCCGGCTGTCCACCGTTCGGTGGACATAAGAAGGTACGCACGGTCGCCCCGGAAGGTTCGGTTCGGGGACAGGCTCGTCGGCATGACAACACACTCGGACCGGCTCGCGGTGGACGTACGGGGGCTGCGCAAGCAGTACGGGGACGTGACCGCGGTCGACGGTATCGACCTGGGCATCCGTCAGGGCGAGGTGTTCGGCCTGCTCGGGCCGAACGGGGCGGGCAAGAGCACCACCGTGGAGATCCTCCAGGGCAATCGCCGGCGGGACGCGGGCGAGGTCTCCGTGCTCGGCTCGGACCCGGCGACGGCCACGCGCGCGTGGCGCTCACGCGTCGGAATCGTCTGGCAGGACGAATCCGCGCCCGCCGAGTTGACGGTGGGCGAGACGGTACGTCATTTCTCCTGTTATTACCCGAATCCCCGTGCCCCCGAGGAAGTCATCGCCCTGGTCGGTCTGGAGGCGAAGGCGGGCAGCAGGATCAAGTCGCTCTCTGGCGGTCAGCGCCGGCGGCTCGACGTGGCCCTCGGGGTGATCGGCGGGCCCGAGCTGCTGCTCCTGGACGAGCCGACCACGGGCTTCGACCCGGCGGCGCGCCGGCAGTTCTGGGAGCTGGTCCGCAGGCTGGCCGACGAGGGTACGACCATCCTGCTGACCACGCACTACCTGGAGGAGGCCGAGGCCCTCGCGAACCGGCTGGCGGTCGTCGCGCGGGGCCGGATCGTCGCCGAGGGCGAACCGGCCGCGCTGCGCGAACGGTTCGGCGGCGAGGCCACGGTCGAATGGACGGAGGCCGACGGCGGCCCGCGCAGCGAGCGCACGGACACGCCCACGAAGACGGTCGCCGAGCTCACCCGCCGCTTCGACGGGGAGATCCCGGGACTGCGGGTGAGCCGCCCCACCCTGGAGGACGTCTATCTGCGACTGACCGGTCTGGAGGACGCGCGATGACCACGACCGACGTACGGCGGGGCGCGAAGGACGCGTCCGGCCGACTGCCCGGCGCCTGGGGGCTGGGACTGCGCCGCGGGGGCCTGGAGCTCAGGCAGTTCTTCCGGCAGCGCGACCAGGTGGTGTTCACCTTCGCCTTCCCGGTCGTCTTCCTGTTCCTGTTCGCGTCGATCTTCAGCAACGACGTGAAGGGCGCGGGCGTCACCGCCTCCCAGCTCTACGTCCCCGCGATGACGGCCGCGGGCATCATGTCGACCAGCTTCCAGTCCCTCGGCATCTCGATCGCGATCGAGCGGGACGAGAAGGTGCTGCGCCGGCTGCGCGGCACACCGATGCCGCCGGCCGCGTACTTCTTCGGCAAGATATGGCTGGTCCTGGTGACCGGCGCCCTGGAGACGGCGGTCCTGCTCACCGTCGGCACCACGCTGTACGACGTCGACCTGCCCTCGGATCCGGGCAGGTGGGCGGACTTCGGCTGGATCTTCGTCCTGGGTCTCACGGCCTGCGCACTGCTCGGCATCGCGATCAGTTCGGTCCCGAAGTCGGGCAAGAGCGCCACGTCGGTGGTCGTCCTGCCCTTCCTCGTCCTCCAGTTCATCTCCGGCGTCTACATCGCCATCGACACCATCCCGGACTGGATGCTGAACATCGGGGCGCTGTTCCCCCTCAAGTGGATGTGCCAGGGGCTGCGCGGGGTGTTCCTGCCCGACTCCGCGAAGGTCCTGGAGCAGGCGGGCGACTGGGAGTTCGGGCGGATCGCGCTGGTGCTCGGGGCGTGGTGCGTCGGAGGATTGCTGCTGTGTCTGCTGACCTTCCGCTGGAAGAACCGGCGCGACGGATGACGACTCCGGACGCACGCCCCACCCCGGCGCCGGTACCGGACCGTGTCCCTCCGGTGCCGGGCGGGGCCCGTGCGTCGAACACCTGGGAGCTCTCGTTCCGGCTCTGGGACGCGTACTTCGCCGTCGTGTGGGTGGCCACCCTGGTGTTCGTGCTCGGCACGGCGCACCCGGGGTGGCGCGTCCGGCTCGCGGCGGGCGGGCTGCTCCTGCTGCTGATCCCCTGGTACCTGCTGGTCGGGCGGCCCGTCCTCACCGCCGAGGTCCCCGACGAGCGCCGCGCCCTCGGCTACGTCGCGGGCGCGGTCCTGCTGTTCCTGCCGCCCGGCGTGCTGGTCGGGGAGACCCGGCTGATGACCTTCGCGCTCATCCCGCAGTGCTTCATCGCGCTGCGGCTGCGCCGGGCCCTGACCGCCTCCGCCGTCATCAACATCGCGCCGGTGGCGGGCTGGGCCCTGCTGTGGCGGCCCGAGGGGCAGGCCCTGTTCTTCAACTCGGTCTTCGCGGTGGTCACGCTCGTCTTCTCGGCGGCGCTGGGGAGCTGGATCATCCGCATCATGGAGCAGAGCCGCGAACGGGCGGAACTCATCACCGAGCTGGACGCCAGCCGCCACGAGATCGCCCGGCTCTCGGCCGTGCACGGCGCGCTGTCCGAGCGCGAACGGTTCTCCCGGGAGATCCACGACACCCTCGCGCAGGGTTTCACCAGCCTCCTGATGCTGGTCCAGGCCGTCGAGGCCGAGCTCGACCACGATCTGCCGCAGGCCCGCCGCCATCTGGCGCTCATGGACGAGACGGCCCGGCAGAACCTCGCCGAGGCACGGGCCCTGGTCGCCGGCGGGGCGCCCGCGGATCTGGACGGCGCCACGCTGCCCGACGCGCTGCGGAGGCTGGCCGCCCGCCACGACGCGAGCATCAGCGTGACCGGCCCGGTGCGCCCGCTGCCCGCCGGGCCCGAGGTGGTGATCCTCCGCTCCTGCCAGGAAGCGCTGGCCAACGCCCGTAAGCACGCGGGGAGTTCACCGGCCGTAACGGTCGGGCTCGTGTACGCCGCCGACTCGCTGGCGCTGTCGGTGCGCGACGACGGCCGCGGTTTCGACCCTGCCGCGCCGGTCGCCGGGTACGGTCTGGCGGGGCTGCGCGCCCGGGCCGCCGAGGTGGGCGGCACCGCTCTCGTCCGCAGCGCCCCGGGCGACGGGACGACCGTCACCGTGTGCCTGCCCGTTCCCGGGAGTGACGTGTGATCCGGATCATCCTCGCCGACGACCATCCCGTCGTACGCGAAGGGCTGCGCGCGATGCTCAGCGCCGAGCCCGATCTGGAGGTGGTCGCCGACGCCTCCAGCGGGCCGCGCGCCGAGGCCCTGGCCGCCGAACTCCGGCCGGACATCGTGCTCATGGACCTGCGGATGCCCGAGGGCGGGGGCGTCGACGCGATCGCGCGGATGACGCGGGCCGGACTGCCCTGCCGGATCGTCGTGCTGACGACGTACGAGACGGACCGGGACATCCTGCGGGCGGTGGAGGCCGGTGCCGCGGGCTATCTGCTGAAGGACCTGCCGCGCACCGAACTCGCCGACGCCGTAAGGGCCGCGGCGCGCGGCGAGACCGTGCTGGCGCCGTCGGTCGCCGCCCGGCTGGTCGACCGGCTCCGCAGCAGGCCCGAGCGGCCCCGCCTGTCCGAGCGGGAGACCGCGGTGCTGCGGCTGGTGGCCGAGGGCTGCACGAACGCGGAGATCGGCCGCCGCCTGTTCATCGGCGAGTCCACCGTGAAGACCCATCTGCTGCGGGCCTTCGGGAAGCTGGGGGTCGACGACCGGACGGCGGCTGTCACGACTGCGTTGCGGTACGGGTTGCTGGATCCGTGACGCCCGGATCCATCTCTCGTTGCACACGACGGTTCGCAGGCGCTCCCCGCTGCCGCGGGGGTGTTCCGGCGTAGCACGACGAGGTCAGCGAACTGATCACCTGCTCCCCGCCGACGCGGGGCTGCGGGCCGGGCAGCTGCGCCGCCCGGCCCGTCTCTCATCCGAGCCGGGACTCCAGCTCGGCCACGATCTCGTTCACGGCGACCGCCGTCTGCTCCCCGGACTCCATGTCCTTGAGCTGCACGACGCCCTCGGCGAGGTCACGCTCACCGGCGACGACCGTGAAGCGGGCCCCGCTGCGGTTCGCGTTCTTCATCGCGCCCTTGAGCCCCTTCGCGCCGTACGAGAAGTCGGCGGCGACACCGGCCCTGCGCAGTTCGGTGACCACGCCGAAGAGGATCCGGCGGGCCTCCTCCCCGAGCGGCACCGCGAACACGCTGGTGGACGCGGGGAGTTCGAGCTCCACGCCCTCCGCCTCCAGCGCCAGCACCGTGCGGTCGACGCCCAGCGCCCAGCCCACGGACGGGAGCGCCGGACCGCCGATCATCTCCGACAGCCCGTCGTAGCGGCCACCGCCGCCCACGGCGGACTGGGAACCCAAACCGTCGTGGACGAACTCGAAGGTCGTGCGGGTGTAGTAGTCCAGACCTCGCACCAACTTGCCGTCGTCCTCGAAGGCGACGCCCTGGTCCACCAGCAGTGCGCGCACCTCCTCGTGGTACGCCTTGCAGCCGTCGCACAGGTAGTCGCGCAGCAGCGGCGCCCCGCCCAGCTGCTTCTGGACGTCCTCGCGCTTGTCGTCGAGCACGCGCAGCGGGTTGATCTCCGCGCGGCGCAGCGTCTCCTCGTCGAGGTCCAGGCCGCGCAGGAAGTCCTGCAGCGCGGCCCGGTAGACGGGGCGGCACTCCTTGTCGCCCAGGCTGTTCAGCAGGATGCGGAAGTTCCGCAGGCCCAGCGAGCGGTACGCCTGGTCCGCCAGGATGATCAGCTCGGCGTCGAGCGCCGGGTCCTCGGCTCCGATCGCCTCGGCGCCCACCTGGGAGAAGTGGCGGTAACGGCCCTTCTGGGGGCGCTCGTAGCGGTAGTACGAGCCGGAGTACCAGAGCTTGACGGGGAGGTTGCCCGTCTTGTGCAGGTTGGCCTCCAGGGCCGCGCGCAGCACGGAGGCGGTGCCCTCGGGACGCAGGGCCAGCCTGTCGCCGCCCTTGGTCTCGAAGGCGTACATCTCCTTGGTCACGATGTCGGTGGACTCACCGACACCGCGGGCGAACAGTTCGACGTTCTCGAAACCGGGCGTCTCGACGTAGCCGTAGCCGGAGTCGCGCAGCGGGGCCGCGATGGCCTCGCGCACCGCGAGGTACTTGGCGCTGTCCGGCGGAATGAGGTCGTACGTGCCCTTGGGGGCCCTGAAGGTGCTCACGGAAGTCTGGTCACATTCCTCGTCGTGGAGCGGAGGTCGGGTCCGCTCCCAGGCCTGCCGCCACCTGCCGCAGATACGGGTTGGTGGCGCGTTCCTGGCCGATGGTCGTCTGGGGGCCGTGGCCGGACAGCACCACGGTCGAGTCGTCGAGCGGCAGGCACACACGGCCCAGCGAGTCGAGCATCTCGTCCATGTCGCCGCCCGGCAGGTCGGTGCGTCCGATGGAGCCGGCGAAGAGCAGATCCCCGGAGAAGAACACGGACGGGACGTCCGCGTTCTCGGGCATCCGGAACGTCACCGACCCCTTCGTATGGCCCGGGGCGTGCGCGACCGAGAGGTCGAGGCCCGCCAGCTTCAGCTCGGCGCCGTCGGTCAGCGTCCGCACGTCGTCGGGCTCCCCCACGGTCAGCTCGCCCATCAGCGGCATTCCGATGGACCGTCCGAGCGCTTTCTCCGGGTCACTCATCATGAACCGGTCCTCGGGGTGGATCCAGGCCGGGACGTCGTGCGCCCCGCACACCGGGACGACCGAGGCGACGTGGTCGATGTGGCCGTGGGTGAGGATGACCGCGACGGGCTTGAGCCGATGCTTCTTGAGCGCGTCCTCGACTCCCTGGGCGGCCTGATGGCCCGGGTCGATGATCACGCACTCCTCACCCGCGGCGGGGGCGACCAGGTAACAGTTGGTCCCCCAGGCCCCGGCGGGGAACCCGGCAATGAGCACGATCGTCCTTCGTGGTGGCGTACGCGCGAGTGTCGTACGGGCGGGTGGCTGTGGATCAGAGCCTACCGGCGCTGCCGATTCCTCAGGTAACCCATATACGGTACGGGCACACGCAGGCGGTCGGCTCAGGCGACGCACGCGTCCCACTCGACGTACGAGACGCACGAGGAGAACTCCGGTGGTCAGCCAGGAACAGCGGCGGCGTCAGCTCGCCCGGGAGAAGTTCTTGCGACAGCAGCAGCGCCGCACATCCGCGCGACGGAAGGCACAGACACGCAACGCGGTGATCGCGGCGGTCGTCGGCGTGGTCGTCGCGGGCGGTGCGGTGTCGTACGCGACCGGGGCCTTCGAGGGCGACGGCAAGAAGTCCAACGCCGGCTCCGAGGTGACGCCCAGCGCGGCGCCGACGAGCAAGGCGCCCGATCCGTGCGAGAAGCCCGCCGAGGGCAAGGTGAAGTCGCTCACGTGGAAGAAGGAGCCGGCGGTCACCATCGACAAGTCCGCCGCCTACACCATGAAGATGGCGACGACGTGCGGTGCCATAGACATCGCCCTCAAGGCGTCCGCCGCCCCGCACACGGTGAACTCGTTCGCCTTCCTCGCCGGCAAGGGTTACTTCGACCACACCAAGTGCCACCGGCTCACCACCAACGGGATCTACGTCCTGCAGTGCGGTGACCCGACGGCCCAGGGCAGCGGCGGACCCGGCTACACGATCCCGGACGAGAACCTGAAGGACAAGACGCTCAAGAACAACGTGTACCCGGCGGGCACGATCGCCATGGCCAACACCGGCCAGGCGCACACCGGCGGCAGCCAGTTCTTCCTCGTGTACCAGGACAGTCAGCTCCCGCCCAATTACACACCGTTCGGAACTATTTCCAAGTCCGGCATGACGGTGCTCAAGAAGATCGCGGGCGCCGGCGAGAACACGGGCCAGGGCGACGGCGCGCCGAACGCGACGGTCGTCGTCGACAAGCTGACCGTGACGAAATCCTGACCGTCAGCTGCAGAATTTCGGTCGCGCGGGATGCGGACAGCCGCCCCGCCGGTCGCCTATGTTGGCCGTGACGAAACTGTGGACGATGCCAGGGGGCTCCGAAGCCCCCCACAGGCATCATGTGGAGGAGGCGCTGTGAGCAGCGACCCGTGGGGCCGCGTCGACGAGACGGGGACCGTGTACGTGCGTACGGCCGACGGTGAGCAGGTCGTCGGTTCCTGGCAGGCCGGGACGCCTGATGAGGCACTGGCCTACTTCGAACGCAAGTATGAAGGCCTGGTTGTCGAGATCGGCCTCCTCGAGAAGCGGGTGAAAACCACCGACCTGTCGGCGAAGGACGCCCAGACCGCCATCGATCACATCCGTGAACAGGTGGACGCCCACCACGCGGTCGGTGACCTGGACGCGCTGAAGGTGCGGCTCGACAAGCTCGTGGAGACCGTCGCCACGCGCCGCGAGGAGCGCAAGGTCCAGCGGGCCAAGCAGTCCGACGAGGCGCGGCACGCCAAGGAGGCGCTGGTCGTCGAGGCCGAGGAGCTGGCGCAGAGCGACCAGTGGCGGGCGGCCGGTGAGCGGCTGCGCGCGCTGGTGGACACCTGGAAGGGGCTGCCGCGACTCGACCGCAAGTCGGACGACGAGCTGTGGCACCGCTTCTCGCACGCCCGCTCGGCGTTCTCCAAGCGGCGCAAGGCGCACTTCGCGTCGCTGGACGCGCAGCGCGAGGAGGCCCGCAAGACCAAGGAGAAGCTGGTCGCCGAGGCCGAGTCGCTGTCCGGCTCCTCGGACTGGGGTCCGACGGCGGCCCGTTACCGCGAGCTGATGGCGGACTGGAAGGCCGCGGGCCGCGCCCAGCGCGAGCACGAGGACGACCTGTGGAACCGCTTCCGCGGCGCCCAGGACGTGTTCTTCGCGGCGCGCAGCTCGGTCTTCGCCGAGCGCGACGCGGAGCAGACGGAGAACCTCAAGCTCAAGGAGGAGCTGGCCGAGGAGGCCGAGAAGCTCGTCCCGGTGCAGGACCTGAAGGCGGCCCGTGCGGCCTTCCGCTCCATCAACGAGCGCTGGGAGGCCATCGGTCACGTGCCGCGCGACGCCCGCCCGAAGGTCGAGGGCCGGATGCACGCGGTGGAGCGGGCCCTCCAGGAGTCCGAGGAGACCGAGTGGCGCCGGACGAACCCGGAGGCACGCGCGCGTGCCGAGGGTCTGACCGGTCAGCTCCAGGCCGCCGTGGACAAGCTCCAGGGCCAGATCGAGGCGGCGCGCTCCGCGGGCAACACCGCGAAGGCGGACAAGCTCCAGAAGGAGCTGGACGGCCGTCAGGCGCTCCTCGACCAGGCGCTGAAGGGTCTTCAGGAGTTCGGCGGCTGATCTCGGCCGCACGCACGTGAAGGGGCTCCCGTACGCACCGTACGGGAGCCCCTTCACGTAGGTCCGGCGTGCGCCCCGCGCCGGGGCGGGGGGTCGCGGCGGGGGCAGGCCGCGGAGGGGGGGGGGGGCGAGTTGGCGACGTTACACGACGAGTCTCCCGCAGCGCCCCCCACAGCAAACAAGCA
>NZ_JBHYPZ010000056.1:0-30687 GCF_042746485.1 Streptomyces sp. NPDC058751 | reverse complement strand
CAAGCCCTATTACTTTTTTTTTGTGGGTTTGGGGGGCTGTTTTTTTTTTATAAGACACGGGGCCGGGGGCCCCCCGGGGGGGGGGCGGGGGGCACGGGCCGGCGTCAGGCCTCGGAGGGCCTGCGGGCCGATGTCACGCGGTACACGTCGTAGACGCCCTCGACGCCCCGTACGGCCTTCAGGACGTGTCCCAGGTGCTTGGGGTCGCCCATCTCGAAGGTGAACCGGGAGGTGGCGACCCGGTCGCGGGAGGTCTGGACGGCCGCGGACAGGATGTTGACGTGCTGGTCGGACAGGACGCGGGTGACGTCCGACAGCAGCCGGGACCGGTCCAGGGCCTCGACCTGTATGGCGACCAGGAAGACCGAGGACTGGGTGGGCGCCCACTCGACCTCGAGGATGCGTTCGGGTTCGCGGGAGAGCGAGTCGACGTTGACGCAGTCGCTGCGGTGGACCGAGACGCCGCTGCCACGCGTGACGAATCCGATGATCGGGTCGCCCGGCACCGGGGTGCAGCAGCGGGCGAGCTTGACCCACACGTCGTCGACGCCCTTGACGACCACACCGGGGTCGTTGCTGCTGCGCCGCTTGCGGCTCCGGCCCCGCGCGGACGGTACGGCCTCGTCGATCTCCTCGCTGGCCGCCTCCTCGCCGCCGAGCGCCTGTACGAGCTTCTGGACGACGCTCTGGGCGGTGACGTGGCCCTCGCCGATCGCCGCGTACAGCGACGAGATGTCGGGGTAGCGCATCTCGTGCGCCAGGGTCACCAGGGAGTCGCCGGTGAGGATCCGCTGGATCGGCAGGTTCTGCTTGCGCATCGCGCGGGCGATGGCGTCCTTGCCGTGCTCGATCGCCTCGTCGCGGCGTTCCTTGGAGAACCAGGCGCGGATCTTGTTGCGGGCGCGCGGCGACTTCACGAAGCCGAGCCAGTCGCGGGAGGGGCCCGCGCCGGCCGCCTTGGAGGTGAAGACCTCCACCAGGTCGCCGTTGTCCAGGGTGGACTCGAGCGGCACCAGGCGTCCGTTGACCCGTGCTCCTATCGTCCGGTGGCCGACCTCCGTGTGGACCGCGTACGCGAAGTCCACCGGCGTCGCGCCGGCCGGAAGCGCTATGACGTCGCCCTTGGGCGTGAAGACGAAGACCTCGTTGCGCGAGAGGTCGAAACGCAGGGACTCCAGGAACTCGCTGGGGTCCTCGGTCTCCTTCTGCCAGTCGAGGAGCTGGCGCAGCCACGCCATGTCGTTGACGGTGTCCTGGCCCGCGCTGCCCTTGGCCGCCCGGGGCACGTCGGTGCGGATCTTGGAGGACCCGGCGACGGTCTCCTGCTTGTACTTCCAGTGCGCGGCGATGCCGTACTCGGCGCGGCGGTGCATGTCGAACGTACGGATCTGGAGTTCGACGGGCTTGCCGTTGGGGCCGATGACCGTCGTGTGCAGCGACTGGTACATGTTGAACTTCGGCATCGCGATGTAGTCCTTGAACCGGCCGGGGACCGGGTTCCATCGCGCGTGCACGGTGCCGAGCGCCGCGTAGCAGTCGCGGACGGTGTCCACGAGGACGCGGATGCCCACCAGGTCGTAGATCTCCGCGAAGTCACGGCCGCGGACGATCATCTTCTGGTAGACGCTGTAGTAGTGCTTCGGGCGGCCGGTGACGGTCGCCTTGATGCGGGCCGCGCGCAGGTCGGACTGGACCTCGTCGGTCACTATGGCGAGGTACTCGTCGCGCTTGGGGGCGCGCTCGGCGACCAGGCGCACGATCTCGTCGTACATCTTGGGGTAGAGGATCGCGAAGGCGAGGTCCTCCAGCTCCCACTTGATGGTGTTCATGCCCAGGCGGTGGGCGAGCGGCGCGTAGATCTCCAGGGTCTCGCGCGCCTTCTTCTCCTGCTTCTCGCGCTTGAGGTAGCGCATGGTGCGCATGTTGTGCAGGCGGTCGGCGAGCTTGATGACCAGGACGCGGGGGTCCTTGGCCATCGCGACGACCATCTTGCGCACGGTCTCGGCCTGGGCGGCCTCGCCGAACTTGACCTTGTCCAGCTTGGTGACACCGTCGACGAGGAGCCCGACGGAGTCGCCGAAGTCGCGGCGGAGCTGGTCCAGGCCGTACTCGGTGTCCTCGACGGTGTCGTGCAGGAGGCCTGCCATGAGCGTCGCCGGGTCCATGCCGAGCTCGGCGAGGATGGTGGTGACGGCGAGCGGGTGCGTGATGTACGGGTCGCCGCTCTTGCGCTTCTGGCCCCGGTGCCAGCGCTCGGCGACCTGGTACGCCTTCTCGATCTGCCGGAGCGTCGACGTCTCGATCTTGGGGTCGTTGCTGCGCACTATCCGCAGCAGCGGCTCCAGGACCGGGTTGTACGGGTTCGAGCGCTGGACGCCGAGCCGGGCCAGGCGGGCCCGGACGCGGTTGGAGGAGCCGCCGGAGCGGCTGGGCTGCGGCGCCGTCGGCCGGGCCGCAGGTGTGTTCGCGGGGCGCTCGGGCGCGGCCGGCTTGGGACGTGACCCCTCGGCCGCCGTTCCGTCGGGGGCGGACTGGGCGTGCTCGGCCTGCCCGCTCGCTCCGTTCCGTGCGGGCTTCTCCACGGCGCCCGAGGCTGGCTCGGGCTGGGTGGAGGCGGTTCGCCCCAGGCGTTCCGCGCTGGGGGCGAGTGGCTGGGCCTCGTCTGGCAAGAGGGCTCCTCGTGCGCGATCCGGGTCCCCCGGTCAGGCTCCGGAAACCCCATGGTAGCGATCCTCCGCGCCGGACTCGCGGTCGGCTGCCGGGTGCGGTCCCGCACCCCGGGAACGCGGGAGGCGGGCGCCGGATTCCTCCGGGCCCGCCTCCACGGTGTCCTACGGGTGTCTCAGGGCTTTCCGCGGCCTTGCCGGGCGTGATGGGCCCGGCTGGTGCGCGCGGTCCTCAGACGGTCAGGAGCGCCTCCAGGGGAGCTCCCGCCAGGGCCGGCTCCAGACGGCTCCGGCCGCCCAGGAACCCGAGCTCCATCAGCACGGCGACGCCCGCGACCTCGGCGCCCGCCCGCCGGATGAGCTGGAGCGACGCCTCCGCGGTGCCGCCGGTGGCGAGGACGTCGTCGACGACCAGCACGCGGTCGGCCGCGCCCAGGTCCTCGGCGTGCACCTCGATCTCGGCGGAGCCGTACTCCAGGTCGTACGCCTGCGACAGGGTCGCTCCGGGGAGCTTGCCGGCCTTGCGCACGGGGATGAAGCCGATCCCGGCGTGGACGGCGACCGGGGCTCCGAGGATGAAGCCGCGGGCCTCCAGGCCGACGATCTTGGTGGCGCCGTTGCGCACGGCGATGTCCGCCAGGGCGCCGGTGAGCGCGCCGAACGCGGCCGGGTCGGCCAGGAGCGGGGTGATGTCCTTGAACATCACTCCCGGTTCCGGGTAGTCGGCCACGTCACGGATGCGGCTGGTCAGCAGCTCTTCGATGCCGTTCATCGCCGCTTCCCCGAGGGACGGCCGCGGCCGCGGACGCGGGAGGCGGGCTGGTTGCGGGGACCGACGACCGCCGGGGCGACGTCGTCCTCCTCGTCCCCGTACGCCGGGTCGGTGACCCGCGGCTCCGGGGACTCGCCCGTGGCGGCGGCCTGGGCCCGCTTGGCGAGGACCCGCTTGCGCAGGGCCTTCATCTCCGGCTCGCGCTCCTTGAGGTCGGCGACGAGCGGCGTGGCGATGAAGATCGAGGAGTACGCACCGGCCGCGAGGCCGACGAACAGCGACAGCGAGATGTCGTTCAGCATGCCGGCGCCGAGGACTCCGCCGCCGATGAACAGCAGGCCGGCGACGGGCAGCAGCGCGACCACCGTGGTGTTGATGGAACGCACCAGGGTGCTGTTGATCGAGCGGTCGGCGACGTCGCTGTAGGTCCAGCGGGTCTGCTTGGTGATGTCCTTCGTCTGCTCCTTGAGGCTGTCGAAGACGACGACCGTGTCGTAGAGCGAGTAACCGAGGATCGTGAGCAGACCGATCACGGTGCCCGGGGTGACCTCGAAGCCGACCAGGGCGTAGACGCCGACCGTGATGGTGATGTCGTGGATCAGGGCGACGAGGGCCGCGATGGCCATGCGCCACTCGAAGGCGATCGCCAGGTAGATCACGACGAGGACCATGAAGATCGCCAGGCCCTGCCATGCCTTGCTGGCGACCTGGTCGCCCCAGCTCGGACCGACCAGGTCCGCGTTGATCTGCTCGGGGTCGAGCTTCAGGTCGGCGGCGAGCTTCTCCTTGATCGTGTCCGACTTCTCGGTGTCGATACCGGCGATCTGGATGCGCAGGCCGCCCTTGCCGAGCTGCTGGACGACCGCGTCGTGGCCGGAGGCCTCTTCCGCGTACGTCTCCGCCTGGCTCACCGAGACATCGCTCTTGCCGGTGGTGGTGAAGACGGCGCCGCCCTGGAACTCGATGCCCATGTTCAGGCCGCGCACCGTCAGGCCGAGGATGGCCGTGATGGTGATCAGGATCGAGATGCCGTACCAGATCTTGCGCTTGCCGACGAAGTCGTAGCCGATCTCGCCGCGGTGGAGCCGGGCGCCGAGGGTGCCGAGTTTCGACATCTCACGCCTCCTTCGTGTCGACGGGGGCGGACGCGCGACGGGTGCGGCGAAGCGGCGGCTTGGCGCCCAGTCGCTTCGGGTCGAGGCCGGACCAGCTGTGACCCTCCGCGAAGAACTTCCTGCGGGCGAGGAGCGTCATCAGCGGCTTGGTGAAGAAGAACACGACGACGACGTCGAGCACCGTGGTCAGACCGAGGGTGAACGCGAAGCCCTGGACCTTGCCGACGGTGACGATGAAGAGCACCGCGGCGGCGAGGAACGACACGAAGTCGGAGACCAGGATGGTGCGCCGGGCACGCGGCCAGGCACGCTCGACGGCCGGACGCAGGGAGCGGCCCTCGCGGATCTCGTCCCGGATGCGCTCGAAGTAGACGATGAACGAGTCCGCCGTGATACCGATCGCGACGATCGCGCCGCAGACGGCGGGGAGGTTCAGCGCGAAGCCGATGGCCGGGCCGAGCAGCGCCATGAGCACGTAGGTGAGGATCGCCGAGACGCCCAGGGAGGCGATGGCGATGACCGACAGGCCGCGGTAGTAGATCACCAGGTAGAGGACGACCAGGGCGAGGCCGATGGCGCCCGCGATCAGACCGGCGTGCAGCTGCTCACCGCCGAGCGCGGCGGTGACCGTGGTGACGCTGGACTCGTGGAAGCTGAGCGGCAGGGCGCCGTACTTCAGCATGTTGGCCAGGTCCTGGGCCTCGGTCTGGGTGAAGCTGCCGGAGATCTCCGCGCTGCCGCTCAGCGACTGGCGGACGGAGGGGTCGGAGACGACCTGGCCGTCGAGGACGATCGCGAACTGGTTCTGCGGCTGCTGGTTCTGGGCGAGCTTGCCGGTGATGGCGGCGAACTTCTTGGAGCCACCGGACGTGAAGTCCATGGTGACCTTCCAGCCCGCGGCGCTCTGCGTGTCGAAGACCGCGCCGGCCTTCTTGATGTCCGTACCGGCCACCTCGGCCGGGCCGAGGATGTACTTCTGCCACTGACCGGCGGAGTTCTTGTCCTGGCCGCAGGCCACGGTCGGCTCGGTCGGCTTGGCGCCGGAGCCTGCCTTGGCGCGGACGGCCTTGTCGGTGCAGTCGAGCGCTTCGTACGCGGCCTGGAGCTTGGCGGTCGCGGGGTCGACGCTGGCGCTCGCCGAGGGCGAGGCGTCGGCCGAGGCCGAGGAGCTCGGGGTGGCGCTCGCGGACGGCGAGGAGCCCGCCTTCAGGGCGTCGGTGACCACGCGGCCCTGGGTGGTGGCGGAGGCCGACGGCGTCGCGGAGGACGAGGGGGACGAGGTCGCCTTGTCCCCGGCCTTGCCGGAGGGGCTGCTGGAGGCGCTCGGCGACGGGCTGGCCGACGCCGCGGGCCCGGAGACGTCGGTCGTCAGCACGGGACGGAAGTAGAGCTTGGCGGTGGTGCCGACCTGCTCGCGGGCCTGCTTGGAGTTCGTGCCCTTGGGGATGTTGACAATGATGTTGTCGGATCCCTGGGTCTGAACCTCGGCCTCGGAGACACCGAGACCGTTGACACGGCGGTTCATGATGTCGACCGCGGTGTCCATGTTGGTCTTGTTGATCGCGTTGGGCTGACCCGGCTCGTTCTCCGCCGTGAGCGTGATGCTCGTGCCGCCGGCGAGATCGATGCCGAGACGCGGAGTCGTCTGCCCGGAGGCGAACATCCCCCCGGTGAGCGCCGCGATGGCGATCAGGATCAGGGCCAGCGAGCGCCCCGGCCTGCTCTGGGCGCTCGCGTTCCGGCCCTTCTTCGGTGCTGCCACCTTCTCGTACTCCCTCTCGGGCCGCCCTGCGCCGGGTGAGCGCGTGGACGGCCATGCCATGGTGTCGGGACCCCGTGCGAGAACAGCACGTCCCGGGAGGTGCGGGGCGCGAGCGGATCGCGCCGTTCTCCCGGGTCGTGACTACTTCTTCGCGTCGGTCCCGCCGTCGGTCTTCTTCGGCTCCGCCTCGTCGCCGGCGGCCTTGTCGGCCTTCGCCTCGACGGTCTCGTCGGCCGGCTCGTCCGCCGCGTCCTTCTTGCCGAGGTCGAGGGGCTTGTCGTCGGAGGCGTCGGAAGAGGCGTCGGCGGCGGGCTCGTCGGTCTCGGTGAGGGAGGAGGCGTCGTCCGGCACGACGGAGCCGTCGGCCTTCAGGTCGTGCTCGATGCCGTGGACGATGCGGTTGTACTCGTCGTCCGTGAGGACGGCACCGATCGCGTTCTTCGCGAAGAGCAGGTCCACACCCGGGGCAGCGTCAAGGAGAACCGTGTCCTCGTTGACCTCCTTGACGGTGGCGTACATACCGCCGATCGTGCGCACGCCTGAGCCGGGCTGCATCTCGTCGCGCATGGAAGCCGCCTGCTGCTGCTTCTTCTTGGCCGACCGGGTCATCAGGAACATGGCCCCGATGAGCACGATGAACGGGAGGAGGGTCACGAGACTCACGGGTCGGAACTTCCTTCTTCGACCGCACCAGGTGAGCGGCCTGCTGGATGGGGGTATGTATGGGGGGTGCGTATGCCGCCGACAAGGGCGGCATCGGCGGAGTCTAAGCGAGTCCGCACTGACGGAACAACGCTCAGCATGGCACCGGGGTTCCTGCCCCGGCGGGTACGCGCGCCGTCACGCCCCGAACAGGTCTTCTTGTCCGTTTCCACCGGCCGACCGGCGAGGTGGCGTGAGGCCGAGATGCGCCCATGCCGCGGGTGTCGCCACCCGGCCACGGGGAGTACGGGCGAGGAGCCCCTCCCGTACGAGGAAGGGCTCGGCGACCTCTTCCACGGTCTCACGCTCCTCCCCCACTGCGACAGCGAGTGTGGACAACCCGACAGGACCGCCGCCGAAAAGCTTGAGCAGGGCCTCGAGGACTCCGCGGTCGAGACGGTCCAGCCCGCGCGCGTCGACCTCGTAGACCTTCAGGGCCGCCGCGGCGATCTCCCGGGTGATGACTCCGTCCGCTCTGACCTGCGCGTAGTCACGGACGCGGCGCAGCAGACGGTTGGCGATGCGGGGCGTGCCGCGGGAGCGGCCGGCGATCTCCGCGGCGCCCTCGGCTCCGATCTCGACGTCCAGGAGACCGGCGGAGCGGTGGACGACACGCTCCAGCTCGGCGGGTTCGTAGAACTCCATGTGCGCGGTGAAGCCGAAGCGGTCGCGCAGCGGCGGGGGCAGCAGCCCCGCGCGGGTGGTGGCGCCGACCAGGGTGAACGGGGGCAGTTCCAGCGGGATGGCGGTGGCGCCGGGTCCCTTGCCGACGATGACGTCGACCCGGAAGTCCTCCATCGCCATGTAGAGCATCTCCTCGGCGGGCCGGGACATGCGGTGGATCTCGTCGAGGAAGAGGACCTCGCCCTCCTGGAGGGAGGAGAGGATCGCGGCCAGGTCCCCGGCGTGCTGGATGGCGGGGCCGCTGGTGATGCGGATGGGGGCGCCCATCTCGGCCGCGATGATCATGGAGAGGGTGGTCTTGCCGAGGCCGGGGGCACCGGAGAGGAGCACGTGGTCGGCGGTGGCCCCGCGCGCGCGGGCGGCGCGCAGGACCAGGTCGAGCTGCTCGCGCACCTTCTCCTGGCCGATGAACTCGTCCAGGTCCTTGGGGCGCAGCGCGGCCTCGACGGCCTGGTCCTCGCCGTCGGCGACCGAGCGGACCAGCCGCTCGGCGGCGGGTCCGACGAGCCCCTGGTCGGCGGCTTCGTCTGTCGTGTCGTCCCAGTTCATCGGTGGTGCCTCGCGGTCTCGTGGTGGTGGGGCGGTCGGCGGTGCGTCGGGCGCGGGCCGCACCGGGGCGCGCGCCCGGCCCGGTGGCCGGGGCCGTTCAGCGTGCTCGGTTCAGGGTCTGCAGGGCGGCTCGCAGGAGCCGGCCGACCTGCGGGGTTCCCTCGGCGGCCTCGGCCTGCGGGGCGACGGCGGCGACCGCCTCGTCGGCCTCGCGGGTCGCGTACCCGAGGCCGACGAGCGCGGCGTGCAGCTGGTCGCGCCAGCTCGCGGTGACCGCCGTGCCGATGGCGGGGCCGCCGGGGCCGAGCGGTTCGCCGAGCCGGTCCTTGAGCTCCAGCAGCAGCTTCTGGGCGCCCTTCTTGCCGATGCCGGGAACGGCGACGAGGGCCTTCTCGTCACCGGTGGACACGGCACGGCGCAGGGCGTCGGGGGTGTGCACGGAGAGCATCGCCTGGGCGAGGCGCGGGCCGACCCCGCTCGCGGTCTGGAGCAGTTCGAAGACCTGGCGCTCGTCGTCGTCGGCGAAGCCGTACAGGGTGAGGGAGTCCTCGCGGACGACGAGGGAGGTGGCGAGTCTCGCCTGCTGTCCCGTGCGGAGCCCGGAGAGGGTGCCCGGCGTGCACTGGACGGAGATGCCGATGCCGCCGACCTCGACGACCGCGGAGTCGGGGGCGAGGGCGGCGACCGGGCCGCTGACGAAGGCGATCATGCGGTACGGCCTTTCGGTGCTGGGTTCTGGGCGTGCGCGGCCGCGGCCCGCTGGAGCCGGTTCTGCGCGACGGCCCGGTCGGGTCCGGTCCGTGCGGCGGCCTGCTGGAGTCTGTTCTGGGCGGGGGCTCGCCAGATGTGGCAGATGGCGAGCGCGAGGGCGTCCGCCGCGTCGGCGGGCTTCGGGGGCTCGGAGAGCCGGAGCAGGCGGGTGACCATCGCGCCGACCTGGGCCTTGTCCGCGCGACCGCTGCCGGTGACGGCGGCCTTGACCTCGCTCGGGGTGTGCAGGGCGACCGGGATGCCGCGCCGGGCCGCGCAGAGCATGGCGACGGCGCTGGCCTGGGCGGTGCCCATCACGGTCCGGACGTTGTGCTGGCTGAACACGCGCTCCACGGCGACGAATTCGGGTTCGTACTCGTCGAGCCACCGCTCGATGCCCTGCTCGACGGCGACCAGGCGAAGGGCCAGTTCGTCGTCGGCCGGTGTGCGCACGACTCCGACTCCGAGCATGGTCAGGGGCCGCCCGGCGACTCCTTCGACCACCCCGACACCACACCGGGTCAGCCCGGGGTCGACACCCAGCACCCGCACCCGGGCCTCCTTCGATCTCGCCTGTCGTCGCTGGGGTGTTCCCAGTTCGTGCAGGCTATCGGGTGCCACTGACAGAGCGACGGGCCGACGGGGGTGTCCCCCGTCGGCCCGTCGCTCCGGGCATGCCCTCGGTCAGGCGTCGACCTTCTCCATGACCTCGTCGCTGACGTCGAAGTTGGCGAAGACGTTCTGCACGTCGTCGCTGTCCTCCAGGGCGTCGATCAGCTTGAAGATCTTCCGGGCGCCCTCCTCGTCGAGCTCGACCTGCATGGTCGGGACGAAGTTGGCGTCGGCGGAGTCGTAGTCGATGCCGGCCTCCTGGAGCGCGGTGCGCACCGCGACCAGGTCGGTGGCCTCGGAGAGGACCTCAAAGCTCTCGCCGAGGTCGTTGACCTCCTCGGCGCCCGCGTCGAGCACGGCACCGAGGACGTCGTCCTCGGTCAGCTCACCCTTGGGGACGACGATGACGCCCTTGCGGTTGAACAGGTACGACACGGAACCCGGGTCGGCCATGCTGCCGCCGTTGCGGGTCATGGCGACGCGCACGTCGGAGGCCGCGCGGTTGCGGTTGTCGGTGAGGCACTCGATGAGCACCGCGACACCGTTCGGACCGTAGCCCTCGTACATGATCGTCTCGTAGTCGGCGCCACCGGCTTCGAGACCGGCGCCGCGCTTGACCGCGGAGTCGATGTTCTTGTTCGGGACCGAGCTCTTCTTCGCCTTCTGGATGGCGTCGAACAGCGTCGGGTTGCCGGACACATCGGCGCCACCGGTACGGGCCGCGACCTCGATGTTCTTGATCATCTTCGCGAAGAGCTTGCCGCGCTTGGCGTCGATCACGGCCTTCTTGTGCTTCGTCGTAGCCCATTTAGAGTGGCCGGACATCTGCCTGTCTCCTTCGCGTAACCCAACCTGTACGGACTCCCCCAGGCTTCGGGAGCCTGGGAAGACCCCACAGATCCTACAAGGACGCCGGTGTCCGGTTCGCGCGCACCATGTCGACGAACAGACCGTGCATACGGTGATCGCCCGTCAGTTCCGGGTGGAACGACGTGGCGAGCGCGTTTCCCTGGCGTACCGCGACGATGTGGCCCTCGTGCTCGGCGAGCACCTCGGCCTCGGCGCCCACGGACTCGACCCAGGGGGCACGGATGAAGACGCCCTCTACAGGATCGCCCTCTACGCCCTTGACGTCGACCGCCGCCTCGAAGGACTCGTTCTGCCGTCCGAAGGCGTTGCGGCGCACGATCATGTCGATGCCGCCGACGGTCTCCTGGCCCGAGCGTGGGTCGAGGATCTTGTCGGCGAGCATGATCATGCCCGCGCAGGTGCCGTAGACGGGCAGTCCCTCGCGGACCCGCGCGCGCAGCGGCTCCATCACTCCGAAGAGGACCGCCAGCTTGGAGATGGTGGTGGACTCGCCGCCGGGTATCACCAGGCCGTCGACCTCGGCGAGTTCCTCGGGCCGCCGCACCGGCCTGGCCACGGCGTCCGCCGCGGCCAGGGCGATGAGGTGTTCCCGTACGTCGCCCTGGAGGGCCAGGACACCGATGACAGGAGTGCTCATGCGACTACCAGCCGCGGTTGGCGTAGCGCTCGGTCTCGGGGAGGGTGTCGCAGTTGATGCCGACCATGGCCTCGCCGAGGTTGCGGGACGCGTCCGCGATGATCTTCGGGTCGTCGTAGAAGGTGGTGGCCTTCACGATGGCGGCGGCGCGCTTGGCCGGGTCGCCGGACTTGAAGATGCCGGAGCCCACGAAGACGCCCTCGGCGCCGAGCTGGCGCATGAGCGCGGCGTCGGCGGGGGTGGCGACACCGCCGGCGGAGAACAGCACGACCGGCAGCTTGCCGAGCTCGGCGACCTCCTTGACGAGCTCGTACGGGGCGCGCAGGTCCTTGGCGGCGGCGTACAGCTCGTTGTTGTCGAAGCCGCGCAGGCGGGCGATCTCGTTCTTGATCTGGCGCAGGTGGCGGACGGCCTCGACGACGTTGCCGGTGCCGGCCTCACCCTTGGAACGGATCATGGCCGCGCCCTCGGCGATGCGGCGCAGGGCCTCGCCCAGGTTGGTGGCGCCGCAGACGAAGGGGGTGGTGAACGCGAACTTGTCCGAGTGGTTGACCTCGTCGGCCGGGGTGAGGACCTCGGACTCGTCGATGTAGTCGACGCCGAGGGACTGCAGGACCTGGGCCTCGACGAAGTGGCCGATGCGGGACTTGGCCATCACCGGGATGGAGACCGCCTCGATGATCTCCTCGATCATGTTCGGGTCCGACATCCGGGCGACTCCGCCGTCCTTGCGGATGTCGGCGGGGACCCGCTCCAGGGCCATGACGGCCACGGCGCCGGCGTCCTCGGCGATCTTCGCCTGCTCGGCGTTGACCACGTCCATGATCACGCCGCCCTTGAGCTGCTCGGCCATGCCGCGCTTGACGCGGGCGGTGCCGATGGCGGTGTTCTCGGCGGAGTTGGGGAGGGTGCTGGACACGGGTTGACCTCACTCGGTGAAAGAGGATTTCTGCAGCTCCGAGCAAACGCGAGGCGACCAGTCCACTGCAAGGGCCAATGGTGAGGCGGTGGATCGTTTTCGCTCCCGCACACCTTTGTACGTACCCGCCTGCACGTTCCCGCGCCCGCCGGGACCGTCAGCTCACCGGCCGGTCCGCGAGGGCCGTCGGGGGCTCGTCGTCCATCTCGAAGGCCATGGGGAACGGGGCGTGACCCGCGAGGCGGAACCAGCGGACCTTGCGGTGCCGGCGCAGGGCCCGGGCGGCGCGCACGGCGTCGTTGTGGAAGCGCCGCGCCATCGGCACCCGGCGCACGGCCTGCGCCAGCTCACCGGCCGCCGCCTCGCCGCCGGGCACCTCGCGCACCGCCTCGACCTGCTGGGTCTCCCCGAACACCGCCCGCAGGGCCTGGCTCAGCTCGCTCTCCGCCACCTCGCGCTGGTCCTCCTCGGCCTGCCGGGCCGCGTGCGCCGCCTCGTAGAGCACGATCGAGGCGGCCGGGTCGAGCACCCCGGAGGTGGCCAGTTCCTGCGCCACGGAGGCCCGGCGCAGCAGCTGCGCGTCGAGGGCGGCGCGGGCGGCGTCGATACGGGCGTGCAGCCGGTCGAGGCGCCCGGCGGTCCAGCTCAGGTAGAGGCCGATCGCCACGAGGCCGGCGAGGATCCAGATGAGGGTTGCGGTCACGGGCGGCAAATCTACCCGGGCCCGTCACCGCCCCGCCGGGCCGGGGCCCGTGCGGGAGTGCCCCGCGGGCCGGCCGGTCCCGGCGGGCGCGGAGGTGTCAGTCCCGGGCCAGCCCGAAGCGGGCGCGCAGGCCCGTGCGTTCGTCGGTGGCCACCGCCGCGGCGCCGTCCGTCACCGTCTCGTACACGGACAGGATGTCCGCGCCGACCGTCGACCAGTCGAAGCGCCGTACGTGCTCGCTCCCCCGCTCGCGCAGGACGGCCCGGCGGTCCGGGTCGGCGAGCAGGCCGAGCGCGGCGGCGGCCAGGGCGTCCGCGTCCTCGTTGGCGAACAGCTCGCCCGCCGAGCCCTGGTCGAGGACCTGGGCGAACGCGTCGAGGTCCGCGGCCAGCACGGGCGCCCCGGCGGACATCGCCTCGACCAGGATGATCCCGAAGCTCTCGCCGCCGGTGTTGGGCGCGACGTACAGGTCGACGCTGCGCAGCAGACGGGCCTTGTCCTCGTCGCTGACCATGCCGAGGAACTCGACGCGCGAACGCATCTCGGCGGGCAGCGACTCCACGGCCTCCTCCTCGTCGCCGCGCCCGGCGACCAGCAGCCGCGTCTGCGGGCGCTCGGCCAGGATCGCGGGCAGGGCCTTCATGAGCACCGGCAGCCCCTTGCGGGGCTCGTCGATGCGGCCGATGAACCCGATGGTGTCGCCCTGCCACTCCGGCTTGGGCTTGGCGCGCGCGAAGAAGTCGACGTCGACGCCGTTCGGGATGACGACGGCGTCACCGCCGAGGTGCTCGACCAGGGTGCGCCGGGCGTACTCGCTCACGGCGATCCGCGCGCTGATCTTCTCCAGGGCGGCCTGGAGGATCGAGTAAGCGGCGACCATCGCCCTGGAGCGCGGGTTCGAGGTGTGGAAGGTCGCGACGATGGGGCCCTGCGCCGCCCAGCACGTCAGCAGGCCGAGCGACGGCGAGGACGGCTCGTGGATGTGGACCACGTCGAAGGTCCCCTCGTGCAGCCAGCGCCGCACGCGGGCCGCCGACAGGAAGCCGAAGTTCAGCCGCGCCACCGAGCCGTTGTACGGGACCGGGACCGCGCGGCCCGCCGAGACGACGTACGGAGGCAGGGGCGTGTCGTCGTCCGCGGGGGCGAGCACGGAGACCTCGTGCCCCAGACCGATGAGGTGTTCGGCCAGGTCACGAATGTGGAACTGGACGCCGCCCGGAACGTCCCAGGAGTACGGGCAGACGATGCCGATCCTCACGACGCCCTCTTCTCGGGGTCCCGCGCGCCGGACCCCTCGCGGGGAGTCTTCCCCGCGTCGAGGTCCTTGAGCCACAGCCGCTGCAGCATGTGCCAGTCCTCCGGGTGCTCGGCGATGCCCTCGGCGAAGGCGTCGGCCAGCGCCTGTGTCATGACGGACGTCTTCTCGGCACGGGTACCTGATCCGGGGACCTCGACGGGCGGGTGCACCTGGCCGCGCATCACGGACGACTCGTCGTACCAGAGCGTCACGGGGAGCAGGAGGGCGCCGGTCTGCTGGGCGAGCAGGGCCGGTCCCGCGGGCATCCGGGTCGTCTCGCCGAAGAACTCCACCTCGACACCGGAGGCGGACAGGTCCCGTTCGGCGACCAGGCAGACCAGTCCGCCGTCGCGCAGGCGCCGGGCCAGCGTGCCGAAGGCGGAACCCCCGCTGTGCGGCAGGACCTCCATGCCGAGGCCCTCGCGATAGGCGACGAAACGGTCGTACAGCGACTCGGGCTTGAGCCGTTCCGCGACGGTCGTGAACGGCGTCTTGAGGCCGGTGGTCACCCAGGCGCCCGCGAGGTCCCAGTTCGCCATGTGCGGAAGCGCCAGGATGACGCCCCGGTCGGAGGCGATCCCGTCGGTGAGGCGGTGCACGTCCTTGGGGTCGAACCCGTGCGTGACCCGCTCCTCGCTCCACGCGGGAAGCCGGAACGACTCCATCCAGTAGCGCAGGTACGAGCGCATGCCGGCCCGGGAGAGCTCCGCGAGCCGCTCGGGTGTCGCGTCCGGCACCACGCGCGCGTAGTTGCTCTCCAGGCGCTGGACCCCCTTGCCGCGCCGCTTCCAGGCGATGTCGGCGATCGTGCGGCCGAGGCCCGCGGCGACCGGCTCGGGAAGCTTCTTGACGACGCTCCAGCCCGCGGCGTAGGCGCCGTCGGCCAGCCTGTCGCGCAGGCTGGTCACGAGGTGGCCTCACTGCTCTGGGCGGCGACCTCGGCGTCCGCCTCGGCGGCCTCCCGGCGGACGGTGACCACCCGCTGGATCAGGGTGACGAGACTGCCGACGGCGACGATCCACAGCGCGATGGGCAGCAGCACCTCGATGCCGGGCACGCCGAACGTGTGCAGGCCCGCCAGACCGGCCGCGACCAGCGAGATCACCAGCCGCTCCGCGCGCTCGACGAGACCGTTGACCGCGACCGGCAGACCGATCGACTCGCCGCGGGCCTTCGTGTACGACACCACCTGGCCGCTGGCGAGACAGAAGATCGAGACGGCGCACAGGGCGTTGTCGTCGCCGTTGCCCGCGTACCAGAGCGCGAAGCCGCCGAAGATCGCGCCGTCGGCGACCCGGTCGAGCGTGGAGTCCAGGAAGGCGCCCCACCGGCTGGAGCGGCCGAGCTGGCGCGCCATGTTCCCGTCGACCAGGTCGGAGAACACGAAGAGCGTGATGACGATCGTTCCCCAGAAGAACTCTCCCCGGGGGAAGAAGACCAGCGCGCCCGCCACGACTCCGGCCGTGCCCAGGAGCGTGACCGTGTCGGGGCTCACCCCCCGGCGGACGAGAAACGCGGCGAACGGTGTGAGGACACGCGTGAAGAATGCACGCGCGTACTTGTTCAGCATGGCCTTCCCGAGGGTCGGTGTCGCCGGACGGCCCCTGCTGGCCGTCGGCTGGCCCATCGTAGCCACGCGTGCGCCAGTGCGATGGCCGGGCACCCGCGCCCCGTGTCACGACCCGATGCCGCCGGTGTCACGGCGGGATCGCGCCCCCTGTATGGACGCGCAGTGACGCGAGTGCAAAGCTCGAAGGACCGCGGGCGTCCCCGGAGCCGCCGTCGCACGCGGATCCGGCATGTCCCGCGCCCACAGAGACCTCACCGTGCACGGGAGGCAAGACCATGGGCGACAAGGCGAACGCACACCCCGGAGCCGCCGGCAGGGCTACGGCGGCCGACCACCCCGCGTCCGTACGGAACGTGGTGCTGGTCGGTCACAGCGGATCGGGCAAGACGACATTGGTGGAGGCTCTCGCGCTGACGGCGGGAGCGGTGAACCGGGCGGGCCGCGTGGAGGACGGCGGGACCGTCTCGGACTACGACGAGATCGAGCACCGGCAGCAGCGCTCGGTGCAGCTCTCCCTGGTGCCCGTCGACTGGGACGGGTTCAAGATCAACCTGATCGACACCCCCGGGTACGCCGACTTCGTCGGTGAGCTCAGGGCCGGACTGCGAGCGGCGGACGCGGCCCTCTTCGTCGTCTCGGCCTCGGACGGGGTGGACGGCTCGACCCGGATGCTGTGGGAGGAGTGCGCGGCCGTCGGGATGCCGCGGGCCATCGTGGTCACCCACCTCGAATCGGCCCGGTCGGACTTCGAGGGGATGACCGAGGTCTGCGCGCAGGCGTTCGGCGGGGACGACCCCGACGCCGTACTGCCCCTCTACCTTCCGCTGCACGGCGCGCCCGCGCCGGACGGGCACGCGCCCGTGACCGGCCTGATCGGCCTGCTCACCCAGCAGCTGTTCGACTACTCCTCCGGGGAGCGCAAGGAGGCGGATCCGGGGCCCGAGCAGCAACCGCTCATCGAGGCGGCCCGCAACCGGCTGATCGAGGGGATCATCGCCGAGAGCGAGGACGAGACGCTCATGGACCGCTACCTCGGCGGCGAGAGCATCGACCTCAAGACACTCGTGCAGGACCTGGAGCGGGCCGTGGCCCGCGGGAGCTTCTTCCCGGTGCTGGCCGCGGCCCCCGCGGCCGAGGGAGCCCGGCAGGGCCTCGGCACCGTCGAACTCCTCGAACTGGTCACCCGCGGCTTCCCGACCCCGCTGGAGCGCCCGGCGCCCGCGGTGACCACCCCGGACGGCGCACCGCGCGAGGTGAAGGCGTGCGACCCGGACGGGCCGCTGGTCGCCGAGGTCGTGAAGACCGCCTCCGACCCCTACGTGGGCCGGGTCTCCCTGGTCCGGGTCTTCTCCGGGACCCTTCGCCCCGACGCGACGGTGCACGTCTCCGGACACGGGCTGACCGACCGCGGACACGAGGACCACGACGTCGACGAGCGGATCGGCTCCCTGTCCGCGCCGTTCGGCAAACAGCAGCGCGCCCTCACGCACTGCATCGCGGGCGACCTCGCCAGTGTGGCGAAGCTGAGCCGCGCCGAGACGGGGGACACCCTTTCGGCCAAGGACGACCCGCTGCTCATGGAGCCGTGGCAGATGCCCGACCCGCTGCTCCCGCTCGCCATCGAGGCGCACAGCAAGGCGGACGAGGACAAGCTCTCCCAGGGGCTCGGCAGGCTGGTGGCCGAGGATCCCACGATGCGCCTGGAGCAGAACCAGAACACCCACCAGGTCGTCCTGTGGTGCCTGGGCGAGGCGCACGCGGACGTCGCCCTGGAGCGGCTGCGCAACCGCTACGGCGTCCAGGTCGACGTGGTCCCGCACAAGGTCTCCCTGCGCGAGACGTTCGCCGGCCCCGCCGCCGGACGCGGCCGCCACGTCAAACAGTCCGGCGGGCACGGCCAGTTCGCGATCTGCGAGATCGAGGTCGAACCGCTGCCGAACGGCTCGGGCATCGAGTTCGTGGACAAGGTCGTCGGGGGCGCCGTGCCCCGGCAGTTCATCCCCTCCGTCGAGAAGGGGGTGCGCGCCCAGGCGGCCAAGGGCGTGGTCGCCGGCTATCCGCTCATCGACGTACGGGTCACGCTGAAGGACGGCAAGGCCCACTCGGTGGACTCCTCCGACGCCGCGTTCCAGACGGCGGGCGCGCTCGCGCTGCGCGAGGCGGCCCGTGACGCCGTGATCCACCTCCTGGAGCCGGTGGCGGAGGTGACCGTCCTCGTCGGCGACGACTACGTGGGCCCGGTGATGAGCGATCTGTCGGGACGGCGCGGCCGGGTGGTGGGCACCGAGCAGGCGGCCGGCGGCCGCACGCTCGTACGCGCCGAGGTGCCCGAGATCGAGATCGGGCGGTACGCCGTCGACCTGCGGTCCGTCTCGCACGGCACCGCGCGCTTCGACCGGCACTACGCACGGCACGAACCCATGCCGCAGCACATCGCCGAGCGGCTGCGCGAACAGGAGGCCGCCACCTGAGAGGCGGGGGCCCCGGGCCCTTCGCCGGGGGGTTCATCCGTCGGTGGGCGGCTTCGGCCGTCCGCCGACGAATGTCGGCCGCGGCCGATACGCTGAGAACTGATCAAGACGAAGACCTGATCAACAGGTGTGCGGGACACCGAAGTCGGGAAGGCCGCAGGAGCGGGTGCGGCGGCGATGGGGGCGGAAGTGGCATTCGACGGTTTCGATTTCACTCCCGGGGCGCAGGTGCCGCTCACGGGCACCGCGGGGCAGACGGCGGCGACCTTCGCCCTGGCCTCGGCAGCGTACCGCGACAGTCCGATGGAGGAGATCCTCAAGGCCGACAACGAATGGCACCAGTCCACGGTCAAGGCCGGCCGGGTCAAGCTGTTCGCGCCGAATCTCGGCGAGGCCTTCGCGGGGGCCGTCACGGCCCGCATGCTGGGCGCGGGCCGCGCTCCGCTGGTCCAGTCCTTCGGCACCGAGCCGCAGGTCGTCGT
This sequence comes from Streptomyces sp. NPDC058751, assembly GCF_042746485.1. Classification (NCBI taxonomy): domain Bacteria; kingdom Bacillati; phylum Actinomycetota; class Actinomycetes; order Kitasatosporales; family Streptomycetaceae; genus Streptomyces; species Streptomyces sp. NPDC058751. The sequence goes on along the minus strand of NZ_JBHYPZ010000056.1, from coordinate 12,126 downwards.
GGAGCACTGCCTCGCCGCCACCAACATCCGCCGGGAACGCGACAACTGGCTGTCGGCCGTCATGGTGCTCTGCGGGCTGCTGTTCCTGCCCGGGCTGCTGGTGTGGCTGATGGTCTTCCAGATCCGTACGCAGATGGCCAAGCGCACGGACAAGCGGGGTTCCGCGCTAGGCACCACCCTCCTGTTCGCCGTCGGCGCCCTGGCCGTGCTCTTCCTCATCCGCATGCCGTTCACCGGCTTCTGGGCCTGGTACGCACGCGCCGCGGTGGTCCTCCCGGTCGTGGGCTGGCTGTGGGCGAAGCAGATCTGCGAGCGCACCGCCAAGGACCTGCGGGAGCGCTGGGCCGGCCTGCTGTCGGGCGGCGGCATCGGCGCCAAGATCCCCGAGGCGGTCCCCGGCAGTCCCGGTGAGACGGCGGCGGAGCAACTGCGCCAGTCGCTCGCCCGGCTCACCGCGGAGCAGCAGTCCAACTCGGTCTTCTACGCGGGCCCCAAGGGCATACTCGGCATGGGCACCCGCTGGGGAAGCTGGCAGCTCGCCGAGGACCTGGTGGCCCTGGACGAGAAGAAGGAGATCCACCCCTTCCGCAGCTGGGACGTCATCCGCAACATCCACGACCAGCTGCGCATGCTGGAGCGCGGCCCGCTCAACACCGGTGGTTTCCCGGCGCCTTCGATAAAGCACTGGATCGTCACCCCCATCGGCGAGAAGGCGACCGCCGTGTCCCGGCCGGGCGGCACGGACGTGGAGGCGTACACGATCAAGACGCACGCCGTGCAGGACATCTGCAACAAGCAGCAGTTCGGCAGCGGGGACCGGCACTACCTCGGGGTCCAGTGGACGCTGTGGGACGGCCAGTTGGTCATCACCATGATGATCACGGTGACCGTGCTGCACCAGACGCTGCGCATCGAGGTGACCGGGCACGCGCTGGGACCGGTGAACCCGCTGTTCACCAGCAAGCCGGAGGCCCCCACCAAGGAGGTCGCGAAGACGGTCAGGTTCTGGGAGACCCGCAAGGTGAGCCTGCCGCTGGTCACCGCGGACGAGGTCGTGCGGCTCGCGGCGCGGGCACCCCTGACCTGGTACCCGCCGCTGCTGAACTGGCTCGGCGGGAGCCTGGGGCTGCCCGAGCCCTTCGGGCTGCGGCACGCCTGGGCCGATCAGCCGTGGCGGCACCGCTTCATGGCGGACGACGCGCTGCGGGCCGCGACGCCCGTGCTGCGCGTGGTGCACTCGGCCGCGATCAAGGTCCTCGCGGAGAACGGCGTCGACACGGAGAAGTTCGGCAACCGCTCGGCCTTCCTCAGCACGGCGGTGCAGGACCTCTCACCGCGCAAGGCCGACGTGTACGACGCTTAGCCGCACGGCGGACGGGCCCGGTCGCGGCGGACGAACCCCGGCCCCGGCCGACGGCCGGGGCGCCCGGTGGGGCGCCCCGGAACCGGCTACGCGGTGGGCCAGGCCTCCGCCAGCATCTTGCGGGTGTCCGCGAGGAGCTGGGGCAGGACCTTGGTGTGGCCGACGACCGGCATGAAATTGGTGTCGCCGCCCCAGCGGGGCACGATGTGCTGGTGCAGGTGTGCGGCGATGCCGGCACCCGCGACGGTTCCCTGGTTCATGCCGATGTTGAAGCCGTGGGCACCGGAGGCGGCGCGCAGGGCGGTCATGGCCTGCTTGGTCAGCTCACCGAGTTCGGCGGTCTCCGGCCCGGTGAGGTCCGTGTAGTCGGCGACGTGCCGGTAGGGCACGACCATCAGGTGCCCGCCGTTGTACGGGTAGAGGTTGAGCACCGCGTACACGTGCTCCCCGCGCCTGACGATCAGCCCGTCCTCGTCGGACTTGGCCGGTATCGAGCAGAACGGACAACCGTCGTCGGCCCCCGGGCCGGTGGGCTTGTTCTCGCCCTGGATGTAAGCCATCCGGTGGGGCGTCCAAAGGCGCTGGAACGCGTCCTGCGTTCCCACTCCGATCTGCTGCTCCGGCTCACTCGTCATGTGTTGCAGCATATTGCTTCGCCCGTTCGCGGCGTGTCGGCGGGTACCGGCCGAAGGGGCCTGCGGCCAAGCTGTGGCCATGGACGACGACAGCCCGATGACCCGCTGGGAGCACCGCACGGAGGTACCGCTGGCGGTCGGGTCGCTGCTGTTCCTCGCCGCGTACGCGGTCCACGTCCTGGCGCACGGTCTGCCCGAGGAGGGACGCGAGGCCTGCTTCGCGGTGATCATGGCCACCTGGACCGTGTTCCTCGTGGACTATCTGGTGCGCTGGCGGCTGAGCGGACAGGGGCCGCGGTTCGTCCGGCACCACCTGCTGGACACGGTGGTCCTCCTCCTGCCGCTCCTGCGACCGGTGAGGGTCGTCAAGCTCTACGACGCCGTGCTGCGGCGCCGCGGGGAGCCCCGGCTCCCGCTGTACGCACGGGTGATCTTCTACGCGAGCATCGCGGTCCTGCTGCTCGGCTTCTCGGGGGCCCTCGCCGTCTACCAGGCCGAGTACCAGGCGCCCCACGCGACGATCGTCACCTTCGGCGACTCGGTGTGGTGGGCCGCCTCCACGCTCGCGACCGTCGGGTACGGCGACGTGACGCCGGTGACGCCGCTGGGGCGGACGATCGCGGTCGCCATGATGGCGTGCGGTCTGGGGCTGCTCGGCGCGGTGACGGGGTCCTTCTCGTCGTGGCTGTTGCAGATGTTCTCGCGCGAGAGCGACGAGAGGCCCCCGGGAAGCTGAGCTTCCCGGGGGCCTCGAACCCCGCGTCTGCGGGGACAAGATCACACCTGAACGCGACGCTCCACCACGTCAACGAGCTTCGCCAGCGCCTCGTCACGCGGAATGCCGTTCTCCTGGGAACCGTCGCGGTAGCGGAAGGACACCGTGCCCGCGTTCATGTCCTCGTCACCGACCAGGATCATGAACGGCACCTTCTGCTTCTGGGCCGTCCTGATCTTCTTCTGCATCCGGTCCGAGGAAGCGTCGACCTCGACGCGCAGGCCCTTCTTCTTCGCCTCTGCGGCGAAGGTCTGCAGGTACTCCACGTGCGCGTCACCGATCGGGATGCCGACCGCCTGGACGGGCGCGAGCCACGCCGGGAACGCGCCCGCGTAGTGCTCCAGGAGCACGGCGAAGAACCGCTCGATGGAGCCGAAGAGCGCGCGGTGGATCATGACCGGACGCTGCTTGGCACCGTCCGGGCCGGTGTACTCCAGGTCGAAGCGCTCGGGCAGGTTGAAGTCGAGCTGGACCGTCGACATCTGCCAGGTGCGGCCGATGGCATCGCGGGCCTGGACGGAGATCTTCGGGCCGTAGAAGGCGGCGCCGCCCGGGTCCGGGACCAGCGGGAGGCCCTGCTTCTCGGCGACCTGGCGCAGCGTCTCGGTGGCCTCCTCCCAGATCTCGTCCGAGCCGACGAACTTCTCCGGGTCCTTGGTGGACAGCTCCAGGTAGAAGTCGGTGAGGCCGTAGTCGCGCAGCAGGTTCAGGACGAAGGTGAGCGTCCTGTCGAGCTCGTCCGCCATCTGCTCCTTGGTGCAGTAGATGTGCGCGTCGTCCTGCGTGAAGCCCCGGGCACGGGTCAGGCCGTGCACGACGCCCGACTTCTCGTACCGGTACACGGTGCCGAACTCGAACAGGCGCAGCGGCAGTTCACGGTACGAGCGGCCGCGCGCGTCGAAGATCAGGTTGTGCATCGGGCAGTTCATGGGCTTGAGGTAGTAGTCCACGCCCTCGTCGAGCTGCATGGGCGGGTACATGCCGTCGGCGTACCAGTCCAGGTGGCCCGAGGTCTCGAAGAGCTTCCCCTTGGTGGCGTGCGGGGTGTAGACGAACTCGTAGCCCTCCTCCTCGTGCCGGCGGCGCGAGTAGTCCTCCATGACCCGGCGGACGATGCCGCCCTTGGGGTGGAAGACGGCGAGGCCGGAGCCGATCTGGTCCGGGACGGAGAACAGGTCCAGCTCGTTGCCCAGCTTGCGGTGGTCGCGCTTCTCGGCCTCGGCGAGGAAGTCGAGGTGCGCCTTCAGCTCCTCCTTGGAGGGCCAGGCGGTGCCGTAGATGCGCTGGAGCTGCTTGTTCTTCTCGCTGCCTCGCCAGTACGCCGAAGCGTTGCGCATCAGCTTGAACGCCGGGATGTTGCGGGTGGTGGGCAGGTGGGGGCCCCGGCAGAGGTCCTTCCAGCACAGCTCGCCGGTCTTGGCGTCCAGGTTGTCGTAGATGGTCAGCTCGCCGCCGCCCACCTCGACGTTCGCGCCGTCGTCCGTGGACGCGGCGCCCTTGATGCCGATGAGCTCCAGCTTGTACGGCTCGGCCGCGAGCTCCTCGCGGGCGTCCTCGTCGGTGACCACGCGGCGGGAGAAGCGCTGCCCGCGCCGCTGGATCTCCTGCATCTTCTTCTCGACGGCCTTGAGGTCCTCGGGCGTGAAGGGCCTCTCCACGTCGAAGTCGTAGTAGAAACCGTCCTTGACCGGCGGGCCGATGCCCAGCTTGGCCTCGGGGAAGAGCTCCTGCACGGCCTGGGCCATCACGTGCGCGGTGGAGTGGCGCAGGATGTTCAGGCCGTCCTCGGAGGAGATCTCGACCGGCTCGACCTCCTCGCCGTCCCTCACCTCGTACGCGAGGTCCTTCAGCTCGCCCGCCACACGGGCCGCGACGACGGTGCGCTCGCCGGTGAAGAGGTCGGCGGCCGTAGTGCCCGTCGTCACCACGCGCTCTTCCCGCTCGGAATCGCGTTGGATGATCACACGGACGTCTGACACCGGTCTCTCCTGACTGAAGGGGTCCCACACCACATACGGCATGGCGTGGCAATGCCCCGAATCCTACCGAGCCGGGGGTCCCCTCCGCGAAACGGTTGTGGACAGTGCGCCCCGGACCCCGCCGCGCGGGCGTCTCAGTCCTCGCTGCACGCCTCCTCGAAGAAGTCCAGGTTCTCCTGGAGCGACTTCATCAGCCGGTCCCGTTCGGCCTCGTCCACCTGGACGGGTACGACACCGGTGGCGTCCGTGAGCCTGCGGAAGCCGCCGCGGCTCTCCAGGCGGCCGTGCACCCGTACCGGCAGCCCGACCAGATGGGCCTGGCCCGCTATCCGGTACGCCTCCTCGTCGAGGGTCATCCGGACGTGCGGGACCTCGGCGCCCGCGATGACCCGCAGCCGTACCGTGCCCGCCCCGCGCGGCCCCGACCTGCGCATCCGGACCACGGCACCGGTGAGCCTGACCGGCACGGACGGCTCCTCGCGCAGATAGCGGGCCCCGGCCTCGCGCAGCACGGGCAGGTCGCCGGGCGAGAACTCGACGGGCTCGGCGGGGTTCGCGCCGCCCTCGGGGACGCCCGCGGCGGGTGACCACTCGACGGTGACGCGGGCGCCCTCGGTGCCCCGGACGAGGGTCACGAGGGCTTCCGTCAGTTCATGGCTGACGCCCGCCTCGACGGCCGCGTCGAAGGCGTCCATGCCGCCGGTGGCCCGCTGGTAGTCGATGGCCTCGCGGGCCGCGCACAGCGCCTCGTGCAGGCGTACGGCGAGCGGCCGGCCGGTGGTGACGGGCACGAAGGCGGTCAGACCGCGGCCGCCCGGTTCCGCGCCGACCAGGACGTTCTCCAGGGAGGCGGTGGCCGCCCTGCGGTGCCGGGCCCCGTAGTAGCCGGCACGCGCGCGTGCGGCGAGCGCGCCGGCGAGCAGCATCCGGCGAGCCGCCCCGCGCGTCTGTTCCTCGACGGTCCAGGGCGCCGCGCCCACGGGGCCGGTCGGCACGTCCCGCCACCAGCGGATCTCGTCGCTGGGCACGGCGAGGGCGACGAGGACGTCGCGCGCGGCCGGGGAGCCGCTGCGGGAGAGCGCGACGAGTGCCTCGCCCAGGAGGTCGTCGCTGTCGGGGAAGGCCCGGTTCTCCGGCACCAGCAGGCTGGTGCCGCCGCCCCCGGGCCCGGGTGGGGTCCACCTGCCGTACCGCCCGGCAGCTCCCCCGCGGCGCTGCCAGCCGTGCCGCCGCAGCAGTGCGCCGAGCACGGCCGGGTCCACCTGGTCGGGGGCCGGCGGATCGTTCCAGAAGGCTTCGGCGGGGTGCGGCCCGACCGGCCGGAGCGCCTCGTGGATGGGGCGGTGTGTCATGGTCTGCCTCCCGTCCCGACCCTCGTCATGATCTCGCACAGGGCCCGGTCGTCGAAGATCCGGGCCGTCGGGATGCGGACGGTGGTCCGGCGCCGGCCCGTGATGGCGTGTCCGGCGAGGTTGATCCAGTAGCAGCAGTGCCGCAGGTCGAGCCGGTCGTGGCTGGCGCGCAGCCAGTCGTCCTGGGATCTGGGCACGAGCATCACGACCAGGATCTTGTGCACCGAGACCGGGGTGCGCGCGAGCTTCGCCAGGTGCTCGTTGTCGAGCGTGAAGGAGAAGGCGGGCCCCGGGGGGTTCGGCGGGATCTGGTACGTGCACTTGAGCTGCACCTTGATGGTGACTTCGTCGTCGACCGTGTGCCCGGGGGCGCTGTGGCTGACGTGCCAGTCGATGCCGTTGTCGGGAAACGGCTGGGACAGCGAACAGCCCGCGGCCGCCGCGACGGCGTGCAGGTAACCCACCTGCAGGGTCTCCATGCAGGCGGTGGTGGCGAGCGATCCGCGGTGGGTTGCCGTCCGCTGGGGCAGCAGCCCGCCCCGTTCGGGCTGCGCGATTGCCATGAGTCCAACAGCCTTCCGGGCTTGATGTGTCCCCGTGACGGGTCGCTGAACTGCAAAGACCCGTACCTCTGTTGTCTCCTTCCGGCGTACGGCGCAAACAGCCCGGGTATCACCAAACGGGCAGAAGGCGGTGCGTCAGCTGCCGTGGGTGAACGAGGAGTTGTGTGCGTATGACGTGCTGGTACGAAGGCCCTTTGGCCGCGTTCGACACGGAGACCACGGGCGTGGACGTCGAGACCGACAGGATCGTGTCGGCCGCCGTCGTCGTCCAGGACGCCCCGGGTGCCCGTCCGCGGGTGACCCGGTGGCTGGTGAACCCCGGAGTGCCGGTGCCCGCGGGGGCGACGGCGGTCCACGGGCTCACGGACGAACATCTGCAGCGCAACGGCCGCTGGCCGTCGCCCGTCATGGAGGAGATAGCGCGGGAGCTGAGCGAGCAGGCCACGGCGGGCCGGCCGCTGGTGGTGATGAACGCTCCGTTCGATCTGACACTGCTGGACCGGGAGTTGCGCAGGCATCGGGCCTCGTCCCTCGACCGCTGGTTCGAGTCGGCGTCGCTGCGCGTGCTCGACCCCCGCGTCCTCGACAAACACCTGGACCGCTACCGCAAGGGCCGCCGCACCCTGACCGATCTGTGCGCGCACTACGAGGTCGCGCTGGAGGGCGCGCACGACGCGGCGGCCGACGCACTGGCCTCGATGGAGGTCGTCCGTGCGGTGGGGCGCCGTTTCTCGGCCCGGCTGGAGCGGCTGTCGCCGTCCGAGCTGCACACGCTCCAGACGGTGTGGCACGCGGCGCAGGCGCGCGGGCTGCAGGCGTGGTTCGCGCGCAGCGGTTCGCCGGAGGCGGTGGATCCGGCGTGGCCGCTGCGCCCGGACCTGCCGGCGGCGGCCTGACCGGGCGCGGCCCGGACCGGGCGCGACGGCGTCGGCACGACAAAGGACCGGTCCGTCGGCGACGGACCGGTCCTTTCCGGGTGGGCGATACTGGGTTCGAACCAGTGACCTCTTCGGTGTGAACGAAGCGCTCTCCCACTGAGCTAATCGCCCGGGAACGGACTGAACAATACAGGTCCCGGCGGGTGCGGTTCAAACCGTTGTGAGGTGAGCCCTCAGTCCGCGCCGTCCCGCGCGCATCATCAGGGCGTGGTTGGCGCGGAAGAAGGGGCGTCCCGGCACGGCGAGCCGGCGCAGCAGGGGCGTGGTGACGTGCACTTCCTGGTCGTAGCGGGCGAGGGTTCCCGGGCCGGCCGCCTCGAAGGTCCAGCGTGCCCAGCCGTCGAGATCGCCCGACATGCCGATCTCCAGGACGCCGGCCTCCGGGTCCCGGCGCGCGGCGCGCGCGGTGACGGTGATGTCGTACGGCAGGACCGAGCGGATCCGGATGACGCCGCTGTGCTCGTCGACGGGTCTCACCTCGCGCACCTGGGGCCACCAGCGCGGGTAGGTCTCGGCCCGCTCCAGGACCGCGTAGACCTCCGCGGGCGGCGCGGGCAGCTCCCACACGGTGCGGAAGCGGTAGTGGGTCCAGTCCATGGGCCGAGTGTGCCCGCGGAGGCCCGGCTGCCGGAAGTACCCGCCGTGTACGTGCGCCGACATGAGTACGGCGTGAGTACCCGCGCTCATGTCCGGGTGGCGTGGCCCGGGCCACACTCCGGACCATGACCCAGATCCCGTCCCCGGCCGACGAGTTGCGGCTCGTCGACACCGAGCTGCGGCAGCTCGACGCGCGCCGGGCCGTGTTGCTGACCCGCCGCGCCTGGCTGGTCCACGCCCTCCGGGCGGCGCCCGTACGGACCGCGCCCCCGGCGCCCGGGGCCCGGCGGCCCGAGACCACCGCGCCCGGGGTGCAGAACGCGCTCCTGCTCCTCGGCGGCGTCCTGCTGGCCGTCGCCGCCATCGCGTTCACCCTGGTCGGCTGGGGCCACTTGGGGATCACGGGACGGTCGCTGGTGCTCGGCGCCGTGACGGTGGCCGCGCTCGGCGCTCCCGTGCCCCTGCTGCGCCGCGGGCTGCGCTCGACGGCCGAGGCGCTGGCCGGGACCGGCCTCGTCCTGACGGTCCTCGACGCGTACGCGCTGTACGCGGTGGCGCTCCCCCGGACGGACGGCGTCGGCTACGCGGCGCTCGCCTCGACGGTGCTCGCCGTGGTGTGGGCGGCGTACGGGATCGCGCTGGGCGCGCCGCTGCGGACGGACGGCCCGGGTGCGCGTCCGTCGCTGCGGCTGCCGCTGCCCGCGGCCGTGGTCGCCGCGCAGCTGCCGCTGCTCCTGTGGGCGGTGGCCGCCTCGGCGGGTGCGTACGCCGTCACGGCCGCCCTGCTGGTCACGGCGGCGCTCGACTCGGCGCTCGCCCTTCGTGTGCCCGTGCGCTCCGTCCGCGCCGTCGCCGCCACCGGGGCGTACGGCCTGGGCGCCTGGGGAGCCCTCTCCGCCGGCTGGCTGTCCTGGACGTCCACCGGACCGAGTGCCGCCGCCCGGGCGGCGGCACTCCTCCTCCTCGCCGCGTCGATCGCGCTGACGGCGGCGTGGGGCGCCCCGCGGCCGGGTCTCACCGCGGCCACCGCGACGGGCGTCGCGACGGCCGGAGGGCTGTTCGGCGTCGTCGCGTTCGGCGGGCTGCTGCGCACGTCCCTGCCGGACGCGTGGACGGTCCCCGGCCATCTGGTGTGCGCGATCGCCCTCCTCGCCGTGGCCGGAGCGGGACTTCCCGCTCCGGTGCGCCGCGGGGCCGCCCTGGCCTCCGGCTGCGTGGGGGCGCTCGCCGTGGTCTGGGCCCTGCCCGTGGTCGTGATCACCCTGGTGGGACCGGCCGGGTGGGCGGGCTCCGTCTGGTCCGGTGCCCCGGCGGACGCGCGGGAGGCGGTGACGAACGGTCTGCCCTGGCCCGCCGACGCGGTCACGGCGCCGCTCGTGCTCGCGCTGGTCGCCGCGGCCTCGGTGGTGGCCGTCCGCGCCGCCGCCTGGCGTCCGCACGCCCTGGCCTGCGCGCTGACCCTGGCGTGGGCGGCGGTGCTCGTCCTCCCGGCGACCCTCGAACTCCCTTACCTGGTCGGCCTGGCCGTCCACGGACTCACCACGGCGGCGCTGCTCGGGTACGCCGACAGGGCCGTCCGCCCGCTGACGGCGCAGGTGCCGGCCGTGCTCACCTCACTCGGTCTGGCGTTCCTCGCGCTGGCCTCCGAGGCCGCGACCCTGACGGTGCTCGCGACGCTGACCGCCCTGTTCGCGGCGGCCGCCCTCCGGCCCGGCCGCGGCCCGGTCGCGGCGCCCGCGGCGCTCGGGTACGCGACGGCCCTCGCCTGTGCGGCGGGCGCCTCCCTCGGGCTCCAGCCCCAGCACACGGCACTGCTGGTGCTGGTCGTGCCCGTGGCCGCCGCGCTGCTCGCCGCGCGCTCCGAGGACGCCCCGACGACCCTGTCGATCGAGATCACCGGCGGCCTCGCCGGGCTGCTCGCGGTAGCGCTCTCGGTGGCCGAACCCGCCCTGCTGGCAACGGTCCTGGCCCTGTGCGGGCTGATCGCCGCGGGTACGGCCGTACGGGAGGACCGGCGCCCCGTCGGGTACGCGGCCGCCGCCCTGTTCGTGCTGGCCTCCTGGGTGCGGCTCGCGTCCTGGGGCGTCGGCTTCCCGGAGGCGTACACGCTGCCGGTGACGGTTCCGGCCCTGCTCCTGGGCGCGTTCAGGCGCCGCTCGGACGACTCGGTGTCGTCGTGGACGGCGTACGCGCCGGGTCTGTCCGCGACGCTCGCGCCGAGCCTGCTCGCGGTGTGGGGGGACGGGCAGTGGCCGCGTCCGCTGCTGCTGGGCGCGGCGGCGCTCGCCGTCACCCTGCTGGGTGCCCGGCACCGGCTGCAGGCTCCGCTCGTGCTGGGCGGCGCCGTGCTCGTCCTGGACGCCCTGCACGAACTCGCCCCGTACGTCGTGCAGGTGGTGGACGCGCTTCCCCGCTGGACGCCTCCCGCACTCGCCGGTCTGCTGCTGCTCGCCCTGGGCGCCACGTACGAGCAGCGGATCCGCGACGCACGGCGGGTGCGGGAGGTGCTGGGGCGGATGGACTAGTGCCGCGGCACTAGTGCCGTGACCGGAAAGGTTTGCCGGGAAGCTCGCGGCGTCCGGTGATGGGGGCACCTCCCACGCCGTTCAGGCAGTGGGGGAGCATCGCAAGGCGGAGTATCGCCCGCGTACTGGATGTACTTGGGTGGTGCGACAACGCGGCGAGGTGCCGTGCCGGGCGTCGCGAGCCGGTGAACCTTTCCGGTCACGGCACTGGCCGTCGGCCTCCCGGCGGCCGGTCACGAGGGCATCCGGTCGCCGAGGAGTGCCAGGTTCTCGATGGCGGCGAGGCCGTAGAGCGCCGTGTCGTTCGTGTAGACCCAGCTCGCCTCGCTGCCCGGCACCAGCGTGACCGGTCCGCTCAGTTCCTCCGTCTTCCAGGGCGAGGACTCGGTGTAGCCGTCGGAGCCGTAGAACTTCGCCCAGGCGCGGGTGGCGAGCCGGTCGTCGCCCGTCCGGACCGCGGCGTACGCGTCGAGGCGCGAATGGCCCTGGAAGAGCAGCAGGGTGCCGAAGTCGGTGCCGTAGCGGGCCGCCTGTTCGGCCTTGGTGGCGTTGAAGTAGCGGCAGTAGTCGAGGTACGCCTCCTCGAAGGCGGGCATGTCGACGAGGTCGATGAGTTCGGCGCACAGTTCGTTCAGGCCGAAGACGGCGGACAGGTGCGAGACGCCGACCACCGGCGCGGCCGCGACGGCGAACCGGCCGGTGTCGAGGTCGTACAGGCCGGAGCCCTGGACGAATCCGTTGGGCTGCGCGGCGATGGTCTCCATCGTGGACAGCACCCGTGCCCTGGCCTTCTCCCACTTGGGCCCCTTGCGCTCCCACTCGGTCAGCCACGCCGAGACGAGCCCGCTCCAGTCCGTGCCGAAGCCGATCGACAGCGCGTGCCGGTCCGGGGTGTACGGCTCGGTGCGGATCTTGCGCAGCGGGTCCAGGGCGAGGAACGTCTCGTCGGAGTCGACGTTGGCCCGCATGAGGTCGCCGACGCGTTCGTCGGCGGTGAGGAAGTAGTAGTAGCGCCGGTAGGTGGTGTTGGCGATGCGCTGCTGTTTGGCGCTGTCGGCGTAGTGCTGCACTCCGTGCCGGGTGCCGAGCCCCGCCCACCGGCCGAGGTGGTAGACGTCGACCTCGCCGGTGTGCCGGGTCATGGCCTCGGCGAAGCGGAAGATGTCCGCGCGGCCGCTGCGCAGGTAGGCGAACCACAGCCACAGGTCCGGCGACAGCTCGGAGTTGTCCCAGGCGTAGCCGCCGACGTCGTAGCGCCACTGGTGCCTGACGGGGTCGTACGAGTGCATGATGTCGCCGTAGTCGTCGGGTAGCCGGGATGCATTACTGCATCCCGGCCCCCTCAGAACCGTGCGTGCACCTTTCAATGCACACGGCTCAAGCTCGCCCCATGGGCCAG